>JAAYVR010000197.1 GCA_012517065.1 Verrucomicrobiota bacterium | reverse complement strand
GGGTCGTTGCCTTTTCCAGCGCGTGCAGGAGCGCGGCCATTCTTGGCCGCACCCAGCCGGTCAAAGATCGGGCGACGGATTTGCGTGATCGAAACAGGTGTAGGATCGGTCATCGGGTTGAATGCGGCCGGGGACGGCCGCGCTCCCGAGCCGTTGCTTGCTCCAGCGCGTGCAGGAGCGCGGGCATTCTTGCCCGCACCCAGCCGGTGAACGTTCCGGCGCCGGGTTTGAGTGAACGAACCGGGTGTAAGATCGGGTGTCGGGTTGATGCGGCCGAGGACGGCCGCGCTCCTGGAAATCAACATGGGGACAGACACGTAGTTTGCGGATCCCAAGCCGGCCAAAGTTTTCAACCACGAAATAGTCGAAATACGCGAAAGGGAATGTAATAGGACGGGCTTTCAGCCCTTGGATTGAGGCGAGGTAAAGCGGTGTTCCGCGTAAACGCGGAACTCTAGCGGCGATGGGTCGTTCCGTGCGACGGGCGAAGCCACGCCCGCGGCGTGTCAGGGTGCCGACTTTGGGCGGTTTGGAAGCAAGCAATCATCGAGCATTGAAACCGCTGAATGTTGCGAGTTGCATGTTGAACGTTCAACGTTCTCAAGAGGACGACTAAACCACTCAACCGCTCAACACTTCAACGTACAACGTTCAACTGAGGGGCGGCATTACGGGCGGACGCACTCACTTATGCAGGCGTTTACAATCTAATTGAGGGTCAGGGTTGTTGCGGGTTGCTGGCAAAAGATTCTTTCAGGTAGGAGAGACTGCGAGCGGCGATTGTCTCCGGTCCGTCTGAGAAATCGAAAACCTCAACTGAAACGTACCCGGAGTAAGCGACTTCGCGGAGCGCAGCGGCGATGGGACGGAAATCGACGTCGCCGAAGCCTGGCCCTTTCAAATTGCGGTCGTTTGCATGGAAATGGGCAAAATGAGGGGCCGAAGCGCGGATGATGTCTGGGATTGGCTGTGACTCTGAACACATGGCTTTGACGTCGAGTATGATTTTTGCGGCCGGGGAATCGAACATGCGGGCGAATTTGATCGCTTCATTGGCTGTGTTGATGAAATTGGTCTCGGCTGGGGAAAGGGGTTCGAAGCAAATTGTTACGTTTCTTGTTTGGGCGAGGCGAACGGCGGGGGCAAGCGTTTCGACTGCCCATGCGGATGCTTGGGCGCTGGTAACGCCTGGAAGTTTGCTGCGCTGTTTAGGGGAGCCAAACACGATTATGCGCCCGCCAAGATCGCTGCAGAATCTCACCAGCTCTCCGCAGTAACGGGCTGTGCGTGCGCGGACCGACTCGTCAGGGTGCGTGACATGGAATCCGTCGGTTTTGGCCAGGACCCAGTGTATGCCGGCGATTTCGAGGCCGGCGCGTTGTGCGAGGTCCCGGATGTGAATTCTTTGGCTGGCGCTGACGTCAGTGACACGCGGCGCGATGGTAAACGGGGCGATTTCGACGGCGTCATAGCCGACGCTGGCAACAAACTCGAATGCGCTTTCGAGGTTCCAACCTTCAAACACTTCGTTGCAAATGGCGAACTTCATAAGAAAAAACATCTTCAACCGGCGTGCGCGCGCGGTTTTGTTCAAATTGATCTCTTGCGTGAAATATGTCCAGTTCGGTTGCGGCGGTTGCAGAGTTGGTGGAGATGCTGATACAGTGTCGCGCGTGATACGGAACGTCATCTTCGATTGGTCTGGGACACTGGTGGACGATTTGCCGGCTGTATTGGAAGCCAGCAATTACGTCTTCGCCATGGCAGGAGTCCCGAAGATGGATTTGGACCAGTTCCGGCGCGAGTTTTGTCTGCCGTTTACGAAATTTTACGACCGGTATGTGCCGCACGTGCCGATATCACAGCTTGAGGAATGGTTTCATGACGCCTTTCGGCGATGTCGGCACATGGTTGCCGAGATTCCGCATGCGCGGGAGTTCCTCGAGTTTTGTCGCGAGCATCGCCTGAGGACATTCCTGTTGAGCAGTGTTCACCGTGACCATTACATCGTGCAGGCGGAAGCAACCGGGTTCGGGGCGTATCTTGACCATGTTTTTGTTGAGGTGAGGGATAAACGAACCAAAATGCGCGGCTTGGTGGCCGAGCATGGTCTTCTGCAGGACGAGACAATTTTTGTGGGGGACATGGAACACGACGTGGAAGCGGCGCGTGCTGGCGGGGTGTACGCGTGTGCGGTACTGACGGGGTACAATCATCCGGAACAACTGCGCGCGTGCGCTCCGGACCTGTTGGTGGAGCATCTTGGCGAGTTGCGGGATTGGCTGACTCGCGAGGGCTTTGAAATCAGGGCTGCGCTGGAGAAACTGGAATCGGAACAACAACAATCCTGACTAGAATGGACGCTATAATAATCCGGGATTTCGAGATTTCATGTTGCGTGGGCGTCTATGATGCCGAACGCGAAAAACCGCAACGCCTGCTTGTTTCGGTCGAGATGGCCTCAGACGTAGCGACAGCGGCGGTGAAGGATGACTTGCGATGGTCGATCGACTATGACGCAGTCTGCAAGCGCATAGAAAGCATCGGCAAGGAACGGAGCTGGAACCTGATCGAGACTTTGGCAGTGGAAATCGCGGAAACAATCATGCGCGAGTTTGCTCCGATGTCGGTGATTGTCGAAGTGAAGAAATTTGCTGTTCCTGGGACAGCGTATGTTGGTGTGCGTGTGACTCGGCCGCAGTAGTGTGGGTTATTGTGTCTGGGAGGGCCGCAAAGGCGGGCAGCGCATGGGATTGAAAGACGCGCGCGAAGCGGCTATAGGGAGGGGCGTGGAGCCACAATCGCAGGTATCTCCGTTGGAAAGGCCGGTCACCGTGTTGCGCGGTGTTGGTTCCGAGCGTGCGGCGCTGCTGTCAAGGCTCGGGATCAGGTCGGTGGAAGACCTGTTGTTGCACCGGCCGAGGCGATATGAGGACAGGCGGGTCATTGGACGAATATCGGAGCTTCGATTGCGTGTTCCCGGATCGACGGCGGGCAAGATCGTTGCGCAGGGCGTCAAGACATGGAAACGGAAAGCGCGGTCGGTATTCGAGATTATTCTCGAGGACGGGACTGGGCGGCTTCATTGCCGTTGGTGGGACATGCCTTACATGGAACAATACTTTCATGTTGGCGACACAGTGCTTGTGTACGGCAAGCCGTCTTCAATGCGCCCGCTGACCATTGACCATCCAGAGACGGAAATCATCGAGCAAGGGGAAGAAGCGAGCATCCACATTGGCCGGATTGTGCCTGTTTACCCGCTGACGGAGGGGCTGACGCAGCGCTGGGTGCGAAGCTTGGTATGGCAGGCGCTTGACCGATTTGGCAGCGAAGTAGCCGAGCCGTGGCCTGGAATGTCGTTGGCCGGTTACATGTCGCGTGCAGAAGCGGTGCGCCGGTTGCATTTCCCTGAGAGCCTTGAAGAGGCCGAGACTGCGCGCCAACGGCTGGCGCTGGACGAATTCACCTCATTTCAGATACCGCTGCAGCGTCGTCGGCGGAATCTCGAGCTGAACGTGCGGGCGTTGCCATGCGCCGGGGACAACCGGTTGATCCGGCCATTTCTGAAGCAACTCGAGTTCAAGCTCACCGAGGCTCAAACACGCGTGTTGCGCGAGCTGAGAAGCGACATGTCAGGTCCGCATCCGATGCGGCGCCTGTTGCAGGGCGATGTGGGTTCGGGAAAGACGGTGGTTGCTGCGTGCGTTGCTCTGATGGCGATTGAAAGCGGGTACAACGTGGCGATCATGGCGCCGACCGAGATTCTGGCCGAGCAACATGCGCAGAACTTTACGAAGTGGTTTGGGCCGTTGGGTGTTCGGGTGGTTCTTTTGACCGGGAGCCACAAGCCGGGCGTGGATTCGGAGAACGGGCAGATCCGAAACGCAGCGCCAAATCTTTACGTTGGCACGCACGCTTTGATTGAACCGGCGTTTGCCCCGGACAACCTTGGTCTTGTGATAATCGATGAACAACACAAGTTCGGGGTGGCGCAGCGGGAGAAACTTGTCCGCAAAGGGAGTTATCCTCATCTGTTGGTGATGACTGCCACGCCGATTCCGCGCACGCTGGGGTTGACGATTTACGGTGACCTTGACGTTTCAGTGATAGACGCCGAGCCGCCGGGACGAGGGCGGGTGCGCACCTTTGTGCGTTCCACGGCAAGCCTTCCCAAGGTATGGGATTTCGTCTCGAAAAAGCTGAACGAAGGGCGGCAAGCATATGTTGTTTGCCCTCGCATCGATAACGGCGACACGGCTGACGGCATCGCGGCGGTCATGCGCGAATTTGAGTCCGTGCAGCGAACACTGGCTCCGCACAAGGTCGGGGTGTTGCACGGGCGGCTTGGTGCCGCCGAAAAGCAATTGGTCATGGACCAGTTCCGGTCGGGCATTCTCAAGGTGTTGGTGGCGACATCTGTTATCGAGGTGGGGGTCGATGTGCCGAACGCGACCGTGATGGTGATCGAGAACGCCGAGATGTTCGGATTGGCGCAGTTGCACCAATTGCGAGGGAGGATCAGGCGCGGCCCGCATGAAGCATACTGCATTCTTGTGGCGTCGGCGCGGACCAAAGAAGCGCGTGAGCGCTTGCGCGTGCTCGAGGAGACAGCGGATGGTTTTCGTGTCGCGGAGGAGGACCTCAAGTTGCGCGGGCCGGGTGAAATGCTTGGGGTGGCGCAGAGCGGCGCGCCAGCATTCAGGTTTGGCGATCTTGCGCGTGACCTTCGGATTATCGAGGATGCGCGGGTTCGGGCGGCTCGGCTTGTGCGAGACCTGTGATTGGGACTTGGAATTGGCGGTTTGAGGATTAGATTCTGCACATGAAATCGCACCTGCTTATTGGAGTGATGCTGGCATGTTTGATTGCCGGGTGTGGACGAAAGCAAGCCGAGCAGCCGTCAGACAAGAACACCAACAGCACTGTCGGGAATCCGCTGACCGCACCGGCCGATTATGCTGGAGCGGTTGTGCGGTCAAAGACTGTCGCGGAGAAGGTTGTGGACGTCGCCTCGCTCAAACAGGCGATTCAGATGTTTTACGCTTCGGAAGACAGGTATCCGCAGGACTTGAACGAACTGGTGAAGTCAGGTTACATGCCGACCTTGCCGAAGCCGCCGGCCGGGATGAAGTTTCAGTACGACAAGACGCGTGGCGATGTGAGGTTGGTTCCGGCCCAATGACGAACAAGGTCATGGGGTTGCCAACGGAGCGGGACAGATCGAGTTGAACGGCAGTGACACGGCGCTGCGCAGTCGCGATCAAGTGAGAATGGTATTGCTATTTTTGGACCGAGCCGAGCGCCTTGGTCTTGGTCTGACAATGACAAAACAGTGAACGAACAAATTGTAATTCTGGATTTCGGGTCACAGTACACCCAGGTGATTGCGCGTCGAATACGCGAGTGCGGGGTTTACTCGACGATCATGCGGCACGACACGCCTGCGGCGGAACTGGACGCTCTTGGCCCGAGCGGGATCATTCTTTCCGGAGGTCCCAAGAGTGTGTACGCTCCCGATGCTCCTTTGCCGGACCCTGCGATTTTTGGAATCGACATCCCGGTGCTTGGCATTTGCTACGGGGCCCAGTTGTTGGCGCGGTTTTTCGATGGCAGAGTCGAACCGGGTGCGCAGCGCGAGTACGGTCGGAGCACTCTGACGGTGACTGATTCCGGGTGCAGACTGTTTCATGGGGTGCCGGAGCGGTTCAGGGTGTGGAACTCGCATGGGGATGTGGTGACGGCGCTGCCGGCGGGTTTTATTGCCGTGGGGGTAACGGAGAACACGCCGTTTGCCGCCATTGCACATCGGGACAAACCGATATATGGATTGCAGTTTCACCCTGAGGTTGCGCACACTGCGCACGGTCTGAGAATACTTTCAAATTTCGCGAACGGCATTTGTGGATGCGGGAGGAACTGGACAATGCGCCGGTACGCGGAAACCGCTGTCCAAGAAATCAGGAATCGGGTTGGAACCGAGCGTGTTATACTTGGGTTGAGCGGGGGTGTGGATTCAAGTGTTGCGGCAGTTCTGTTGCACAGAGCAATTGGTGACAGGCTCACGTGCATTTTCGTCAACAACGGTTTGTTGCGCGAGGGCGAACCGCGGCTTGTTCGCGATGTTTTTGGGCGGCATTTCCGCATGAGTCTGCGGTACGTGGATGCTTCAAAGATGTTCTTGCAGAAGTTGCGAGGGGTGACGGACCCGGAACGAAAGCGAAGGATCATTGGGCGGACATTTATCGAGGTGTTTGAGGATGCGGCGCGCAGGACGGGCAAAGTCCGTTTTCTCGCCCAAGGGACGCTTTATCCTGACGTCATCGAGTCGGTGCCAATAGGCGGCAATCCGGCTGCCAAGATCAAGAGTCACCACAATGTGGGCGGGCTGCCGCGAAGGATGAAGTTTGAACTTGTGGAGCCGCTCAAGTGCCTTTTCAAGGACGAGGTCAGGCGCCTTGGGCGGGAGCTTGGGTTGCCGGAAGAGATTGTGTTGAGGCAGCCGTTTCCGGGTCCGGGCCTTGCGGTGCGGATCATTGGCGAAGTTACGCCGCAGCGGCTGCGAATGTTGCGCAAGGCGGACGCGATTGTTCTGGAAGTGATGAAACAGACGGGCTGGTACGATCGAATTTGGCAGAGCTTTGCGATATTGCTTCCGGTGCGGAGTGTGGGTGTGATGGGCGACGAGCGCACTTACGAGTACACAATCGCCATTCGCGCTGTCGAATCGCAAGACGGTATGACAGCCGATTGGGTGCGTCTTCCGCATGATATTCTCGAGACGCTGGCGAGCAGGATCGTGAATGAGGTCAAAGGGGTTAACCGGTGTGTGTTTGACGTCACGAGCAAACCGCCCGGGACAATCGAGTGGGAGTGAAGGCAAACGTTGCTTGAAATAACACGATCGAATTTCTGGGGCAGCCGTTGGGTGGAGCGCGGCGGGTGGGATCGGGATTACGGGATTGCGGAGTTCCGGCGCGCCGGCCGGTGCAACTGCGGATTTAGACCGGAAATCTCACTGGACAGGAGGCATGGCTGAATCCGAGGGGGTGGCCGGTCAGATTCTTGGGCCAGCCAGGGTTTGATTATAGCGAGGAACCGTCAGTACCGGCATGTACATAGAAGAACTTGATCAGGACATAGCGATTGCAAGCGTTGTCGAGGCTGAATCTTTGGTGGTTGGTCAGCCGGGGTATTGGAACGTGATTTCGATCTGCGACGGGCTGGCGGACGTGGCATGGCTCGTGGGAGCGCGCAAGCTGTTGCAGCTTTATTTTGATGACGTTGAAGACATGTACCTGAGTCTTGGCGGAGTTATGGCAACCAAGGAGGACATAACCAGAGCGCTCGAGTTTTCAAGGGAGATCAAGCGCGAACCGCTTCTAATCCACTGCACTGCGGGTGTGTCGCGAAGCACGGCGATGGCATGGATTATCACTTGCGACAAGCTGCGCGGGCGGCCTGACGCTGCGCGAAAGGCACTGGAAATTGTTCGGGCGGTACGCCCCACGCTGATGCCGAACAGACACGTTCTTAAGCTTGGCATCGCGGTGCTTGGAAAGAGCAGGGCTGAGCGGGAACAACTTCGGCGTGACCTTGCGCCAGTGCTCTGACGGTGATGCGATTGCACGGGTTGGGACATGCCTTCGGCTGAATCACTCACGCGTCTGTACCCAAACTCACGCCTTGCAGAGGTTTCGCGTCGGGACATAGATTTGCGGCATGGCGCACGCTGATTTTGTTCATTTGCACGTCCACACCGAGTACTCGTTGTTGGACGGGGCATGTCGTTTGGACCGGTTGGTTGAGCGAGCGCGAGAGCTCAAGTTTCCGGCGCTGGCGATTACTGACCACGGCGTGCTGTACGGTGCGGTCGATTTCTATCGTGCGGCTTTGAAGGCTGGCATCAAACCGATAATCGGTTGTGAGGTGTATGTGGCGCCCGGGAGCAGGCATGAAAAGCGAACGATGGCTGGTGGCCGCGACGTTTACCATCATCTTGTGCTGCTGGCGACGGACCTTGCTGGGTACTCGAATCTGATCCGCCTTGTTACTGCTGGGCACATCGAGGGGTTCTATTACAAGCCGCGCATTGACAAGGAACTCCTTGCTCAGCACAAGTCGGGGCTCATTGCGTTAACGGGCTGTTTGGCTGGCGAAATCCCTGATCTCATACTCAAGGACCAGCTTGCCCAGGCGAGGGACGCAGTAGATTGGTTTCGGCAAACGCTCGGACCTGAGAACTTTTATCTTGAAGTTCAGAATCACGGCATCCCGGAGGAAGCGAAAGTCAACAGGCAGTTGGTGGAATGGTCACGCGAATTCGGGCTCAAGCTTGTCGCCACCAACGACGTGCACTACCTCAAGCGCGAGCATTGGCGTGCGCATGACATACTGATTTGCATCGGCACTCAAACCACCATCAAAGACCCGAAACGGCTCCGATACGAGCCTGAGCAGTTTCACATGCGCTCGGCGGATGAAATGAAATCGCTATTTGCCGAGATACCAGAGGCGATTCGGACGACGCTTGAAATCGCCGAACGCTGCAATCTCGAGTTGCCGCTGGGGAAATCGCATTACCCTGTTTTCGAGCCGCCCGGGGGGATTGGCCGTGAAGAATACCTGAGGGAACTGCTGGCTGAGGGGCTCGAAAAGCGGTACGGGATGCGTGTTCGGGTTGAAAACGGCTCTTTCAAGCTTGTCGCCGTCGAGGATGGGGCGCGGCTTCCCACTTACAAACCGCCGAGTGGGGGTTCAGGGGCTGCCGATTCAACCGAGGGTGTTACGGCTGCTGCCACGGAGATACTGAAGCGGCTCGAGTTCGAGCTTCGGACGATCATTGACACAGGGTTCACGAGCTATTTTTTGATTGTTGGCGATTTTGTTCGGTATGGGCGAAGCCGCGGGATTGCGTGTGTTGCGCGTGGTTCGGCTGCGGGGTCGATTGTCACATATTTGCTTGGGATATCCAACGTTGACCCGATCAGGCACGGGCTTCTTTTCGAGCGGTTCCTGAACAAGGAAAGGATAAACCCGCCGGATATCGACATCGATTTTGCCGATGACCGGCGCGCGGAAGTGATCGAGTACGTGCGCCGTAAGTACGGCAAAGATTCCGTGGCGCAGATCATCACCTTTGGCACGCTTGGGGCGAAGTCTGTGATCCGCGATGTTGCGCGTGCGATGGGGCTGGACTACAGCGACGGCGATCGCCTTGCGAAAATGGTCCCCAACACGCTTAACATCACGATCACCGAAGCCCTGGAGGAATCCCCTGACCTCAAACGCGCTTACGAGAACGAACAGACAACGCGCGAGCTTATTGATGTGGCTTTGGTGCTTGAAAACCTCGCCCGCAACGCTTCAGTGCATGCTGCCGGCGTAGTAATAGGCGATCAGCCCCTGATAAACATTCTGCCGCTGAAAAAGGACGAACAAGGCGGCATTGTCACCCAATACGCCATGGAAGCTGTCGGCGCGTTGGGATTGTTGAAGATGGATTTTTTGGGGCTCAAGACGCTGACTGTTATCCGCAACACATGCGAAATGGTGAAACAGACACGCGGCGTCGAGGTCCCAATCGACCGCCTCCCGCTCGACGATCCCAAGACCTACGAGCTTCTTAACAAGGCGAACACGCTTGGCGTGTTCCAACTTGAATCCTCGGGGATGCGGGATTTGTGCCGCAAGTTCGGCATCAGTTCGATCGAACATATCACGGCGCTGATTGCTCTGTACCGGCCCGGGCCGATGGAACTGATTCCGGAATTCATCAGGCGCCGGCATGGCGAGATGGCGATTGAATACGAGCATCCTCTGCTCGAACCGATTTGCCGGGAAACGTACGGGGTGATGGTATATCAGGAACAGGTGATGCAGGCCGCGCGCGTGTTGGCCGGATTCTCTTTGGGCAAGGCCGATGTGTTGCGGCACGCCATGGGGAAGAAGATCGAAGAGAAAATGGAACAACAGCGCCAGGCGTTCATCGCCGGTTGCGCCGAAACGAATCAGATTCCACGGGAAAAAGCGGAGAAAATCTTCGAACTGCTTCGGAAGTTTTCCAACTACGGCTTCAACAAGTCGCATGCGGCGGCGTACGCGATTGTGGCCTACCAAACGGCCTACCTGAAGGCCAACTACCCGGTCGAGTTCTACTGCGCCATCATGACCAATGACATGGCGGACACGGACAAACTGGCCGAGTACATTGCCGAGGCGCGCGCCAATGGGATCGATGTTCTGGGGCCTGACGTGAACGAGAGTGACATGGGATTCACTCCGGTCAGGGACGCTTCTGCCATCCGGTTCGGTTTGGTCGCCATCAAAGGCGTGGGCGAAGTTGCGGTTAAGAACATCCTCGATGCGCGCAATGCAGGCGGGAAATTTGCGTCGCTGGCGGACCTGTGCAATCGAGTTGACACGCGAACTGTCAACCGCCGTGTGTTGGAAGCGCTCATCAAATCCGGTGCATGCGACTGTTTTGGCAGAACGCGGGCTTCATTAATGGCGTCGGTTGAAGCGACACTGAGCAGGGCATCGAGTCTTGCGCAGGATCGCGCCCGCGGCCAGACCACGCTGTTTGGTTTGATCGAAGAGCCGGCCACGGGAGCATCCGGTGAAGTCGATCTGCCGGAATGGCCGCAGAACGAACTGTTGGCGGCGGAAAAAGAACTGCTGGGGTTTTACGTTACAGGGCATCCGCTCACGCCCCACATCGGGATTCTCGAAAGATACTCTTTGTGTGCTGCAAAGGAATTGTCCGAACTGCCGGAGCGGACGGTGACGCGGATTGGCGGAATGGTCACGGCCAAGCAAACAGGCGTTTCGAAAAAGACAAAGAAACCCTACACCATGGCCACGATTGAGGACATGACCGGCAGTTTTCAGGTGCTGTGCGTCAACGACAACCATGAACGATTCGACTCATTACTGGAGCAGGGGCGCGCTGTGATGGTCGTGGGCGAGCTTGGGGCCGGCGATCAAAAGACCAAGGTTTTCCCATACGAAATCGTGCCATTGGAAGAAGCGCCGCAGCGGTTCACTTTGCAGGTGCATCTGCGGCTGCATACCACGCTTGTTGACAAGAAGAAACTCGAAGAGCTCCGGGATATTGTTGCCCAACACAGGGGACGATGCCCGCTGTTTTTGTGTTTTGTGTATCCCAGCGGCGCAAACGTGTTCATTGAAGCTCACGATTATTATCGGGTTCGGCCATCGCAAGAGCTCGAACAGGCCGTCAATGCGATGTTCGGGGAAGGCACATATTACGCCAAAGTTGACACTTCTATCCCGCCGCGCCCGAGGCGCCGTTGGGAACGCGTCGAAGAAGCGGGAAACGGCGCCAGCCGTTGAACGTGGAAAGCCGGGAAACATGGGCTTGACATGGCGCGGCGGTCGAATTGGGATTGCTCCGCAGCCAAACAAACCAAACCTGTACACTGCAAACAATGAATGCGAATTCTTCAGGGATCTCGAGGCGCAGATTCATTTCCACCAACATTGGGGCGGCAGTCGCGGCATGTGCCGTCCCTTCGTTTGTCCCGTCAACGGTTCTTGGAGCGCAAGGGAGCGTTGCGCCCTCGAACCGGATCAATGTGGGATGCATCGGCGTTGGGCCGCAAGGCCGTGGTGTGATGAGCAATTTCCTTGGGCAATCGGACTGCCGAGTGGTGGCTTTGTGCGATGTTCTCAAGCGGAATCTGAATGCGGCGCTGGAAATGGTTAACAAGCATTACCAGGACAAGAGCTGTGTCACGTATTCGGATTACCGCGAGTTGCTTGGCCGCAGCGACATTGACGCGGTGCTCATCGCCACGCCGGATCACTGGCATGTGCCGGTGGCTGTGGCCGCTGCGCGAGCGAACAAGGACATGTACGTTGAGAAACCGATGGGCGTGTCTGTCGAGGAAGACCAGATTCTGCGGCAGGTTTGCCAGCAGCAGAAACGCATATTCCAGTTCGGCACACAGCAAAGGTCGTCAGGGCAATTTCGCCTCGCATGCGAGTTGGTTCGCAACGGACGGATTGGCAAACTGCGCCAGATAACCGTTTGGTGTTCTGCCAGCCGGCCGGGTGGCCCAACCAAGCCCATTCTCCCGCCGTCCGATCTTGACTACGAAACGTGGCTTGGCCCGGCTCGCGAAACCCCGTACACCCAGGGCAAGGCAATCGACGAGCAGGACGCGTGGAAAACTTGGTGGTACAACTACGATTACGCACTCGGGTTTGTAGCGGGCTGGGGCATACACCCATTGGACATTGCCTACTGGGGACACCCGGACATGATGAAAGGCGTGCTTGAAGTCGAAGGCCGCGGCGTGTTCCCGACCGAGGGTGCCTGCAACACTGCCGTCGCATGGGAAGTGAGTTACGTTTTCGCTGACGGCATTCGAATGGTGTACCGCGGCACCCGCAACGGATATGACAAGGTCATCCCAATGAACGATTTCACGGATTGGGAGCGGAAATACGGTAAGATCGTCGATCACGGCACTGCCTTCGAGGGCACGGACGGCTGGGTTCTTGTGGACCGCACACAGATACGGACCAGCCCGGAAAGCCTTGTCGAGACGAAGTTCGGTTCCGGCGACGTTCAGTTGACCCGCAGCTCGAATCACGTCCGGAACTTCCTTGACAGCATTCGGTCAAGGCAACCCGCGATTTGCCCGATCGAAGATTCCGTTCAGGGCGACATACTTTGCCATCTGGCTGATATTGCAATGCGGCTCGAGCGGAAACTTAAATGGGACGGGCAAAAGGAGAAATTTGTGGGCGATTCAGAAGCGAATCGGCGGCTCCGAATGCGTGCGCCCAGGCCAGCGTGGCGGTGGGTTTAGGAAAAACACGCGATCTGCGAGGTTTAGCGCAACCGCGCATGAATCTCGTTGCCAAAGCCCGGCAATGAATTCACGGCTTTTTCAATTCCCTATTATTGACTAGCAGCTTTGATTGGTGTTTGATTGCAGGCAAGTTTGTTCGCTAATTACTATGAATACAAATCATCAGAATTCCGGAGACAAATCGTTAACAAGGCGGGATTTTCTCAAGCACTCATCGTTGGCCGCAGCAGGTGCTGCTGCACTCAGTTTTCCTGCGGTTCTTAACGCTCAGGCAAAGACGCCGATCAAAGCCGTAATCATCGGCGCTGGCGGACGTGGGAGCGGAGCTGGGAGCAACTTTCTGAACGCTGCCAAGATTGTTGGTGTCGAGGCTCAGATAGTGGCCGTGGCGGACATCTTTCCGCAACAGGCAAGGGGCGGCGAACGTTTCGGCGTGCCGCAGGAAAGGTGTTTCAGCGGCTTTGATGCTTTCCAGAAAGCGCTTTCAGTTCCGGGCGTTAACTATGCGATTCTTGCGGCGCCGCCAGGGTTCCGACCTGCGCATTTCAAAGCGTGCGTGGAAGCCGGCGTGAATGTTTTCATGGAAAAGCCTGTCGCGGTGGACGGTCCGGGCTGCCGGATAATGTACGCTGCTGGCGAGCTTGCGAAGCAGAAGGGACTCAAAGTTGCTGCGGGCACGCAACGTCGTCACCAGGCCGGTTACATCGAAACCATCAAGCGCATTCAGGACGGTGCGATCGGCGACATCATCCTGTTGCGGGCTTACTGGGTCAACAACGGCCCGATCTGGCACCGCGGAGACCGCGGGGAGACCGAACTCGAGAAACAGATCGCCAACTGGTACCATTATATTTGGCTGTCTGGAGATCACATTGTTGAACAGCACGTTCATAACCTCGACGTCTGCAACTGGATCATGAACGGCCATCCGGTGCGATGCTGGGGCCAGGGCGCACGCCAGCAACTGGGCAACAAATCGGGTGAGATTTGGGATCACTTCGCCATCGAGTACGATTACGAAAACGGCGTCAAGATGTACAGTTACTGCGGTCAGATCAAGCGCACGGGATCGCCGGGCGTGACCGAGTTCGCACACGGTACCAAAGGCACCGCCAGTCCGGGCGGAAGTATCCGGCCAACAGGTGGCAGCCCATGGCGATCAACTCTCAAACTGCAAAGTGACGATCCTTACACGCAGGAGCACATCGACCTCATCAACGCCATTCTTAAAGATACCGAGCTTAACGAAGCCAAGAACGTCACAGACAGCACTCTGACTGCGATCATGGGCCGCGAAGCCGCGTACAGTGGCGCGTGGGTCGAGTGGGATCAGATTCTTAACTCGAAGTTTGCCTATGGCCCAGAGCTGCTCTACACGGATGCTGCGGCAATGAAATGGGGTTCGTTCCGCACGCTTAGACCGCCGATGCCGGGCGATTACAGCATCTTCTCAGACCCGCCCAAAGTGGCAACGGTCTAAAGTCAATTCTATCTGGACAGTCTAATTGGAGGCCGGGCGGCGTTTCAGCCGCCCGGCTTTTTTTGTCTTGCGGCCCTGAGAGCGGGAACAGCTTGGCTCCGGTCTCAGCGCCGCAATGCAACAAAATTTCTGCTCGCATTCGGAACGTCGGAAAGCAAGAATAAGCATTCGTGAAAGATGCAAGCCTCCGAGCGAATGCGAATCGAGACGCTTTCACGGAACCACACAAGAATCTCCATGCCATGAATGAATCCACACGATTAGACGCAGACCAGGCCGGGCTCAGCCGCCGTCGTTTTCTGAAAGACTCTTCTGCGGCCATTGCGGGCGCAGCAGCGGTGGTGAACCTGCCATTTATAATAACAGGACATGCGGTGCCTGATGATCCGATCCGTATTGGGGTGATAGGGTGCGGTGGGCGCGGGACCGGGGCGGTGCTTGATGCGTTGGGTGCAGCCACGAATGTCATTTACCCCGCTGCGGGTTACCATACCGAGGACGCGAAGGCTGGTGCCGTGGTTCAGGAAAAGAACATCAAAGTGGTTGCTCTGTGCGATCTGTTTCCTGACCGGATAAACCGTTGCAGAGAACAACTGCAGAGGTTGACACCGCCGATCGAGGTGCCAACCGAGATGTGTTTCACCGGTTTCGACGGATACAAGAAGCTGCTGGCCGTGCCCGAGATCAATTACATAATCCACGCAACTCCGCCGCATTTCCGTCCTCAGCACGTGTTGGACGCGGTGAAAGCAGGAAAACATGTTTTCATGGAGAAACCTGGCGCGGTCGATGGACCGGGCGTTCGGCTTTTGTTGGAAGCATATGAAATAGCGCGCCAGAAAGGGCTGGGCATTGCTGCAGGGACTCAGCGCCGCCACATGCGCGGCTATCAGGAAACGATCAAGCGGATTCACGACGGCGCGATCGGTGATATCGAGTACCTGCGCTGCTATTGGAACGGGGGTGTTATTTGGGTTATCGAACGGACGCAGGAAATGACCGACATGGAGTGGCAACTTCGCAACTGGAACTATTTCACCTGGGTTGGCGGCGATCATATTGTCGAGCAACACGTGCATAATCTTGACGTGATGAACTGGGTAATGGGCACGCACCCGATCAAGGCTTACGGCATGGGCGGCCGCCAGGCACGCCGCGCCCCGATCCATGGCCACATCTACGATCATTTTGCAGTCGAGTTCGAGTATCCGAACGGGATTCGAATGTTCAGCCAGTGCAGGCAGATGGACCACACTGAATCGCGGGTCGAAGAAGCGGTTGTGGGCACAAAAGGGATCAGCAATTGCGCCAACTACATTCGCCCCAAAGACGGCCAGTTGTGGCGGTTCCGCGACCAAGAAGTGAACCCATACCAGCAAGAGCATCGCGACTTGATCGCCAGCATCCGGGCTGGCCAGCCAATCAATGAAGCGAAGAACCTCGCTGAATCGACGCTCACGGGAATCATGGGCCGTGAATCCGCCTATACTGGCAGGACAGTTGAATGGGAACAGGCGCTCAACTCGAGCTTGAGATACGGCCCTGAGAAATACGAGTTTGGGCCTTTGCCGTTTCCCGAGGTCCCCATGCCGGGAACGCACAAGTTCGCTTGAAGGTGCAGAATCGATTCAGACCATAGAAACAAACTCGAAGGAACCTGACCATGGTAATTATCGAGTCATATCCGGTTGCGGTCGTGATGTGCATTGTCACGATGCTTTGTTGGGGGTCGTGGGCGAACACGCAGAAACTTGCGACCAAAGAATGGCGGTTCCAGTTGTTTTACTGGGACTATGCGATTGGGGTGTTTCTGCTGTCGTTGTTGCTGGCATTCACCATGGGGAGCATGGGCAGCGGGGGCCGATCTTTCATTGCCGACTTGCAACAGGCGCAGCCGAAATGGCTGTGGTCGGCGTTCCTCGGCGGGGTGATATTCAACCTGTCGAACATCTTGCTTGTGGCGGCGATCGACATTGCTGGATTGGCGGTTGCATTTCCGGTTGGAGTGGGTTTGGCGCTGGTGCTGGGAGTGGTTACGACCTACCTGCGAAAGCCCGAGGGCAACGTTCCGATGCTCGCTTTGGGTGTGCTCGCGATAGTGGTCGCGATCATCCTTGACGCGCTGGCCTATCGCCGGCTTGCCTCAGGCGAGAAGAAGACGCCCGTGAAAGGCATTGTCATATCTGTGCTGGCCGGTGTGTTGATGGGCTGGTTTTACAGTTTTGTTGCAGCGTCGATGGGGAAGATTGGCCCTGACAGATCGCTCGAGGCCGGCAAGCTGAGCGCTTACACTGCGATAGTGCTGTTTTCGCTGGGGCTGCTTCTATCGAATTTCATTTGGAACAGCATCATGATGATCAAGCCGTTGTCTGGCGATCCGGTGCCGTTTGGCGACTATTTGAGCAAGGGGAACGCGCGGTTGCATGCGATCGGCATTCTGGGCGGCATCATATGGAACGTCGGGATGTCATTCAGCATTGTGGCTAGCACGGCGGCTGGCCCGGCGTTGTCGTATGGTCTGGGCCAGGGCGCGACGTTGGTGGGCGCGCTGTGGGGTGTGTTTGTTTGGAAAGAGTTCAAAGGCGCGCCGCCCGGAACGAACGGGTTGTTGGCGGCGATGTTTTTCTTCTATCTGCTTGGGCTGAGCGTGTTGGTGGCATCGAAATTGTAGTGTCGAGTTGGGCAGCGCGGCGGCTTGGGACCATGCTGTGTCAGAAAAGTTCACCATCAAACCATCGATTCACATGGCAAATCCGAAGATTGTTGTCGTCGGGAGTTCGAACACGGACATGATCATCAAGCTCGAACGGATTCCGCGTCCGGGCGAGACGCTTCTTGGCGGTGAGTTTGCAATGGCGGCCGGAGGAAAAGGGGCCAACCAAGCGGTTGCCGCAGCGCGGGCCGGAGGCGATGTGGTATTCGTGGCGCGTGTTGGCGATGACATGTTCGGCGAGCAAGCTGTGTCGGGGTTTGTTCGCGACAAGATTTGTGTCGATTACATCGTGCGGGACAAGCGGGCGCCTTCGGGCGTGGCATTGATATTTGTTGCCAAGGACGGCCAGAACAGCATTGCCGTGGCTGGCGGTGCGAATGCGAGGTTGTCTCCGTCCGATGTGCGACGTGCTACGCGGGCAATTTCAGAGGCGAGAGCGCTGGTATTGCAGTTGGAAACGCCATTGCCGACAGTACAGGCTGCGGTCAACATCGCAGCCAGATCGGGCGTCCCGGTGATACTTAATCCTGCGCCTGCGCGTCCGTTGCCGGACAGACTGTTGGCGCGCGTTTCCATTCTCACTCCTAACGAGACCGAAGCGGAACTATTGACAGGGGTAGCTGTGACGAGCGAGTCCGCCGCCGAGCGCGCCGGGGCGAAGCTTTTGGCGCGGGGGGTTGGGACGGTTATTCTGACGATGGGCGCCAAGGGCGCATTTGTGATTAACAGGGAGTTGAAAGCCATGGTGCCGGGGTTCAAAGTGAAGGCAGTCGATACCACGGCTGCGGGTGACGTTTTCAATGGTGCTCTGGCGGTGGCGTTAGGGGAGGGCAGGCCGTTGTTGGAATCGGTGAGGTTTGCAAATGCTGCAGCAGCGATTTCAGTGACCCGGCTCGGGGCACAGCCGTCTGCACCGAAAAGGGGAGAGATCGAGAGGGTGTTGAGGTCCCGGTGAGTTTTGGGTTATCTGACTTTTCAGACCGGCCAGACCTGTCTGACAGCTTTTTCCCCAAAAATGCGCAGGGCGCAGGCAACGCCTGCGCCCTGGCACGGATAGGAGTGTGCGCAAAGCAATTACTTGCGGAGGAACCTGCGGGCCAGACCAAATATCCCCAAACCAAGCCCGGCAATTAGACCGTAAGTTTGTGGCTCTGGAGTGGTGATCACAAAAGCCATGTCGTAATAAACCGGGTTACCTGCGGGATCGAACCAGAAAACCTGGGCCCATTGCGGTGGAATATTACCCGGGAGGGAATTGTCACCGTACACCGCACGATCTTCGTAAGGCAGAAAGGTCGTTTTCCAGCCGAAGGCGTAGTCCGTTGATACCTCTGCTTGGACCGCCAGCCAATAAATACTGTCTTTTTCCTGAATGATCGGGTCGGAGATCAAGAAATTGTATTGCCAGATTTTCGTGTCGATGCCGATCAGCTCGTGAACGTTGGGATCAAGGAATCCCTCTTCAATCTGGTCTTTGTACAATCTAACACCGTATGTCCCCGGCCCAAAGACATACGCCTTGAGAAGGTCTCCCGGCTGGCTGAAATTACCGGTCCGATCGTCTGTGAAAATGGCCAGATGGAACACAGCATCTGGATCAGGAGAGTCATTATACCACGAACCCCATATGTGAATATCGGTGACCGGCCCAGTTTCGGAACACTTCCAGTCATCGGCAACCACTTTCCCAAACTGGAACTGCTGATAAGGATAGCTCGCCAAGACGTCTCTTCCATCCGTTGATTCGTCTGGCAACTGCGGGAAATGCATCTTGTACGGATCGCCTGGATTCCAATCCGCCCACGCTACTGCCGCAAGACCCGCGCCGACTGCCGATGCCAACAATAGATTCCGAATTCTCATAGTACCTCCAAACTTCAAATCCCTTTTGACCCTTTTCATGATCGACTACTCATTTTGTAAGACATTGCAGACAGTCATGTCAAGAGTATATTTCAACATTTTACAGTTATCGTGGGGCTTCACCCCACGCTGGTATGGACCGCGCCGTTGGCGCTTCGATGACCGACGAAGACAACCGCGTTGTCCATGGCAGCGTGGTTGATTGTTTCAGCCATGAACACCCCTGACTGTGTTCGAGACCGTTGGTGTTCGTGGAGCGATAACCCGAGGGCCGAAGGCCCGACCCCATATCAGCCTGGGCCAGCGGCCCAGGTGACAGGCCCAAGATCAGTATCAATAAGGGCTGAAAGCCCGCATCATGCACGTTTCCCGAGGGTTAAGTATTTGAGAACGTTTAACGTACAACGCTCAACGTGCAACGTTCAGAGGTATCACTGCTCGATGAATGCTCATTTCAAAGCCGCCTAATGGCGGGACTCTGGCGGCCGAGGCTGACAACGCCACTCGGTTGGCAAACCCGCGGCCCGGT
>JAAYVR010000196.1 GCA_012517065.1 Verrucomicrobiota bacterium | reverse complement strand
GTTCCTGCCAGCATCGCGGTTGTCGCGGGGAGCGCGGCCGTCCCCGGCCGCATCAACCCGAAGACCGATCATACGACCGGTTCAGATCACGCAAATAGGCCGCCCGAATGTTGGCGGGTTGGGGCGTAGGAACTGCGTGCCTGTCCCCATATCGCATTGCACCAACCCAACGGCCGATCGCACACCAGTTTCGATCACCCGAACCCGCTGGCCGATCGTTTACCGGTTGGGTGCGGGCAAGAATGCCCGCGCTCCTCTGCCGCGTTAGACAAAGCAATCGCCCCGGGAGCGCGGCCATCCCCGGCAGCATCAACCCGACGACCGATCGCACACCAGTTTCGATCACCCGAACCCGGTGGCCGATCGTTCACCGGTTGGGGGCGGCGAAGAATCGCCGCGCTCCTGCACGCGCTGGAAAAAGCAATCGCCCCGGGAGCGCGGCCGTCCACGGCCGCATCAACCCGATGACCGATCATACGACCGATTCAGATCACGCAAATAGGGCGCCCGAATGTTGGCGGGTTGGGGTGCATAAACTGCGTGCCTGTCCCCATATCGCATTGCACCAACCCGATGACCGATCGCACACCAGTTTCGATCACCCGAAGCCGGGGGCCGGTCGTTTACCGGCTGGGTGCGGCGAAGAATCGCCGCGCTCCAGCACGCGCTGGAAAAAGCAATCGCCCCGGGAGCGCGGCCGTCCCCGGCCGCATCAACCCGACGACCGATCATACGACCGGTTCAGATCACGCAAATAGGGCGCCCGAATGTTGGCGGGTTGGGGCGTAGGAACTGCGTGCCTGTCCCCATATCGCATTGCACCAACCCAACGACCGATCACACACCAGTTTCGATCACGCGAACCCGGTGGCCGATCGTTCACCGGTTGGGGGCGGCGAAGAATCGCCGCGCTCCTGCACGCGCTGGAAAAAGCAATCGCCCCGGGAGCGCGGCCGTCCCCGGCCGCATCAACCCGATGACCGATCATACGACCGATTCAGATCACGCAAATAGGGCGCCCAAATGTCGGCGGGTTGGGGTGCATAAACTGCGTGCCTGTCCCCATATCGCATTGCAAGAATCGCCGCGCTCCCGAGCGGCCAGGAATGCTGCGATAATCGTCTTCGATCCCGTCAGCGATGCGTCCGGACAGACGTCGGTTGCCCGGGCTGTTGCCCGCAAATCTCGATCGTTCTGGCGAGTTCGGCTCGCACTTGTTCGAGGATTTGTGGAAACGCCGCATTCAGCGGTTCTGTCAGAGCTTCGCCAAGCGTGTATGGGTCTTCGACTTCAATCGCCATCACGCGAACTTCACTCGGCATTGGCAAACCGAGATGATTTCCGAGAGCGACGGTTTCTCCCACACCCAAAAAATGAGGCGTATGAACCGTCAGTCGTTTGATGCTGTCGATATCGAGCACGTGGACTGTTCCCGCCGGCACGAGCCCTGTCACGATCGAGTCAACAATGATCGCATGGCTGTATCCGACGAGAAAATCCAGAAGAGCAATTCCCATCTCTGTTGTTTCCCGGACATCGACGGCTGGGTGACCGGCGAAATCTTCGGCCAGAGAACGTGCAACGCGCAACCCTATCGAATCATCCCGCAGTATATCATTCCCAAGCCCCAACAGAAGGACTCGGACGGTCCGAGGCGGGCAATAATCTTCGGCATGCGCTTGCATGGCGTTTGGTTGACCGAAAAGTTGCTGGAAATAACAAGGCCCGGCTGCGCGATTGCCATGGTTTAGATTTGGCCAGGCTGGACCGCGCAAGGCCGGGCGCTGTTTCAAGCATTAATCTTGGCGCAATTCCTGAACCAGCTCGCGTTTGTGATCGAAGATTCTCAGCGAGATTGGTAAGTGTCCCGGCAGGGAATGCGTTGCGCACCCGAGGCATGGATCGTAAGCGCGGAACGCCATTTCAACCTTGTTCAGCAGGCCTTCGGTGACCTTACCGCCTTTGATCAGGCCTTTGGCGGCCCGTTCGACGCTCATTGCTATTCGGGCCGAGTTGTTCTGCGTGGCGACAATCATGTTCGCCATTGTGATTAGGCCGCGTTCGTCGGTGCGGTAATGGTGGAAGAGGGTACCGCGTGGTGCCTCGACCACGCCTACACCTTCTTGGGGAACGGCGGTTGGGATTCTGCGTATTTCTGTGCCTGTTATTTCGGGGTCATTGACGAGTTCCTGCATTCGCTCGGCAGCTTGTATCATTTCGATGACACGTGCCCAGTGATTTGCAAGAGTGTGATGGACCGGTTTACCACCAAGTGTCTTGTAGAAATCCTCATAGGCAGCCTGGGCCAGTGGCGTGGCCATCCCGTCAGCAGCGTTGAGCCGCGCGAGAGGCGCAACAGCATAGATACTCGTGTCCGGCCCTTCGACAAACTCTTTCCAGCCGCGCGGTTTCAGGAAGGTGAACTTCATGTAACTCCACGGCTCGACGTGTTCAGCGACGAAATCGAGGTATTGCCGCGGTGGGAACTTGAATATTTCCTTGCCGTTGCAATCCACGACCCGCAACTGGCCATCGTAGAAATTGACCCTGTTTCGGTCGTCCACCGTCCCCATGTAACAGGTCTTGTGCGTGAACGCCTCGCTGGTGATCATTTTCACGTACTCGGGGTTGCCGAGCACAATTCGCTTGAGCACATCCAGCGTCCAAGTGGCGAACTCGACGGCGTCTGCGGCAAGCTGCTTGAACTTCGGCAGGTCTGCCGGGTTCAGTCCTTTGCTGACGCCGCCTGGAAGGCCGAGCACGGGATGCACAACCTTTCCGCCGAAGTATGTTATCAGCTCGCGCAATCTGCGCCGTGTCCCGATTACCTTCTTGCCGGCGTCGAGGCCGACCTTGCCGATCACGCCCACTATGTTCCGCTCGGCGGCTGGCGCTTCGGGGCCGACGATAAAGTCCGGGCCGCCCAGCACGAAGAAATGCAGCGCGTGGTCTTCCAGCATGAACGTGTTATAGACCAACTCGCGGATTTTTCGCCCGGTGGGTGTGGGCTCGACCTTGTAAAGGTCATCAAGGCATTTTGTCGCAGCCATGTGGTGCGCTGTCGGACAAACACCACAAATCCGGCTTGTGATTTGGGGCATGTCCTCGGCCGGCCGTCCTATGCTGAAGACCTCGAATCCGCGCAGTTCGGGCACCTGCATGTAAGCACGCTCGACATCGCCTTTTTCGTCCAGGAAGATGTCGATCTTGCCGTGGCCTTCGAGGCGGGTGATTGGATCGACCATGAACCGCCGTCGTCCGATTTCGTAAGCGGCATTGGCTCGTGCCGAGCCCTGGTTGAATGCGTCTTTAACAGCTTTTTCCATATCAAATCCTTTCAGTCTGTTGGGAGGTTGACCTTGCGGCGCAACAAGCTCTTGGCGAGTCCGTAGCGATAAAACGTCCCTATCGGGTCCGGAATCCCCTGAATGACGGCAGAGATTCCTTGTTCATCCTTCGGCTCGATGTTCGAACAAAGCGAGGACATGATTTTCAGTCCTTGGTCGCGAACACGCGATGTTGGGCCAAAACAGCCTGTGCACGGCATTCCGCCGGAAATGCAAGCGGCCTCACATCCACTTCGTGTGGACGGCCCCATGCAAACCACGCCTTGGGCGAGGAAACACTTCTGCGGGTCCATGAGTGCCTGATGTGGGCGTTTGAACTCGCGGAACGAGATGTTCGCTGGCTTGGTGGCCTTGCGTGGGCACTCGTCGCAAAGGGCAATATCAGGTGCGATCACTGATCCCTTTGGCGGGAGGCGGTTTTCGAGCAAAGCCGTGACAGCGGCTCTCGTGATCTTGGGCGTGGGTGGACATCCTGGAACGTAGTAGTCAACTTCGACCACCTGGTCCAAAGAACGAACCACATTTGTCAGAGCCGGTAGTCTCGGTGTGCGCCCGTTATCCTCGGTTACCAACTGCGGCCGGGTTTTCTTGTCGTTGGCCATCGAAGGGCCGTCTTCGTAATTGAACTTGAGGATGTGCTCGCGGGTGAACTGGTTGGCCAGACCGGGTATGCCGCCAAGGTGCGCGCAAGCGCCATAGGCAATCATGTACTGGCTCTTGCGCCGGAGCAGACGGGCCATCTCCTCCTGTTCGGTCGAACGGATAGCACCGTTCAAGAGTGTGGCAAGGATGGACTTGTCCGGCATGGCCTCCACATCCTTGTACTTGAAGTCCATGGCAACAGGCCACAGGACAATATCAACCTTTTCAACCACACCAAGGATATCCTCGGCGAGATCGACGACGGTTTCTTCGCAGCCTCCACACGAGGCGCACCAATAAAATGCAACTTTTGGCTTAGACATGGGCGGTTTGAGCGGTTTGAGGTTTATTTTGACCGGATGAACCGGGCGCACCGGCGCCCTGGCTGGCCGCGACGTGCTCGGCAAGGGCGTTCATTTCCTTGTCCCACTGCTCGAACTTCGCCGGGATTCCCAGCGGGCCAAGCTGTTTGACTGTCTCGACCATCTCGTTGACAACGCGCCGGACTTTTTCGCCTTCGGCAGCAGATATCCATTCCAAACGCAGACGGTCGGGTTCGATCCCCATATCGGCTATCATCCGCTTCAACATTTGGTAGCGTCGGAGACATTTATAGTTGCCTTCGACATAATGACAGTCGTTGGGGTGGCACCCGCCGATCAGCACGCCGTCGGCGCCCTTCGCAAACGCATCGACAACAAACTGCGGGTCAACCCGGCCCGAACACATCAGGCGGATGACGCGGATGTTGCTTGCATATTTCATGCGCGAGACACCGGCCAGATCAGCGGCCGTGTACGTGCACCAGTTGCAGAAGAACGCCACAATTCTGGGCGTCCAGTTCCCGTCCGGGGTCTTGTTCGTTGAGTCACTCATATATCAATAAGCGATTGGAAGTTCTTTTGATTCTTGTTGCATCTCTACTGCGGCAACGGGGCGAGTACACCGTCGATTTCGCTGAAGATTTCCTGGTCCTCGAACAGGTTCTGGACGATCGAACCCGACGGGCACGCCGCAACGCACGTCCCACAGCCCTTGCAGAGGGCCTCGTTGATAAAGGCCTTCTTGGTTTCCTCGTTGAAACTGATCGCCGTGTACGGACACAGTGGAATGCAGGACTTGCATCCACTGCACTCCTCGGCCAGCACGAATGCGGTGTTCGGCTCCTGCTCGACATACCCTTTGTCAATGAGCGAGAAAGCCTCAGCCGCAGCGGCGCCGGCCTGTGCCACCGAATCCGGAATATCCTTAGGTCCCTGGCAGCAGCCGGCAAGAAAGATGCCGTCTGTGAAAGTGCTGACAGGCGCCAGCTTCGGATGGCGTTCGAGGAACCAGCCCTCGGAGCTGCAGCTCAGGTTGAACAAACGCCGCAGGTCTTCAGCCTCCGGACGCGGTTCGAGGCCGACCGAAAG
The DNA here is from genome assembly GCA_012517065.1 of Verrucomicrobiota bacterium. Classification (GTDB taxonomy): domain Bacteria; phylum Verrucomicrobiota; class Verrucomicrobiia; order Limisphaerales; family J093; genus JAAYVR01. Next base: position 23,683 of record JAAYVR010000196.1, on the reverse strand, counting down.
CACGACCATGTCCACGGGGATTTTGAGTATTCTGTTCGTCAGCGTGTCTTCGGCTTGAACGATCAAGCGACCGGATGCGGTGTCATTCGGGTCCGGATACACATCGGCGACTCTGCCGCGGACCAGATGCATGCCTTCCTCGGCAACCCGGTTGTAGAATTCCTCCATGCTTTTGCCGGGCGTGCGCATGTCGATGTAGAAGTTGTAAACCTCGGCATCGGTATGTTCGAGGATCAGATGCGCCAGTTTCAACGAGTACAGACAGCAAACGCGCGAGCACCAGCGGTTGGTGTTTTCGTCGCGTGACCCGACGCAGTGGACGATTGCGACGCGTTTTGGCTCTTTGCCATTGCGCATGACGAGGTGGCCCTCGGTGGGGCCAGACGCGTTTATCACGCGCTCGAGCTCGAGCGCAGTGTAAACGTTCGGGTACACGCCGTAGCCGTAGTATGGAGTCCGACGCGGGTCAAACGTCTTGAACCCGGTCGCCATGATAATCGTGCCGACGGTGATCTCTTTGTCCTCGGCTTTTTGTGAGAAATCGATTGCCTTGCGATCTCCGCAAGCCACCACGCACAGCTTCTTGCATTTGTCCGACACTGTGTATGAACCGTCAGGGTTTTTGCCCCGCTTGAAATTCAGGCAAACCTCAGGATCAATAATCGCAATCGAGGGGATTGCCTGTGCGAACGGCATATAGACGGGTTTGCGTTTCCCCAGGCCAAGGTTGAACGCGTCGGGGAACTTCGGCTCTTTATAGACGCAGTTGGCAACGCATTCCTGGCAGCCGGTGCAGAGGTCCTCAATTATGTAACGCGGCTTGCGGCGCACTGTGACCTTGAAGTTGCCCACGTAACCGTCCACTTTGACCACCTCCGAGTAGGTCCAAAGTGTGATGTTGGGATGGGACCCGACCGTGGCCATCTTCGGGGACAACACGCACATCGCGCAGTCCAGCGTGGGGAATGTCTTGTCGAACATGGCCATGTGCCCGCCGATGCTCGGCTCTTTTTCGACCAAATAAACCTTTTTACCAGCGTTGGCCATTGTGATTGCGGCGTGAATGCCGGCAATGCCGCCGCCCACAATCAGCACGTCCGGGTTGATCGGCACTTTCTTCACCTCGAGCGGCTTGTGGTGTGGGACGCGCTGGATTGCGGCGCGCGCCAGTGCCATTGCCTTTCGCGTGGCTTCAAGCCGGTCGGTATGCACCCACGAGTTGTGTTCGCGGATGTTGACCATTTGAAAATAAAACGGATTCAACCCGCCCGCCTCTGTGGCACCGCGGAATGTGTGCTCGTGCAAAAGCGGCGAACAGGCAGCGACCACGACCCGGTTCAAACGTTGTTCACGGATATCCTTTTGTATCATTTCCTGCCCCGGGTCAGAGCACATGTACTTGTAATTCCGGGACACGACGACGTTGGGCAACGTCGCCACGTACTTGGCGACGGCTTCGACGTCCACCATGTGTGCGATGTTGACGCCGCAATGGCAGACGTAAAAGCCTATGCGAACAGGTTCATTCTTCCTCGTTTCCATAATATTCATAAATGTTTCATCCAATTGACTCGGCCAACAATTCCACTACATCGCGCACAACCATCGGCTTGTCGTGCGGAACAACTTTCAGTGCATCCTCGAATCGCGACACCTCATACGGGCAGGCGACTGCGAGCACATCTGCGCCGGTTGCAATGGCTTCTTTCACGCGCCGCTCCGAGAGTCTGTCCATGCCCTTTTGCTTGTAGTAAGTGTCCAACCACATCCCACCGCCGCCACCGCCGCAGCAAACGGCGTTCACGCGGTTGTGAACCATCTCGACCAGCTTCACGCCGGGGATTGCCTGAAGCAGCGCGCGGGGGTCTTCATAACATCCCACGGCCCGCCCCAGACAACAAGGATCATGATACGTAACCACCATGTTAAGCGGTTTCTTGAGCTTTGGTTTCAACTGTTCGAGGTGGCGCGCGAAAAACTGTGTCGTGTGTTCGACCGGCTGCGTCAAGCCGTACATCGGGTACCGGAACCGGAACGCATTGAACGCATGTGCATCGCCGGTAACTATCCGGCGGAACTTGTATTTCCCGAACAATTTCATGTTGTACTCGGCCAGCGACTCGAACAACCCGGATTCCCACGTCATCTGGCCGCATTCGCCTGCGCATTTCTCGTCGTTGCCAAGTATTGCGAAGTCCACTCCCAGCGCGGCGAACAGCTTTGCTGTGGCTCTGCTGTTGTCCTGCCCGCGCGCGTAAAACGAGGTGTAACACTCGACGAACCACAGCACATCAACTTCGCGTTTGACCTCTGCAATGAGCGGCACTTTGACACCGGCGGTCGCGGTCCATGCGGTGCGTTTGCGTGGCGATTCACCCATTGGATTGCCGTACCGGTGCATGTTTTCGAGCGACTTTTGGAATTCGGCGGGCATCTGGGTGTTGTTCATCAGCACCTGCTCCTTCACGAGCGGAAGCAGGACATCGGTCAGCCTGATGTTGCGTGGGCATTTCGCTGTGCACGCATAACAGGCAACACACCGCAGAAGACTGTCGGACTTGATGACCTCGTCTATGAAACCCCGGCGAAGCATGTTGATCACAAGCCTCGGCGAAAACTCCATGTAGTCGCCGTACGGACACGTTCCAGCACAAGTTCCGCACTGGATGCAGGTTATCATTCGCTTTCCAGCGGGCGTGTTCAACAACGTCTGGAGCGTGGTTGTCCTGTCAACAACTGCAGCTTCTGCAACACCGGCCATGGTTATCCTTTCTTCAAACAGGTTTGCGGTCTTCGACGTTCATTGCCTCCGCAACGAGCTCGGCAATATCCTTGACCTCGATTTTGCCCTCGGCACCCGTGGTCTTCACCGCGTCACGGAACATGGCGATATCCTTTGGGCAAGCAACGACAAAAGTTTTCACTTCATTGAGGCTGATTGCTTCGCGGATTCGGTTCTCGGCGGGGCGTTCTTTGATGTTAGGGCCATCCTCCATCCAGATGCGCCCCCCGCCAGCGCCGCAGCAATAGCTTTTGTCTCGAGACCTTGGCATTTCGACCAACTCGAGCCCAAGAGCGGCCAAAACACGTCGGGGCGGTTCATAAACGCCGTTGTAACGCCCAAGGTAACACGGGTCGTGATAAGTCATCTTTCCCGACAATCTGCGGTTCAGATTTAACTTGCCGCCCCGGATCAGCTCATCGAGCAATTCGGTGTAATGCCTGACCACCACCCCGCCGTCCGGAAAAGCATATTCGTTCTTGAGTGTATTGTAAGAATGAGGGTCGGTCGTTACAATAATCCTCGTACCGTTTTTCCACTTGACCCTGCTGAAAGCGTCGAGGTTCTTGTCGCGCAACATTTCAAACAGCCCCTCTTCACCCACACGCCGCACGTCGTTGCCAGAGTTCCGTTCAGCTTCGTAAAGAATGCCGAAATCAAGCCCGGCTAGATTGAACAACTTCGCGGTGGTTTGCGTTATCTCGATCATGCGAGGATCGAACGCAGCGTAGTCGCCAGTGAACCACACGATGTCAACCGGTTCTTTCCGTGCGTCCTTGACCTTGAACGGCAATCCTTGGGTCCATTTCGCACGCATTCTGTCCGACTTGCCGAACGAGTTGCCGTATCGTTGCAGGTTCCCAAGCATGTCTTGGATGTTTTTCTCCACCTGTCCCTGGCTGACCAAATGCCGCCGGAGCGCAACGATTAACGGGATTTGTTCGTTCCAAACAGCACACCGGCTCATGCACGCCATGCATGTTGTGCAAGCCCAAATCTCGTCTTCCCTGATCACCTCCCCAACGAGCTTGGGAACCGTGCCGTCGGCGCCTTCGAGCCCGTACCTGACCATGTGGTTTTTGACCTTTTGAATGATTTGCTGGGGTTGGAGCGGATGACCCGACGCGGTCGCCGGGCATGCACGATCGCATCGACCGCATTCAGCACAAGCGAAACCGCCGAAAAGTTGTTTCCAAGTGAGCTCCTGCCACCGCGACGCCCCTGCAGACATGTCTTCCTTTGCACCAGGCACGGTCAGGTCGCCAACCGGTCTTGTGGCGGCCTGACTAAAGAAGACATTGAACGGCGACGCCAACAAATGCAGGTGCTTCGAATAAGGCAGATAAACGAGAAATGCCAGCACCAGCGCCATGTGCAACCACCACATTCCGATTGCAAGACGCCTCGCGCTCTCGGGCGGCACACTTCCAAACGCCTTTGACAAAAGCGTGCCGAATGGCGCCCATGCCGATCCATGCCCACCATCGGCAACGACCCTGAAGCCAGAGCCAAACAACGTGCTGAGCATGAGTAACCCGATCAGCACCAAAATCACATTCGCATCAAAGCTCAGATGCAGGTGCGGTGGCGGGAAAAACATGCGTCGGCCTGCCGCCACAACCAACGAAATCAACACAAGAACCGAGAAAACCTCCAAGAACAAACCGACAATTCTCAGTTCTTCGGGGTAAGGAATTGGAATGAACGGGAACAAGCCCCGCAACAGATTCCAATTAAAGCAGGTCGCATAGATCACAAACCCCCAAAAAATCAGGAAGTGAGGAAGACCGATGGCGCGTTCATTGAAAATGCGGGGCTGCAGCAAGACGTGTTTCAGCGCATGGAGCAAGCGCCGGCCCGGATTATCAAAGCGGTCTTCGTACCGCCCCTGCCGGATCAACTTGATCAAACGTGAAACCCGCCACCCGAATACTCCAAAAGCCAAAACCGTGAGTATCCAGAGACAAACAATGCCCGGCATCCCTACCAAGTTTATCTTGACCGGATCCATACGTTTGATCGCTCGATTCGGAACTCAGCCTATGATTTCGGCAGACACAAACAATTGGTTTTCAACCTTTTCGCATTTTAACCTTCTCGGTCAGAATCGGGAGCAATTCCACAGCATCTGCGACAGCGCCGTAATGCGCACCGTCAAAAATAGGCGCTTTCGGGTCCGTGTTAACGGCGATGATGCACTGTGAGTTTTGCATGCCCTCCCAATGCTCTGGCGCGCCACTGATCCCAAAAGCCAGATACACCCTCGGTTTGACAGTCATCCCAGACTTGCCAACCTGCCGCGTCAGAGGCAACCATCCCTGGTCAATCACAGGACGCGATGCACAAACCGCGCCTCCAAGCGCCTGTGCCAGTTCCTCGGCCAACTGAACGTTATCCTGGGTTTGGATGCCCCGGCCAACAGCCACCAAAACATGCTGCTTGGTGATGTCAACGTCCCCACTCGCAGGTTCTATGTACTGTTTGAATCTTATCTTGGACGGCTGAACCGAGACGTCGATTGCTTCTGTCGGCGGCGTTCGATCACTCCTGCCCTGTTCGATCGGGAAAGCGCCGGGATAAACACCAATAATTCCCCGGCCGTCGGCCAGCTTGACGTCGGACAGTATTTTCCCCCCAAACAACTGGCTTGTGCATACCAATCCGCCACCATCGACCTTGATTGCTCTGCAAAAGTTTACCAACGGCATCTGAGACCTTGCGGCCAGTATGGACCCAATGCCCAGTGAAACATTCGTGCAACCCACAAGAACAATGTCTGCACCGGTCTTGTCAACCAGGGTTTTAACCACCTCAGCCACTGTCTCAGGGGCGGCCAAATCGAGTTCGGGATTGTCCGCAACGAACACTTTGTCTGCCGCTCCTAGGCTTGATGCCAATTGCGAGGTGCCACTGCCGAGCAGAACCGCCTCGAGAGGCACGCCAAGCGCCTGTGCAATCGCCCGGCCTGCACCCAGCATCTCATAAGTAATATCGGATATCCCGCCGCGCAGTTGCTCCGCCAGAACCAGAATTGATTTTGCCATATGCAACACCTCCTCAAATCACCCCGCTCTTGGCAAGGGCATCCACGATCTTGTCTGCGACTTCTTCCGGTGACCCTTCGAAAATCTCAGCGCGGCCAGCAGCCTCAGGCTTGTAACTACGCTGGACATCCAGGCAAACAGTATCTGTCGGCGCGGGTATTTCCACCTCGTCGATTTTGGCCGACTTCATCACGGCACGCACTTTGGCAACCGGGACATATCTGGGCGGCTTTTCTGCAGACTGAATTCCGAGAACCGCAGGCAGCTCGACCTCGAATTCACCGCGCAAACCGCCTGCGAATTCCTTTTGCACAATCAAACCGTGGTCCGATGCAGCCACACTGCTAACGACGCCCAAATAGGGCAGCCCCAAATGCACCGCAAGCATCGGTGCAAGCTCGCCTTCGAGGTCATCAATCGCGTAGGTGCCCACAAGCACAAGCGTGTCCGGAGTTACCGCTCCTGCGCCTGATGAGAAGAAGTCGGACAACACCTTTGCAGTAGCTTTGGTCCCAAGGCCCGCTTGGCTGACGGGTATCTTCACTGCGCGGTCAGCGCCCTTGGCCAGAGCGGTGTAAAGCACATCGTCAACCTCGGGTGCGTCAAGTGCAATGACGGTCACCTTGCCACCGCTTTTCTCCTTCAGTATCAAACCTTGCTCGAGAGCATGCTCGTCAGGGTCATTGAGTTTGAACCTCAGAAACTCCGAGTCCAGTGATTTCCCGTCAGCAGACACGTTCAGTTCTTCCACCGTGTCTGGGACCATTTTCAGGATGACAAGGATGTTCATAGCCAATTACAAGCCGATTATGTGTTTGCAACCGCAGGTTCGGCTTCAAGTACTTCACGAATGGCTGGCATGACAGCGACCAACTCGGACCCTATGCCCAGACGTTTGGGCGGGATGCCAAGGGCCAAACCGACCAATTGCGTGAAATAGACAACCGGCACGTTCAGGTCCGTGCCGAACTCGCGGTTAACCTGTTTTTGATAGCACTCGAGGTTGACCTGGCATAGCGGGCATGCCGTGGCGATAATCGCCGCTTTGGAACGGACGGCGCATTCGAGCAGATTACGCACCATGCTGAGCGCCGCGCGCCGGTTCGTAATGATCAGGGCACCGCTGCAACAGCTCAGCCGAAGCAGGTAATCCACCGGCTCAGCGCCTATTGCCGAAATCAAATCTTCAAAAAAGCGCGGTTGTTCGACGTCTTCCTTTGCTTTTCGCGGGCGGAGAATCTGGCAGCCGTAGTAGGGCGCAACACGCAAACCCTTCAACGGTTTGGTGACTTTGGCTTTGATAGCGTCGAAACCAACGTCGTGCGCGAACACCTCGATCAGATGCCGAACCGACGAAGTTCCAGCATAGTGGAGGTTGTCCTCAGCAAGGGCTTCGTTGATGTGCTCTGCGAGATCAGCGTCATGTTTTAAGTGCTCCCGCGTAAAAAACATGTTCTTGTAACAGCCGCTGCAGGGTGCGACGAGGTCGAGCTTCTCCTTTTCGGCCATGGCGAGATTGCGCGCGCACAGCGTGAAGGCCAGCAGTTCATCCACATGGAAATAGGCGGTCGCACCGCAGCAATTCCAATCCTCGAGTTCTTTAAGCTCGATTCCGAGCGCTCGGGTTGTCTCGAGTGCGGACATGTGATAGCTGTGCGCCATTTTCTCAAGCGAACAGCCGGGAAAATATGCGTATTTCTTCATTCTTTGTCTCCGATGGGTATGATGTGTCGTATCATGCGCTTGAAGTTCTCGAGCCGCTTGATTCGCGCGGGGAGCAGCGGTAGGCGACCTTTGAGCATCAAACTGGTGGCTGTCTGGGCTTCCAGTATCATTTCTGGAAGGCCGTAGGTAAACAGATATGTGGTGGCAAGAACGGGCTCATACGACCTGCCGGTGCGCATGATCATCTTCACGAACGTCTCTGAGAAGGTCGGCCCTATCAGGCCTTCCTGATGTTCGGTCCGCCAAACGGTGAACCGTTTGAGCCCGTACATGAGCTCGGCGATGTCAATGCCGCGCGGGCACCTGACCGTGCACTGGTAACATGACGCGCAGTACCAGAACGTGTTCGACTTCAGCACCTGTTCCTTGAAGCCCGACCGGATCATGGCAATGATCCTGCGCGGCGAGTTGTCCATAAACCCGCCGGAAGCAACCGGGCAGGTGGCTGAGCAGGTGCCGCATTGAATGCAGGTGCTGATAGGGTTTCCCTTCGATGCATACAGGAGGTTCTTGATCTCCTCGACAAAAGGAATCCGATCCTCCGGCGGCGCCGTGGTGGCTGTAACAGATGTTTCCGCTGTTGCGTTCATTTGGACTGACCTTTGCGTGCCTCGGCAGTCTTGAGCAGGGCTTCGACCTTTTCCAGAAGCAGTTTTGGTTCGACGGGTTTCTCCACCAGTTCATCGACGGCCACGAAATGCGGGTGCACCGCCTGGCCGGGGAAGAGAAACGCCATTTGTTCCCTGATGCCGGTAATGATCAGAACAGGCAGATTGCGCAGTTTTGGGTCTTTACCGAGCTTCCGGGCTATCATGATTCCTTCTGCCCCGCGTCCCATCATGATATCCAGCAAAAGAAGATCATAAGGCTTGGTTTGCAGTGCCTGCAATCCGTCCTTCGGATTATAGGCGACATCCACCTCATAGTTTGCTTTGACGAGGATCGATTTCATGCCGGCAACAAAGTCCGGGTCATCATCGATAATAAGGAGTTTCTTTGTTTGGTTCATGTCTGACTTCCTGTTGATGGGTTAGTAACGACGTCCATATCCGCTCGCGCAACAGGCAGGCGCACAGTAAAGGCCGAACCTTTCCCCGGCTCGCTTTGCACTTCTATTGATCCGCCGTGCACCTCGACTATGCGTTTGCTGATTGCCAGCCCGAGACCGCAGCCCTCAGCCCCCTCGGGCTGTTTGCGGCCACGCCCGAAATCCTGGAAAAGATGCTTCAAATCTTCCTTTGCTATCCCAACGCCAGTGTCAATCACCGACAGAAAAACCTCGCCGTCCTGAGTTCCGGCGCGGACAGTGACTTTGCTGTTCGCGAACGAGTATTTTACAGCATTGTTCAAAAGGTTGACCACGACTTCGGTCAGGCTGCCCTCGTCGCCCGACACCATGGGCAGGTCTCCCGGAACGGCCACTTCTATCTCGACCGACTTGCGAACGGCATGTTGATGGACGATGTCCACTGCTCTGGCCACGACCGTTGCAAGTTCGAGCGGCCTGAAGTTTTCCTTCAATTTGCTCAGGTCCACAGAGAAAACCCGCAGCCAAGAATGAATGAGATTCAGCAGGTCGTCCACACGTTTCTTCAGCCGCACGAGCCGGTCCTTCTGCTCGTCGGACAGTTTGTCGCCCAACTCGTCAATCAGCGCGTACAGGTTCTGTTGAATGGCGCCGAGAGGCGACTTGAGCTCGTGGGAAACGATGGCGGCGAAGTTTTCGCGGAGCATCTCCTTTTCGCGCCTTAGGGCTGCTGCTTGCCGGGCAAGCTCGCGGTGCTCGAGCGCGCGGCGGGTGATCAACCTCAATTCTTCGGGGGTAAACGGCTTTGGCAGGAAATCGAAAGCGCCCTTTTTCATCGCTTCGATCGCCGAGCTGACCGTCGCATAGCCTGTGATAACAATGGCTTCGATTTCCGGGTGGTTCGTTCTGAGCCGTTCCAACACTTCGAATCCGGACAAACCCGGCATCTTGAGATCAATAAAAACCAGTTCGGGCTCGAAGGTTTCGACCAGCTTCAACCCGTCTGTGCCGTTAGGGGCAGTCGCCACATGGCAGTCCCCGGCACTCAGCACCTGAGTGCAGGAGTCAAGGACGACTTCCTCGTCGTCAATCACCAAGATTTTATGCTTCGGGCGCACGCGAAATGGTTTCCTGCAAGCCTGAAACAGGCAAGCGTATAGTGAAGGTTGTTCCTTTGCCGACCTGGCTTTCGACCGTGATTGTGCCTTTGTGTTCCTTTATGATTCCGTAACTGATGGCGAGGCCCAGCCCGGTTCCGTGGCCGACCTCTTTGGTTGTGAAAAACGGGTCGAATATGCGGTCAAGGTCCTCTTCCGAGATTCCGTGGCCGGTGTCACTGAACTGGATTTCGACGACGCCATCGGCCGGCAGATGCCGGGTTGTCAGTTTCAATTCGCCGTTGCCGTTCATCGCTTCGGCTGCATTGATGATCATGTTCATGAACACCTGCTGAATCTGTGACGGGTCCATGAACACCTTGGGCAGGTCAGAGGCGAGGTTTCTGGTTATTCGTATGTTGTGGAAAAGCGCCTGGTTTTCCACCAACGAAATGCATTCTTCCAGAACTCTGTTCACGCTGGACGGGCGCTTGTCAGGTTTTCGCTGCCGCGCAAAATCCAGCAAGCCGCGAATTATGTCGCGGCAGCGGTCGGCTTGCTTGACTATCTTCTCGAGAAACTCGCGCGTGCCATTGTCGGCCTTTGCCCTTTCAAGGAGCAGGTGCGCGTAAGTCACTATCCCTGTCAGCGGATTGTTGATTTCGTGCGCGATGCCTGCAGCCAACTGCCCGATGTGCGCGAGCCGCTCTGATTCCATGATCCTGCGCGTGGTGAACTCGCGCAGTTTTTCGTCGCGCTTCCTCAGCGCCTCCGCCATGAAGTTGAACGCCTCTGCCAGCTCGTGCAACTCGTCGTGTGACTTGATCTCGACGCGCACATCGAGGTCGCCATGAGCAAGCCGCTCAGAAGCAAATGCGAGTTTTTTCACCGAAGCCGAAATCTTCCTTGAGATGAAATAGGCAATTGTAAAAGCTGCCACGGCCCCGAACAGTGTAATCGTCAAGAAAACGACCACCGTCCGGTGGCGCAAATCCACGTATTTCTGTTCGAGCAAACCCACATACAGAATCCCGATTATGCGCCCGCCAAGATCGCGGATCGGCTCGTACGCGGTAATGTACCAGTGATTCACAACAAACGCGCGTCCCACAAACGGCTCGCCGCGTTTGATAACCCGGTTGTAAACGTCCTCCGAAACCCGCGTGCCAACCGCTCTGGACCCGTCCTGATTCCGCACGTTTGTGGCAATCCTGAGGTCATCCAGCATCAAGGTTGCAGTTCCGATCTCTTTCCCTTTGTACTCGAGGTTCTGGAAAACAGTGGCTTTGATCTTGTCCACTATCTCGAAATTCCGGTTCAGGAGCACCCCGCCGTAAATCACGCCCATCAGATTGTTCTCAACGTCAAGAACCGGCGCGGCCGCCCTGAGCATCATGCCTGTTGTTTCCTCGGTTTCATCCCTGTGCCGTGCCATCGGTGTCGGGATGAACTTGAAATAGGCCCGTTGGGCAAGGGCAGGCGACTCGCGTTGAAGGTCTTCACCGGGCACGAGGCAGACTGCTGCCACCGGCTGCCGGCGTTGCATCGCCAGTCGCACAAACTCGTCGCCGGACTTGTCATCGCCCACCACGTTGGGGTTGCTGGTCCTCAGTATCACACGGCCGTTCTTGTCAGTAACCGTCAGAACGTCCAGCTTTTCACGTTCGCGGATGCGCATGAGGGTTTCGCCGACCTGCCGGCTGTCGCCCGCCAGCATTGCGCTCATGAGGAGATACCTGTCGGCTGTGAGCCGGACAACGTCGTTGACGGACGTTAGCTTGTTCAACAGGATTTCCCGCGCCGCGTTCAGATCGGTTTGAACCTTCGCCTGCGCTTCGCCAACAACGCGCGCGGCAATCACTTGCGTCCCCACAATGCTGAAAGTTATGCTGGTCAGGACTATTATTAGCAGGAAGCTGAGAACCAGCTTGGTGGCGATCGGCACCCTGAAAACTGCAGAGTCGCCATAATACAGCCGCACCGGCCAAAACCGCCCGATGGGCTTGAGGATGTCCGACCACACTTTCACATTGGCCTCACAATCATCCTTCTCTCACGCAACCGTGATACACCTAGTACCGCCACAGCCGGTTCGCTAACCCGTGTTTGGTCAATAATGAACGTTTTTTGCCGGGCTGAGCCAAAAGCCACGGAACAGACTTTTTGTCTGGTCTGCCCTGCGTCCTGCTGGTAAGTTTGCTCATCGATTCAAGGGCGCATTCCTCAGGCCTTTGCGCCCGAGTCGGGCTGCCTATGAAAACGCAGACATGTAACGCAAGGTTTCGCACCACCAAGACAGGCTGCCAGCGCGCTTTCACGTTGATCGAACTGCTCGTTGTCATAGCCATTATTGCAATTCTCGCCGGGATGCTTCTCCCTGCGCTGTCCCGCGCCAAGGAAAAGGCCAAGTCCATCAAGTGCATGAGCAATGTCAAACAGATGTCATTGAGTTACTTGATGTACGCCGACGACCACAACGATGAGGTCGTGACACTCTATCTGTTTGCGCCAGCGCCTCAGGGCGCACTTTACCCGGGCGGCGTGACATGGTGGGTTGACCTGTTCAGGCCTTACCTGCAGGGGACGAACGTGACCGTCTGCCCGTCAATCAAAGGCGGCGTCAACAGCACGGCCGGCGGCCCGGGCGGCCTCGGCGTCGCCCTCAGCCACCCTGAGTTGTCAGCATGGTCCTCCGAGTGGATGCCAAAACTCGGCACCATGAAAAGCCCGTCCAAAAAAGTCCCCTTTGTTGATTCCGGCCTGATCAGCAACCAGCTCGAACGCGACCCGGACAAGTGGGTCGAGGTGCCAAAACAACAGTCGCTGTACTGGCGTGTCCCGACCAACCGGGGCTGGTACAACGACGATCCACAAAGGCCGGTTGGACGCCACTTGAAACGCTGCATCGGCGGGTTCGCAGACGGACACGCCGAAGCGTTGCGAGTCAGCGCAATCGGATTGCAGCATTTCCCCGGCAAAACCCCCGACGGCAAAAGTGCCACCGGCGTGCAATGGCTGGGCGGCAATGGCTTGTTCGACGATCGCTGGATGTGGTCTTTCCTGTCTGACTAGCCCGCATATTTCCCAGCCCGGCGTAGCCGGAACCAAAGTCGCCTGACTGGCAACGCCTCCCGGCTCTTCCCCCCCCCGAACCTTCAGCCACGCCGGGCTGGGAAATATGCCCTGCGACTCCGTCGCAAGGAAGAGCACGCTGATCCCGGTGGTTTCTCACGCGCTGCCGCCGATGCAGTGCGCGTCGGTAGGCGCAAAGCGTTTGGAGTGCGGCAGCTTGCTGCCGCTTTTTTCCTATGCGCAAACAACGTGCCTGGCACTCTATTGGCGTCTCCACTGATGCATTCGGCGCGCCAGGGACGGCGCGGCCCTACCTCCATGCAGAGTTTCATGCACAGTAGGGCTCGCTGTCCCCAGCGAGCCGCAAACAACGTGTCTGTCCCCATATCGCGTTTCGGGAGCACGGCTATCTCCGGCCACTCAGCTCTATCCTGCCCGGCCGCAGAGCAGAAAAACAACGCCGCCAAGCCGCTCGCCCCACTCGTCTGCTGCCCCTGTTGTGCACCCACGGTATCCTGTGCAAAGTGATCGGCACACATCGATACCGACTCACTCCCAAAGGCCGTACCGTTGTGATCGCCTTACTAGCAGCCAGGGAAGCAGATACGTAGGAATTGACCAAACTCGCAGCCTGAAAATCTTCGCGAATATGAATGACTTTTCAATATAATCATGTAGCCTGAATACCGAGCGAAGCGGGTGTATTCACAAGGCATAGAAGGAATATGCGGGTTGAGCCTGCGTCGTACCATATGAACATTAAAACCAGAGACCTTGTCCTGCTCGGTGTTGTGGTGTGTGTTGCGGCTGTTTCGCTCTTCCTCGGCCTCGGCGGCCGATCACCGAAAATAGACCTCGGTGTTTATGAAGCCCTTGGCGCAATCACAGCAGAAGAAACAGCCAAACTGTTCCAAGACAAAGCAAAGCTGCTTCTTATTGCACGCGATACCGGCCCCGACAAAAACCCTTCGCTGGAAGCCCAAATTGACGCGTTCCGACAGACGCTCAAAAAGCATCGAAAACTGAGCATGACCGTGGAAAGGTTTGTCGCGTCGCCGATGACCATGATGGCCACAGGCGGAGGGATTCCTCCGGATCAGTTCAGCCAGATTCTGGAAAGACACAATGACATCGGCGCAATCGTGGTGTTCTGCCCCTTGCCGCCGCTATCCGAATCTGATGTCGCTCTTTTGAAGAACCGGAAGGCAAGGGTCGTCGTGGCCTCTTCATTTCGCCCCGATTATTCAGGACTGATGAAACAGGGCGTGGTCGAGATGGTAATTGCCCCAAAGCAAGAACCGCCGCCTTCGGATGCTCCCCAACCGCGGACCTTGCGAGAGTTGTTCGACCGCGAGTTTGTGGTTTTAAGGGGCGCTGATGTGGGCGTGGGCAACTGAGCCGCCTCGTTTGCAAGGGCCGCGCGCATGCTCTCCCGGCTAGCACGGAAACCTCACCGGCCACCCCCTTGGATTCACCGGTGCCTTCACCCCGGCGAGATTTCCGGGCCCAGGAAACCCGCGCTCAGACGAGAGAATCTCAATTTCCAGACCGCACGCCGTGCTCCCCGTCAAAGCTGATTTTGGCAACGCGAATACTGACACACTGTAGAAGAATAACTATTTGGTAGGTTTGGCGCGGGTTTCCAAGAGCCCGGAATGAATAAGCTGGCCGAATCCTCGTCTGTCATTTTGGCTGGTCATGGATGTCGGCGAGAAAGGGACACAGTCCGGCGTAACTGCCGGGGAAGCAAAACAGACTGGAAAAACCGACGAACAAGATCATACTGAACAAAAACCATGAAACCATACGCAAATCTGTTAACTGCGGTTGTACTGGCTGGAGTAACCACTTGTTTGGTTGCCGGCGACAAACCAATCCGGTACGAGACGGCCCCCAGTGGCAATGAAATGGTCATTGAAGGCACTGCCACCGGCCATGGATGGACCGTGAAAGGAGTCATTATTCGCGGATTCTTCGAAGTCGATCCGGCATGGGAGAAGGACCTTGCGCTCAAGTCCGTCAATTGCCTCGGCGAAGGCAAAACACCTCCCAAGTGCGAGGTCAATATCCCCGTCAGCAGCCTCAAAAGCCAGGTCGCAGTCGGCAGATCAATCATGGATAATCGAATGCGCAAGGAAATGAAGGCCGAGGAGTTCCCGCGCGTTGATTATCGCTTGAAAGAAATGAAGCTGGTCGAAGACGTCCCCGCCTCCGGAACACCTGTCAAGTTCGAGGCCAAAGGCGAACTGGCCGTTGCCGGCAAGACAAACACCGTCAGCTTCCCGGTCACCATGGAACGCCTCGAAGGCGGCAAACTCTGCTTCTCCGGCACTTACAAAACCAAAATGACAGATTTCGGGATCACGCCCCCGGAGTTCACCGTGCTGGGTGTGGGATCGAAAACCGGGGATGACATCACATTGAAGTGGAAATGGACGGTGGCACCCAAGAAAGAGGCGGCAGAGTAATCTCGCCAATTGTTCAAAACTTTCGCAGCCGGAACGGTGTGACATCACCGTTCCGGCTCGCGCATGCGTGACCTGGGATTGAGTTACCGGCCCGGCGGAATTGACCGGTGATCAGGCAAGAACGACCGCGGAACTTGACTGATACAAATGTCATGAATGCTGATTCTGGTTCGCTGGCAGTCCGTGTGGAACAGAGCGTGGGCACAATCGAACTCATCGGCCTTTTGGTTTGTACTTTCATGACTGCACCTTTGCTGGCGGATGAGAAGCCATTCCCCGGCGACCGCATCCCGGGCCCCGGCGGCGAAGTGGTCGTCCACCCAATCTCCCACGCCACGCTCGCACTGAAATGGAAAGACACGGTCTTTTACGTTGATCCGGTGGGTGGCGGGGGCCGATTTGGCGATCTCCCGAAACCGGACATTGTTTTGCTCACAGACATACACTCCGATCATCTTGACATCGCAACTTTGCGCGCGGTTCTCACAACTAACGCCGCCATTGTTTGCCCGCCAGCCGTGGCCGCACGTCTCCCGGCAGAACTGAAAAATCAAGCAATTGTGCTGACAAATGGCCAAAACAGCGATGTTCGTGGACTGAAAATTGAAGCCGTCGCAGCTTACAATCTGACACCCGAGCGTTTGGTCTATCATGAAAAAGGGCGCGGCAACGGGTATGTGCTAAACATGGGCGGTTTGCGTGTGTACATCAGCGGCGACACTGAGCCCATCCCGGAAATGCTGGCTCTAAAAGAAATCGATGTCGCGTTTCTCTGCATGAACCTGCCCTACACCATGGACGCAGCCCAGGCAGCACGCGCCGTTCGCGAATTCAAGCCAAAGATCGTGTACCCTTACCACTGTCGCGGCACTGATTTGGAGCAGTTCAAACAGTTGGTTGGCACCGACCTCAACATCGACGTCAGAATCAGAAACTGGTATCCTTAGCGGCGCCCACCTCGGACCGGCCAAGCACGCGGTCCATAATACGCAACCGGCATGGTTCATGGCCTGCCCCGGAAACCTCACCGGCCACCCACTCGGATTCACCCATTCCTTAATCCCTGTGAGATTTCCGGGCCAAGAACCCGCATATTTCCCAGCCCGGCGTAGCTGGAACAAAGTCGCCTGACGGGCAACGCCCCCGACTCTTGCACCCCCGGACCTTCAACCACGCCGGGCTGGGAAATATGCCCTGCGACTCCGTCGCAAGGAAAAGCGCCCTGATCATGCCCCCACTGCACGCGGCGCTGCCGCGGATGCAGTGGGCGTTGGCAGACGCGAAGCGCTTGGAGTGCGGCAGCTTGCTGCCGTTTTTTTCTTATGCGCAAACAACGTGCCTGGCACTCTATTTGCGTCTCCATTGATGCATTCGGCGCGCCAGGGACGGCGCGCCCTGCCTGGTATGCTGGGGTTCATGCACGGTAGGGCTCGCTGTCCCCGGCGAGCCGGAATCAGAACAAAGTGCCTGGCACTGTATTTACTTGTTTTGATTGCGCAGGGCACAACCGATTTCGCCACTGCCAGCGTCAAGGACTGCGAGCGGCTTGGTTTTGAGCGTGTGTGGGCCCCCTCGTGCTCAATCTGAGCGGACCAATCATACTCCGGCTTCTTCTCAGGCCCAGCACAACCAGCGTCGAGCAAGCATATCAAAGCTTCTGGACAAATCCTGTCGCACGCAGAGACTCTCCGTGAATCACATGAACGTTCTATCAAATAATGCGGACCAGCTTGCCATCTTCGGCGGACCGCGCGCATGCCCTGACCCGTGGCCAACATGGCCGGTCTGGGACGACAGTGAACGGCGGGGTTTGAATGAGGTTCTCGAGTCCGGGCGCTGGTGGTTCGGAGAGAGAGTCCGGCAGTTCGAGTCGGAGTTCGCCGCCTTTCAGGGTGCACGCTGCGCGGTTAGTTGCACCAATGGGACAACCGCGATTGAAATGGGCCTCAAAGCTCTCGGCGTTGGCGAAGGCGATGAAGTCATAGTGCCTGCTTACACTTTCATCGCCACGGCAAGCGCAGTCGTGACCGTCGGCGCAATACCTGTCTTTGCCGACATAGACCCTGCGACCCTTTGCATCGATCCCTCAGATGTCGAACGCAAAATCACTCCCCGTACAAAAGCAATCATCCCCGTGCACGTGGCAGGTTGCATCGCCGACATGGACCGGATCAATGACATCGCCAAAGCTCGAGGTTTGCACGTGCTCGAGGATGCTGCTCATGCGTGGGGGAGCCAGTTGGACGGACAAGGCGCCGGCGTGCTTTCGGAATGCGGCACCTTCAGTTTTCAGGTCTCGAAGAACATCACCGCCGGCGAAGGCGGCGCATTGGTCACCGACAACGAAGAGCTTGCCGACCTGTGCCGGAGCTACTCGCATTGTGGCCGCCGAAAAGGCGCTGCATGGTACGATCATGACTACCTCGGCTCGAATCTTCGGTTGACCGAGTTTCAAGCTGCGATTCTCCTGGCGCAGCTTTCGCGTTTGCCAGAGCAAATCAAACGGCGCCAACATAACGCGAGTCTCCTGGACGCGGCTCTTGGTAACCTGCAGGGCGTGCAGTTGCTCGCGCCTCAACCGCGCATGACACGCCGAAGTTATCATATGTACATCTTTCGCGTGGACGAGTCTGTTCTGGGCGTGTCGCGGGACCGTTTTATTGAAGCTCTCAATGCCGAAGGCGTCCCCGCCTCACGGGGCTGGTACAGGCCTCTATACGCAAACGCCGTTTTCCAAAACACGGATCGTTTGCCTGCTCATCCCATAATTGCGCCGCTGACAGGCAAAGGCGTGCGATACTCGGATGTGTGCTGCCCCGTTTGCGAGCAGGTCTGCCGCGATGCCGTCTGGATTCCGCAGAATGTCCTCCTCGCAGACGAACCGGCAATCAAGACTCTGGCTAGAGCGATCCAGAAAGTGGCAGCCGGCTGCCGCCTGTTGAGAAACCGTTGATGCGTGGGCCGTTCAGCCTCACAGCTTTGACAGCGCGTTCACAAGGGGCTGCCACGGACGGTTCGCGTCTGC
The DNA here is from genome assembly GCA_012517065.1 of Verrucomicrobiota bacterium. Classification (GTDB taxonomy): domain Bacteria; phylum Verrucomicrobiota; class Verrucomicrobiia; order Limisphaerales; family J093; genus JAAYVR01. Next base: position 5,443 of record JAAYVR010000196.1, on the reverse strand, counting down.
AACGAAGCTTTTTATTAGCTCAAGCGCTTCTTTCCACGAATGCGAGAGCGGGGGAAGCAGGGCGTCTTCGAGTGTCGCCGGTTCCGGGATACGACTTTCAACCGCCATGGCCTTGGCCAGAGCATATATTGCTTCGAATAATGCCGTGCGCGCTTCTGAATCAAAACCGCCCTCGCCGAGGAGCGTTGCCATTTTAAGCTTTCTTGCAGCGATTTCGCGTTTGGCCTTTGCATCGGCTTGTTCTTCGGGCGAGAGCTGGAGCGTGCCGTTCCCCTGCGGCGTAGGATAGAGCAACCTCGAGGCGCGGGTGGTCTTGGCAATCAATCCCGCCTCGACGAGCTTTTGAATCGTTTCATCGGTTTGGCGGTCGATGACCTCGAGCCGAGTCGTTTCCCCCGCCTTGTTTTGGCCTGCTCCGTACAACTCGCGGTGCAAAGCGGTCAATTGCTCGCGCTGCTGAGCAGCATCCCGTTCGACGACGACCACGATCACCGAATGCGTCCCTGACTGTGGGAACCGCTCTTCACATCGAATAACACCGGCCGGGTTTCTCTGGGCCACCAATTCAGCAAACGCAAGCGCAGGGTCTGCCGGCAACACAGGCTGCTGCCGAACAGGCGGCTTGGCAACACCAGCCAGCGGCCCAACCAATTGCTGCAGCCTTTCGTAGAACGCTGCCCGCCCGCCGCGGAACGAGATTTCTTTGACCTTGCCGGGCTCGTCGAGAACGCTCTCGGCCACGGTCTGCTTTGCTGCCAGTGTGGCCAGCATGCGATGCTCGATCGTGTTTTCAGAAATGAGGTTGATGACGGTGACCGGTTTGCTCTGGTTTTTGCGCCATGCGCGCGCGATTCGTTGTTCGAGCCTGGCCGGGTTCCACGGGAGGTCGCAATTCACGACCACACTTGCGTCCTGGAGATTGAGGCCGGTTGCGCCGGAGTCGGTGCTCAAAAACACGCGGCAATCGGGATCGGATTTGAAAGCGTTGATTTCAGCGCGGCGGCGCTTTTGCGAGACACTGCCCGTGTGCCATGCGTACCCTATTCCGCGCTTGTCACAAAGCTCCCTCACCAACTCGAGCATCCGCTCCCATTCTGAAAACACAAGGACCTTCGCATCGTTTGCGCAACAATCCTCGATGATTTTCTCCAGTTCGGCCAGCTTCGGACAGCCGCGGTCCTCGGGATCGAGAATGTAGTTCGTGTCGCAAACCATGCGCGCCATCGCAAGCTCGCGCTGCAGCTTGTCCTGTTCATCCCGGGTAAGCGGCCGGCGCTCGGCGATGTTGACCAGCCGGTTTATTTGCTGGGCGTGGCGGGCGTGGGCATCTTCCTGCGCCGGGGTAAGGCGTACGAAATGGTTGCGTTGGGTTCTTGTGGGCAGTTCGGTTTCGACGTCTGTTTTTCGCCGGCGAAGCAAATACGGCTTAATGCGCGCATGAAGGGCGTCGAGGTTGCGGTACCCGATCGGATGCCCGCGGTCGTCGAGTTCGTAAAAGTCTCGGTTGAACCTGAACAAAGGCCCCAGTATTGCCGGGTCCAAAAAACCCATGATCGAGTGGAGATCGTCGATCCTGTTTTCGATCGGGGTGCCGGTCAGCACGAACGCGTACCTGCTTTTCAGGCGTTTTACTGCCTGCGCAGTCTTGGTGTTCCAGTTCTTTATCCGCTGTGCTTCGTCGAGGATGACGACGTCAGGGCGAAGCCTTGCGTTGACATCGAGCGCGTCCTTCACTATTTGCTCGTAGTTGACAACCGTGAAGAAGGGCGCGTTCGAGTAGGCGCCAAGCCGTCTGCACCGTCCCCCAAACACAAGCTGGTAAGGTAGATCAGTGAATTTCCGAATCTGCTCTTCCCACTCTGTTTTCAGCGAGGCAGGAGCCACCACAAGAACGCGCTCCGCCTTGCCAAGCCTGTGAAGCAATGCGCACGCCGCTATCGCCTGAATCGTCTTGCCCAAACCCATTTCGTCAGCCAAAAGTGCGCGCTCAGTGAAGGCCAAATGCAACATGCCCTCCCGCTGATAGGGGAACAGCGGCACTTTCGTTTCATGCGACGGCCATTCGCCGCTCTGCACTTTCAGCTCGTACTGTCGGCGCAACTGCTTCCGCTCAGCGGCACGGCGCCGGTTTTCAAGCCACGGGCCGATTTCCTGCGAAATGCGCAAAGCCGGCAGGCCATCCCGACGAAGCGTCTCGACGGCCGACACCGCTTCTTCAGGAGACGCGTTCAGCAGCAATCCGTCCGAGTCAAACCACTCCTGAAGTGGCGGCGGAATTTTGCCGTTCGGGCTCACCAGCCGCAGATTGTCCCTTGCAAGGTCCAGAACAACATCCAATCGTGGCGACTCCTTGCCGACAGCGCTTGAGAAAAGCCTCTTGAATCGGCGCTCCAAATAAAGCAGCACTGCCTCGACGTGCTTGCATGTCCCAAGACCGTTTATCCGAAAATCGACACAATCACACGCAAACTGGCGCCCTTTGACATCGCGGATTTCAACCGAATAGGCAAGACCGCTGCCTGATTTGACAGAGAAATTGGAGAATATTGGAAATCGTGGATCGAGGTTCGACACAAGGAAGTCTTCCTCGCGCGCCCTGAGGCGGCGCCTGTTGACTTCGTCCTCATCTGTTGTGCGCCAGTTGTGCGGCGCAGGGGGTTTAACGGCATTCTTGCCGAGTGCAGCGGTGCCCATGCACGCCATGTTTGAGACGCGGCGTCAATCGTCAACTCTGAGTTATTAGAAGTTGTTCACCGGTTGTTTGCAAAAGATTAACATCTTAGCCCGGAAATCTCACCGGCCGCTCCCTCGAGTTCACCCATGCCTTTGCTCGGGTGAGGGTTCCGGGGCTAAAAAAACCACCCCCAGACGAGGGAATCTCAATTCCCAAACCGCACACCATGCTCTCCGCCGGAGCCAATCTCGGCAACGCGACTACTTATACACTGTAGGACGAATCACTACTTGCAAGGTTTGGGGCCAAACAAAGTGACAGGCTCGTTGTTCGAGTTTTGCCCCCCCGGATTTGGGGGATGGCCCGCAGAATGTCCCGTGTTCCAATCCTTGGCTGTTGAAGCATGTGGGGAACCCCGCGCATGCAGATATGTGGACAGGCACATTGTTTTCGGCATCGCACCGATATGGGGACAGACACTGTGTTTGCGGTGTGTGCGGAGCGCCCGCCCCACCTCATGCATGGTTTCACGAAAGCCAGGGCGCGCAGTCGGAAGACACCGCCTGAGTTTCTCGCAGAACACCATGTTGAGCGCTCGAGTCAATTGTATGGGGTGTAACCTGATCCAATGTTAGTGTGTCTTTTTTTGAGATTGTATTTGCTGCCCTCGCGGGCAGTCTCTGGTTCAACACATTCAAGCGCCTATGAAGATTATCAATGCATTGCTCAAGTACGCCGTCATCACCGCAGGAATCGCTTCTACCACTTCGGTCCTCGGTCAAGCGCCAACGCCGCCCACCCCGCGCGCCGAAACGCCGCGATTTGGCGCTGCCCAAGGTCCACAGGTGATCTCACCAGAAGTGACCCCGGACCGGAAGGTCACGTTCCGGATTCTTGCGCCCAAAGCAGAGTCAGTGAGGCTTGGAGGTACGGATTTGCCGGGCCAGGGCGGGGGCGCCAATCAGGGCAGGAACCTCACGAAAAACGAGCAGGGCGTTTGGGAGATCACGCTCGAATCTGTGCCCCCCGGCTATTACAGGTACAACTTCAATGTGGATGGCGTGCCCGTGATCGATCCCCGAAATCCTGCAACCAGCGAATCGAACGCGAACACTTGGAGCCTCGTAAGCGTTCCGGGCGCGGATTTCATGGACGCCCAGAACGTGCCACACGGCGCGGTATCGAAGGTGACATACTACTCGACAGCGCTGAAACGTTTTCGCCGCATGCACATCTACACGCCGCCGGGGTACGAATCGGGCGAGGGCAGGTTTCCGGTGTTATACCTGCTGCATGGGGCGTTCGATTGTGATGAATCGTGGAGTTCTGTCGGACGCGCAGGCTTTATTATCGACAATCTAATTGCCGCGAAAAAGGCCAAACCAATGATTGTAGTCATGCCCGCCGGGCATACCGGGCCGTTCCGATTCGGGGCCGGATTCGGGTTTGACGAGTTCACCCAAGATTTTCTGACAGACATAATGCCTTACGTTGAGAAGAACTACCGGGTTTACGCCGACCGGAAGAACAGGGCGATCGCTGGCCTTTCGATGGGCGGGGCGCAAACGTTGAACATTGGCATCCCGAATCTTGCCAAGTTCGCGCACCTTGGCGTATTCAGCTCCGGCGTTTTCGGAATAACCGGCGGCGGCCCCGCAGGCGCCCAGCAAGGGCCGAGCTTCGAGGAACAACACAAAGCCATCCTCGACGATCCGCAGCTCAAGGAAGGCTTGAAGCTTTTCTGGTTCGCTACCGGTAAGGACGATTTCCTCGTCAACACGTCGCGTGCCACCGTCGAGATGTTCAAGAAACACGGGTTCAATGTGGTTTACAATGAAACCGAGGGTGCACACACGTGGATCGTCTGGCGCCAGTACTTGCACGAGTTCGCCCAACAGTTGTTTTAGCCCCGAATACTTCGCAGCCCCGCGTAGCCGTAACTAAAGTTGTCTTACGGGCAGTGACCCGGCTCCTGCGTCCCCTGATGTGGGCTGTCAGCCACGTCGGGCTCCGAAGTGCCTGCTGCGACTCGGCCACCACGAAAACAACAATCATCAAGCCCCCACCGGACCATGCGCTACTACAGCAATTGTTACCCCGGAAATCAAACCGCCTGGCCAGACCAAGACACCCAAATATTCATTCCGATGAGAGTTCAGGCCGAGTGGGCTTGGATGGGCATTGTGCCAACCACGAAACACACCAAATACGCGAAAACGCTGCTGTGATAGTCCGGGCTTTCAGCCCTTGGATTGTGGAAAGTGATGTCGAGATGGCCCTTGTCGTGGGGCTTCGCCCCACGCTGGTATCGACCGCGCCGTTGACGCTTTGGTGGTTGCTGGGGAGACTGGTCCGGGCTGGATTCGAAGTGGACGTCACATTTCAATCCCATACATAGGGTTCACCGTATTTCACACTGTATTTCTTCAAGAACATTCGAAGCATGGCGGTGATTAGAGGGCCGAAGGCCCGGCCCCATACCAGCCTGGGCCATCGGCCCAGGTGACAGGTGCCAGATCAGTATCAATAAGGGCTGAAAGCCCGGATCATGCACGTTTGCCGACGGTTTAGTGCCTGAGAACGTTGAACGTACAACGCTCAACGTACAACGTTCAGAGGTGGTACTGCTCGATGAATGCTCGTTTGGAAGCTGCCTAAAGGCGGGACTCTAACGGCCGCGGGGGACAACGCCACTCGGTTGGCAAACCCGGGGCCCAGTTGAACGTTGCGAGTTGAACGTTGTACGTTGGACGTTGAAAGTGTCGATAG
>JAAYVR010000195.1 GCA_012517065.1 Verrucomicrobiota bacterium | reverse complement strand
TGCAGGAGCGCGGGCATTCTTGCCCGCACCCAGCCGGTGAACGCTCGGGCGCCAGATTTGAGTGAACGAAACGGGTGTAAGATTGGCCATCGGGTTGATGCGGCCGGGGACGGCCGCGCTCCCGGCGCCGTTGCCTTTTCCAGCGTCTGCAGGAGCGCGGGCATTCTTGCCCGCACCCAGCCGGTGAACGCTCGGGCGCCAGATTTGAGTGAACGAAACGAGTGTAAGATTGGTCATCGGGTTGATGCGGCCGGGGACGGCCGCGCTCCTGACCGCCGTTGGGTTTTTCCGTGGTTTTGCGGGAGCGCGGCGATTCTTCGCCGCACCCAGCCGGTGAATGCTCGGACGCCCGATTCGCGTGATTGAAGCAGGTGTACGATCGGTCGTCGGATTTGCTTGATCGAAACTGGTCGTACAATCGGTTATCAGGCTCAGACTTCCTGATCCCGCCGGACAGAGGTCCTCGAACCAGAATTTGGGCTGATACCAGTTTTCCAACACTTTGCCTTATTACCTGCGGTTTATGTGCGGAAACCTCGTCGTGGTGGACCAGGAAAGGCTCAACGTCTTTCCCGCGACGTCATGGCGAATGCGATATGGGGACAGGCACGTTGTTTGGGCAAAAGAACAAAGCGGCAGCAAGCTGCCGCACTGCAAACGCTTCGCGTCTGCCAACGCCCACTGCATCCGCAGCAGCGGGTGAGAAACCATTGGGTAAGCGCGCTCTTCCTTGCGACGGAGTCGCAGGGCATGTTTGCCAGCCCGGCGTGGTTGAAGGTCTGGGTGGTCAAGAGCCTGGGGCGTTGTCCGTCAGGCGAGTTTGGTTCCGGGTATGCCGGGCTGTGAAATATCGGGGCCGACGCAGGGCACGATCGGTCTTTCCTTGTGCCATGATGTGGCTTGTTCGTAAGCGTACGCGATTCGGAGGATTGTTTCTTCGCCGAATGGGCGGCCGAGGAATTGGATGCCGATCGGGAGACGCGGTGCGGTTGTGAATCCACATGGAACGCTGATTCCACAGATTCCGGCGAGGTTGCAGGAGAGAGTGAAAATATCCGAGAGGTACATGTCGAGCGGGTTCCCGGATTTTTCGCCGAGCATGAACGGTGGCGTGGGAGAGACGGGGGTCAACATTGCATCGACCAGCTCGAAAGCGCGGAGGAAATCTTGCCTGATGAGAGTTCTGACCTTTTGTGCGCGCAGGTAATAGGCTTCGTAGTAGCCGCTGCTGAGCGCGTAAGTGCCGAGCATTATTCGCCGTTTGACTTCCGGGCCGAAGCCGGCGCCGCGTGTGGCACTGTACATGGCCACGGGATCGGGTCCGTCAACGCGGAGGCCGTAACGGACACCGTCATATCGGGCCAGATTGGAACTGGCTTCTGCGGGGGCGATCAAGTAGTAGGTTGCGATTGCGTATTCGGTGTGAGGGAGGCTGACCTCGACAAGATGGGCGCCGAGCTGTTCGAGGACGGTCATTGCGTTGACGATGGCCTTGCGGACCTCGGGGTGCAGAATCCCCGTCATGTACTCTCGCGGCAGGCCGATTCTTATGCCTTTGACATCTTCACGCAGCGCGTCGAGATAACGCGGCACCGGTTCTTGCACGCTCGTCGAGTCGCGCGGGTCATATCCGCTGATTACCTCGAGCAGCAGCGCGGCGTCAGTGACGGTCGCGGTGATTGGGCCAATTTGATCCAACGATGACGCGTAGGCAACAAGGCCGTAGCGCGACACTCGACCGTAGGTTGGTTTCAGCCCCACGACGCCACAAAAAGCTGCTGGCTGGCGTATCGAACCGCCGGTGTCCGAGCCGAGTGCGGCCGGGCATTCACCGGCTGCGACAGCGGCTGCGGCGCCTCCAGAAGAACCGCCGGGCACGCGATCAAGTGCCCACGGGTTTCTTGTGGGGCCGAACGCCGAGTTTTCGGTGGAGCTTCCCATGGCAAATTCGTCGAGGTTCAAACGGCCGAACAACACGGCGCCGGCGGTTTTGAGTTTCTCGGCGACTGTGGAGTCGTAGGGCGAGACGAAATTCGCAAGGATGCGTGACCCGCAGGTGAGCGGATGACCACGAACAGCTATGATGTCTTTTAGCGCGATCGGGATGCCAAGCAATGGCTTGTCGGCCTGCGACGCTCCCGTGGCGCGGAGTTTGTCGGCGTGATCCGCTTGTCTGAGGGCATCTGCTGCATCCCAAGAAATGAACGCGTGGATGAGAGGTTCGATCTGCTCGATGCGCTGGAGGAACGTCTGCGTGATTTCACGTGAGCTGGTTTCGCCGCGTGCAAGCAACGAGGAAAGGCCGGTTACTGTGAGTTGATCGAGCATTGTTCGCCTGTGTCACTCTATGATCCTTGGCACGATGAATAGGCCATCGGCTTGCAAAGGGGCGTTGCTGAGCGCGTCTTGGTGAGGCAATGAGCGTTCTACCTGGTCCGGGCGTGTGACATTGATTAGCGGCACGGCGTGTGCGGTTGGCTCGATGTTGCTGACGTCGAGTTCCTTGAGTTTGTCCATGTACTTGAGAATGTCATCGAGCTGGGCGCCGATAACCTGTTTTTCATCTTCGGTTAATGAGAGGCGCGCGAGATGCGTTAGATGTTGAATGTCAATTCTCTCGTTCGTCATTGGGTGAGCAGATGTTTCTTTGACTTAGGCGGTCGATCTGGCTGGCGTGGAACCGGATTGCTATTCTTCCTCGAACTTTCTTTTGAACAGCGATTCAAGGGCGTCGAGGGCATCGGACGCGTCTGGGCCGGCGGCTTTGATCCGGAGGACGGAGCCCGGTCCGGCGGCGAGCATCATCAGGCCGATAATGCTCTTGCCGTTGACGATTTCGCTGTCTTTCTCGACAAAAACCTCGCATTTAAATTTGTTGGCCGTTTTGACAAAAAGGGCTGCCGGCCTGGCGTGTAAGCCAAGCTTGTTCAATACCGTGACATCACGCGCAACCTGCTGATGTGTGTCGGTGCCCTTTTTCACATCCATCCGTTTTGGGTTGAGGGTAGCCTAAAACGCGCCGATTGCCAATGAATAGTCGATTCATAGCGACGCTCCGTCTCAGACCGGCCCAGCATGCGATTCCATAATGTCCAACCGGTACTCGCCGTTGGCGATGCATGGCTCGCCCGCTAGGATTTGCTCGCTTCCCAGCCACTTCCTCTCATGGCAATCGAATGCGCCGGCAAATGAATTTGGTTCAGTACCTGCACCGTGCCGCCTGTGCTTTGTTCCAGGTCTTTGGTCTATGGTCTTTGGTCTCCATCGCCCGCGCTCCGGCAGGGCGCTGGAAAAGGCAACGGCGCCGGGAGCGCGGCCGTCCCCGGCCGCATCGACACGACGACTGATCTTGCACCGGTTTCAATCACGCAAATCCGACGACCGATCATTGACCGGCTGGTGGCGGCCAAGAATGGCCGCGCTCCGGCAGGGCGCTGGAAAAGGCAACGGCGCTCGGGAGCGCGGCCGTCCCCGGCCGCATCGGCCCGATGACCGATCCTGCACCTGTTTCGGTCACGCAAATCCGACGACCGATCATTGACCGGCTGGGGGCGGGCAAGAATGCCCGCGCTCCTGCAGGCGCTGGAAAAAGCAACGGCGCTCGGGAGCGCGGCCGTCCCCGGCCGCATCAACGCGACGACCGATCTTACGACCCGTTTCGA
>JAAYVR010000194.1 GCA_012517065.1 Verrucomicrobiota bacterium | reverse complement strand
TGACCGGTCATACGACCCGTTTCGATCCCGAAAATCGGGCCACCGAACATACGCCGGTTGGGTGCGGCGAAGAATCGCCGCGCTCCTGCAGGCGCGTTAGAAGAAACACTGACGGTCGGGAGCGCGGCCGTCCTCGGCCGCATCAACGTGACGACCGATCCTACGACCCGTTTTGATCACGCAAATGCGGTGGCCGAACATTCACCGGCTGGGGATGCTCAAACAACGTGTCTGTCCCCATATCGGCATGCGACGGGTTCCCCGCAGACCTCGGCAACCGCCGATTGGAACAAGGGACAATTTGCGGGCCACGCCGCAATCCGGGGGCAAAACCCAAATATCAAGCCTGTCACCTTATTTGGGTCCACACCCAGACAACGAGCCTGGCACTCTATTTGCAATCCGGAGGCAAAACGCAAACAGTGAGCCTGGCACTCTATTTTCATCCTTGTTGGGTGTGCGTGGGTGGCGGGTGGCATGTACTGAATCAATCCATTTGCCCGCGCATTGGGTTGCCAAGGGACGAAGTGGCCGCGTAGGGGCCAGATTCTGGCGAAGCGTGCCATGCACTGAAAGCGGCGGGCTCCAGTTCGGCATCATTGCACCGCATGGCTGGTCGGTCTTAAGCGGAGCCGCGCTAACCCGGCAATTTCACCGGAATCAAGCTTTCGGTGTCTTGGTCTGGTCAGGCGGTGAGATTTCCGGATTAGTCGTGACCTTCGTTGGAGCTTTTGTCGTCCGCCCCATCTCGATTGAGGTGGTTGGGGTTGCATGCGTGACGCGGAACAGCGCCCAGGGCGGGGACGCCGGTGCAGCGCCTTGCGTTTGGCGTCGCGGTGCGGAATAGTAGCGCTGTGAACGTCGTTGCAGAATTGACCGAGTCCCTCCTGGCTTCGTACAAGGCTGTGGGGGGAATCAATCACATCGACGGCAAGAATCTGCCGTCCAAGCGTGCCATTGCGAAGATCACACAAGACCTGCTGCGATTACTTTTTCCGGGATATTTCGACGACAAGGCGCTGCATTCGTCGGAGATCAAGAAGCAAACCGAGTCGTTGTTGTGCTCCGTGGTTAGACGGCTTGAGGTCGAGATCAGGCGGAGCCTCGAATATGCGCCGCCGCAGGGAATGAGCCGCCGCGATTTGCGCGGCCACGCGCGCGAACTGTGCTGCAGATTGATGAGGCGTTTGCCGGAGGTTCGCGCCATGCTGCAAACAGACATGGAAGCCGCTTACAATGGCGATCCGGCGGCTCTGAGCAAGGAAGAGGTGATATTGGCTTATCCGTTTGTTGAAGCAATTGCTGTGCAGCGGATGGCGCATCAGTTGTACCTTGACCAGGTTGCGCTCATACCGCGGATAATGACAGAGTGGGCACATGGGCGAACCGGTTTGGACCTGCACCCGGGGGCGGAAATCGGAACGCATTTCTTTGTTGATCACTGCACCGGCACGGTGGTCGGAGAAACAACCCGCATCGGGAATCACGTTCGAATGTATCAAGGGGTTGGTTTGGTGGCTAGGTCGCTGGCCGCCGGCCAGGCGCTTCGAGGACAAAAACGGCATCCGACAGTCGAGGATCGCGTCACGATCTACGCCGGGGCAACCATCATGGGCGGCGACACCGTGGTTGGAACTGGCAGCACGATCGGGGCGAACGTCTTTCTAACGCAGAGCGTGCCGCCGAATTCGCTTGTGCTGGCCGAAGGTACCACCGTGAAAGTGTTGTCGAAGTCAGAGCTCATTGCAGCCCCCGATTTCCAGATTTAGCAGGGATGGCCTCCATCCAACTCGATCACGTCAGCAAAGCGTTCCATATGTCCCGGGGACGCTGTGTGGAAGCCGTGCGCGACATGACATTCGAGGTTGGTGAGGGCGAATTTCTGGTTTTGTTGGGGCCATCTGGATCGGGCAAGACAACAACCCTTCGCCTCATTGCCGGCCTCGAGCAGCCAACAAGCGGCACAATTTCGATCAACGGCAGAACCGTCAATGGAATCCCGCCCAAAGACCGCGACATCGCAATGGTCTTTCAGAACCACGCCCTGTATCCGCATTTGATGGTTTGGCAAAACATCGCATTTGGACTGAAGCTCCGCGGGCTTCCAAAAAGCGAAATCGACCAGCGCGTGCGGGATGTGAGCGAAATGTTGGACATAACGAAACTCCTAACCAGGCTTCCGGAAACTCTGTCGGGCGGCGAACAACAGCGTGTGGCGCTTGCGCGCGCGATTGCGCGGCACCCGAAAGCACTGCTGCTCGATGAACCCTTTTCAGACCTTGACACTCCGATGCGCGCTCAGATGCGCGTCGAACTCAAGAAACTTCACAGGCGCTTACACACAACAATTGTCCACGTCACACACGATCAAACCGAAGCCCTTGTGCTTGGCGACCGCGTGGCGGTGATAGCCTCGGGTCAAATTCAACAAGTTGGCGCACCGCTCGAGCTTTACGAAAACCCCGCAAACACCTTTGTTGCGGGTTTCCTGGGCTGGCCACCAATGAACTTCGCCCGAGGCACTGTCGTACCGGAACGGGACGGCTTCATCTTCAGGTTTGTCGGCGCCGCAGATACAGCACACGCGCGATGTCTGCGTTGCCAGATTCCGAACTCGATCGCTCCGGCCATGGCGAAACACGTTGGAAACGAGCTTGTGATGGGACTGCGACCGGAAGGAATTGTTCGCGTGCTGAACAACGCCTCGTCGTCCACGGGCACAACCGTCGAGGCAATTGTTGAACTTGTCGAACCAACCGGTCCGCAGGTGCATGTGTATCTCTGCCTTGGCGGATGGCGATGCGTGGCAGTGTGGCCCCGGGAATGCGCCCCCGCTGTTGAGGAGAGAATCTTTGTCCGATTCGAAATGCAGCGGGCAAGGTTCTTTGATGCGCAGACCGGCAAGGCGATTGCGCTTGCGCCACGCAGCCAGACTTGAGTTTGTTTGGAATAAGTGTGTACTGAGGGCGGTGCATCTGCTGACATGGCGGGGCGCTGCGGGAATCGAACAATGCCATCGAGAAACCAACGTTGGTTGCAGGGATGGCGAGTTGTCGCGCCGCGTTGCCCGAAGCGCCCGGGCTGCCTACGGGAAACAACAAGTTGAGATCGGTGAACGAAGCTGTTGCAGGCAAGGGTCTCGAACCATCGTGTTACTTGCGATGGCTAACCAGGTTCTCGGCGGCGGCCGCACAGATAACGGCGTGTGGCGCAGCGATCGCGCTGGGTCTTGGGTGCCGACACACCCCGGTCCGCGTGACAGCGCTCCAACAGACCAAGCCGTGCCCGATTGTACCGGTTGCAACCGCGGAACCAGCGCTTCACCAAACCAACCGAGAGCCAGCTCTGCCACCCGCTTCTGCACCCCCGCAATGGGTGTCGGCCACAAACTTTTCATACGACGGTTGGATCGACGTCCGGCAATGGGCGACAGATATTGGGATACCGATCCCTGTGCTGGCAATGGCAGGCACCAACTGCGTGGCAAGCCTGAAGTTCCCCATGGGCACCCTTGACGTCAGGCTCGGTCGCCACCAGGCACGGTGGCAGAAATGCGAGGTTTGGCTGGCACACGCGCCCTTGTTCATCCGTGGTCAACCCTGCGTTCACGGACAGGACATTCAATCAACGCTGTTGCCTCTGCTCACCGACAATGGGGAACTCCCTGTGACAAACCGTGTGATCGTCCTCGACCCCGGCCATGGCGGCTCCAATCCCGGAGCAAGAAACATCGCTACGGGCCATTGGGAAAAGGAATACACTTTGGATTTGGCGCTTCGGCTCAAGCCGCTCCTCGAAGATCAGGGATGGACGGTTTTCCTGACGCGGACCAACGACTCCGACGTAACATTGAGCAATCGTGTTGCGATGGCCGACACTCTTGGCGCAGGGCTGTTCATCAGCCTGCATTTCAACGATGCCAACGGCCGCGCAACCGAATCGGGAATCGAGACCTACTGCATGACACCGCCGGGATTGCCTTCAGCGCTTGTGCGTGGGCAGCCTGAGAATCCGTCCGTTGTCTTCCCAAACAACGCGCATGACACAGCAAATCTCCGGGTTGCATTTCGTTTGCAGCGTGCACTGGTCAGCCGCACCGGCGCGGTTGACCGCGGCGTGCGTCGTGCGCGGTTCATGGCTGTGCTGCGCAACCAAACCCGGCCAGCGGTTCTTGTCGAAGCCGGCTATCTCTCGAACCTGCGTGACGCGCGCCTGATTGCGAGCCCTGAGCATCGGCAAGCTCTTGCGGTGGCGATTGCCGATGCGCTCGGCTCGCCTCCGCCCGGTCTTTAGGCAATTTCCCCGGTCTAAGGGCTCTGGTCCGCATGAAGCAGGGCGCGCAGCCCGCCACTTTGCGCTTCCGCGTCAATTGAACGCCCGACAAATAGTGTGCCAGGCTCGAAGTTGCAGATTGTCCCTTGTTCCAATCCGCAGCTACCGAAGTCTGTGGAGGAATCCCTCGGATGCCGATATGGGGACAGACACACAGTTTGCGCATCTCAGCCGGTGAATGTTCGGGCACCGCATTTGCGCGATCCAAACGGGTCCTAGGGTCGGTCGTCGGGTTGATGCGGCCGAGGACCGCCGCGCTCCCGAGCGCCGTTGCCTTTTCCAGCGCGTGCAGGAGCGCGGGCATTCTTGCCCGCCCCCAACCGGTGTATGTTCGGTGGCCCGATTTTCGGGATCGAAACAGGTCGCATGACCGGTCATCGGGCTGATGGGGAATATGGGATATGGGGACAGGCACGCTGTTTTGTACGCTATGCCGATCTGGTTCCAGGCACGATGTTTGCGCATAAAGACAAAGCGGCAGCGAGCTGCTGCACTCCAAACGCTTCGCGCCTACCAACGCGTAGTGCATCCACTGCAGCGCTTGAGAAACCATCGGGATCAGCGTGCTTTTCCTCGCGATGGCACCGATATGGGGACAGACACGTTGTTTTCGGTGTCACGCCGATATGGTTCCAGGCACGTTGTTTGCGCATAAAGACAAAGCGGCAGCGAGCTGCCGCACTCCAAACGCTTCGCGCCTTTCAACGCCCGCTGCATCCAAGCGCTTCGCGTCTCCCAACGCCCACTGCATCCACGGCAGCGAGAGAGAAACCATTGGGATCAGCGCCCTCTTCCTTGCGACTGAGTCGCAGGGCAAATTTCCCAGCCCGGCGCGGCTGACAGCCCGAGCGGGCGCAGGAGCCGGGGGGAGCGTTGTCCGTCAGGTGGCTTTGGTTCCGGCTACGCCGGGCTGGGAAATATGCGGGCTAAGGAACAATGATCCGCAACGCTTCGCGCTGAACAGAAAAGCGCACCGGGAGGAAACCAGCGTTGTCGCCGTCAACCTCGAAAGGCACTTTGTCGGTGCTGGTAAGCTCGACCTCCGCCGCCCGGAGGAATCGCTCGCCTTTGAGGGTGAACCCGCGATTCCAAAGCCAGGCCCATGCGAATTGGGCGATGGCAAACACTGTGACACTTGGTACGACGCGGACCTCGAGCAAACCGTCGCGCATGTTTCCTTGGGGGAACATGGGAACAGACCCTCCGTAAAAGCGCCCGTTGCCAATGACAATCAGTTCACCTTCGGCGGTCTCATTGCCAATTGTGGCGTGAACGATCGGGCGGTGTGTCATAAGAACGCGCAATCCGGCCATCAGATAGGCAACAGGTCCAAGCCGTTTCTTCCAATCCCAATCCACTGCGGCAACAGCCCGAGCGTCCAAACCAGCTCCTGCGAGTTGGACGAAAAACCTTCGTTCTTTATGGGCCGCTGTTCCAAACTCGGCGCAGGGCAAATCAACCCGCGTTTCGCGCCCGGTCTTCAGCACGTTCCACGCCGAATGCAGGTCTTGTGGAAGGTTGAGTTCGCGGGCGAGAACGTTCATCGTTCCCAAGGGCACGATCCCAATGCGCGTTTGTTCCAATCCAGATTCTGCTGTGGCGATACCGTGGACAATTTCGCTCACGGTTCCGTCGCCGCCGGCTGCGATGATTGTGTCGAAGCCCTCGGCCACGGCTTGGCGGGCCAGAATGGTGGCTTCGCCGGCGTGTGTTGTCGGCCTGAGAACCAAATCGCCCGCGATGTGCGACAGCTCGCGGCGAAACCGTTTGGCTTTGTCGCCACGCGCGGTTGGATTGAATATAATGCAAGCGCGCATTCGCATTAGGGACAATACCGCGAACTTACGTTCCGCGTCGAGACAATGGAGGACGTCGAAGTTGGCAATTAATTTGATCAGGATTCCCCCGGTTTAACTCGTGCGCTCGGTGGATGGCGGCGTCGCGCAGTCCGGCACAAAACAAAACCGTTGCACAAGAATGATAAATTATGGCTTCATCTTTGCGTGCAATTGGGTTCAATATGACGGCCTGTTTTTGCAGATTGACGTTGGCGTATATTGGCGGCAAATGAATAGTTGTAGATTGCACGTTTTTTACTCGGGACGAGTGCAGGGGGTTGGGTTCCGATACACTGTGAAAGAAGTGGCGACGGGCTTCGAGGTCACAGGGCTGGTGCGAAACCTGCTGGATGGGAGGGTGGAACTTGTGGCCGAAGGCGTCCGGTCCGAGCTGGAGGCTTTCCAGCAGGCAATTCGCGATTCAGGGCTGGCTTGCTTTATACGCCATGAAGAGACACATTGGGAAACGGCTGAAGGTAACTTGCGCGGGTTCCAGATCGCAGGATAGTATGACCCGGTGCGTGGTTTGCAGGGAGTTGCGCTCCTTGCGAGGTATAAATGAAGTTTGCGATAATAGCTGATATTCACGGCAACTTGGAAGCTCTGCATGCCGTGTTGGAAGATGCCCGAAAACAAGGCGTCACACATTACGCCTGCCTTGGCGACGTCGTTGGTTACGGGGCGAATCCGAAGGAATGTCTTGATATTGTCCGGGGAATGGGAATGCCCTGTGTAAAGGGCAACCACGACGAATACTCGGCTTCGATCAACCAGCATCTGGAGGGTTTCAACCCGTACGCCGCCCAGGCTGTTCAGTGGACGCGGGAGCACCTGACCGAGGACGACAGGAAATGGCTACGCGAGCTGAAGTACATCAGGCTGGTGACAAGTTTTTCGATAGTGCATGCGACGCTTGATGCGCCGGACCGCTGGGGGTACGTCTTTGACAAGCTCGCTGCTGCTGCGAGTTTTCCATATCAGAACACAAATGTCTGCTTCTTCGGCCACACCCATGTCCCGGTAGCTTTTGTGCGTGACAGCGTCATCCGGGGCGGCAGTTATTCCAAGTTCAGGATCGAGCACGGCCGCAAGTATTTCATCAATGTCGGCAGCGTTGGACAGAGCCGGGACGGCGTGGCGAAAGCCACTTACGCAACCTACGATCTAAACGAGGGGATTATCGAACTGCGGCGGGTTGACTACGATATTCCGGCCGCGCAAGGAAAGATAATTGCAGCGGGTCTTCCAAAGCGGTTGGCAGACCGGTTGACCGAAGGCCGGTAAAACCGCGCAGCCGGATTGCCGGTTTGTGACGCACACGCCTTGGGGAACGAGATTCAGCTTTGTTGTCAAATGTCGTGCGTATTCTGATACTCAAGCCCAGCGCTCTCGGTGATGTTGTTCAGGCATTGCCGGTCGCAAGGCTCCTGAGACGATTTCATCCCGGGGCCGAGATCGATTGGTGGATCGAGTCACGGCTCGCCCCGCTTCTCGAACACGATCCTGACATCACCAGACTGGTCTTGTTTCACAGACAGCGGTGGTCGGCGCCGTGGCGATGGCACGAAGCCGTGCGGAGCATTTTGGAACTCAGAGCCGCTCGATATGACCTTGTGCTCGATCTTCAGGCTTTAGCCCGCAGCAGTCTGGTGGCCTGGCTGTCAAACCCGAAGCTGATTGTCGGACTGGACGATCCGCGCGAAGGTGCCCCGGCTTTTTACGATGTCCGCGTCCCGAGACCGTCCGCACGCGCACATGCGATCGATTGGTACCTTGACGTCCTGCGCACGATTCATGTGCCTGTTGGATGGGACTTTGAATGGCTTCCGAAGAAGCCCGATGCAGCGGCGCGGCTCGAAGCTTTGATGCCGGAGAACGAAACGCAGTGGATTGCGATTCAGCCCGGGGCGAATTGGGCGAACAAGCGCTGGCCGCCGGAACATTTTGCCGCGCTCGTAAAGCACGTGTCTTCAGTAGTCTCAAATGTCAGGTTTGTAATCCTCGGCAGCGGCGCCGATCGCGCTCTCGGCCGGATCGTTTGTTCAGCGGCGCCTGAGAGGTGCATGGACATGACCGGACAAACCACGTTGCCCGAACTTGTCGAATGCCTTCGCCGGTGCATTATCTTGGTGGGCAACGACTCGGGGCCAATGCACATTGCTGCTGCTCTCGGCAAGCCCGTCATCGCCCTGTTTGGTCCCACGGATCCGAGTCGCACCGGGCCTTATGGGCAAACCGACAGGGTGTTGCAACTTGATCTGCCGTGTGTTCCGTGCATGAGCAAACGATGCCGGATTTCACGGCGCATGGCTTGTTTGCGTGATCTCAGCCCTGACATTGTCGCCAGGGTCTTGATTGACTCAGTCGCATCGCGAAGTCCGGGTGCGATCCAAACTCGAGCCTGAGTCTGATATTGGAAACCGGCGGGGAGCTGTCGGAGCCAGAGGGGTGAATGGACTGCGGAGTTTGCAGTGGCAGCCCCCGTTTTCCGTGCTGATTCTATGAAAACTGGAATGTCACTGGTTGGTCTGGCAATTCTTGGATGTTCGATCTGTCTGAGTCGGTCCATTGGACAGACATCCCTCGAGCAGGGCTGGGCTGATCCGCCGATTGGGGCCCGTTTGCGTGCTTACTGGTGGTGGTTGAATGGCAACGTGACCAAAGCCGCCATTACGCGCGACCTTGAAGAGATGAAAGCCAAAGGTTGGGGCGGGGCCTTGATTTGCGACGCCGACGGCGCAAGTCAGGATGGGAACGACCGGGTAAAGCACGGTCCTGATTTTCTGAGTCCGGAATGGCGTGAGTTGTATCGGCATGCGTTGCTCGAGGGAGCACGGTTGGGTCTCGAGATGAGTCTGAACATACAGAGCGGATGGAACCTCGGCGGGCCAATGGTCACAGCCGACGATGCCGCGAAGAAACTTGTCTGGTCAGAAGCTCAGGTCCGGGGACCGGGCAGTGTGGAGGAAAAACTTCCGATCCCGCAAAGCCGCGACGGCTATTATAGGGACCTGTTCGTTGTTGGGTATCGGCTGAAGTCAGCTCCGGTGCAGGGCATGCCGCGGGCGGTTCGCAAGCCGATCAGCAACTGGGAAGCCAAAGCGATGCACCGGTCCTTGCATTTCTCCGCTCCGGACACAACGCCACTGCTTGTCGATGGCCCTGATGAACCGGGTGAAGAAGACACCACAGCGAGCGACGTGATCGATTTGACGGCGCGGTTGGACGACTCGGGCACGCTTCGCTGGGACGCACCCGACGGGGTTTGGCAGATTCTCCGGTTTGGTTGCACGATTGGCGACCACGCGCGAGTCTCGACATCGAGTGACGGGTGGAAGGGTTATGCTCTCGACGTGCTGGATGCGGGGGCTTTCAAGCGGTATTGGGATGCGGTGGTCGAGCCGCTTATCGCTGACGCCGGCACGCTGGCGGGCAGTACGCTCAAGTACCTGCACACTGACAGTTGGGAAGTCGAGGCAGTGAACTGGACGCCCACGTTGCGCGAGGAATTCCGGCGAAGGCGTGGCTACGATATTGTCCCGTGGCTGCCGGTGATCGCAGGGCGCATCGTTAATACACGGGACCAAAGCAACAGGTTCCTTCACGATTTCCGGAAGACACTTGGTGATTTGGCGATAGACAACCACTACCGTTTGTTCAGGGACGGCGCGCATCGGCACGGCTTGCAGATTCATCCGGAGTCGGGAGGGCCGCACGCGGTACCAATTGACGCGCAGAGATGTCTTGGGTTCAACGACGTGCCGATGTCCGAGTTTTGGGCGTGGTCGTGGCGGCATCGTGTTGGCGATTCGAATCGGTTTTTTGTGAAACAGCCGGCGTCAGCCGCTCACACATACGGTCGGAAGCTTGTTGCTGCTGAAGGTTTCACCACGATTGGCCCGCATTGGCAGGAAACAATCTGGGATAATCTCAAGCCTTCGTTTGAACAGGCGCTGTGCGAGGGGTTGAACCTGCTTGTCTGGCATGCGGTGGTTTGTTCGCCACCCGAGGAGGGATTGCCTGGCATACAGTATTTCGCGGGCACACATTTCAATCCGAACTCGACGTGGTGGGCGAAATCGGGTCCGTTCATTGCGTACGTCAACCGCTGTCAATTCATGTTGCAGCAGGGGTTGTTTGTGGCGGATGCCTGTTATTATTACGGCGACCACGTGCCAAATTTCGCTCAGCTAAAACGCACGGATCCCGCGCGTGTTTTGCCGGGGTTCGACTATGACGTGATCACGGAGGAGGCATTGCTCACGCGGTTATCTGTGCGCGATGGGCAACTTGTGTTGCCGGATGGAATGAGCTACCGCGTGTTGGTATTGCCGGATCGGGAAGCGATTTCTCTGTCCGTGTTGCGGAAGGTCAGGGAGCTGGTGAACGCAGGCGCAACAGTCATTGGACGGCGCCCGGCCAAAGCAACCGGCCTTGGCAACTATCCCGAATGCGACGCTGAAGTGGCACGGATCGCTGATGAATTGTGGGGGCCGGCGTCGGCTCGGGATGAACTCGCGCACTCGATTCCGCGTGGCAGAATCATCTCGGGCCGCACGGCGCGTGCGGTTTTGATTGAGGCGGGTGTGCTGCCTGACTTCGAGTGCAAAGGCGCGGATGAGCAAACTGCGTTGGACTACATCCACCGGCGAGCCGGCGAGACGGACATTTATTTTGTGGCGAACAAATCAAACCGGCTTGAAAAAGTGGATTGCACTTTTCGCGTTGCAGGGAAAGCGCCCGAGATATGGGATCCGGTGACAAGGTTCCGTCGATTTGCCAAAGCTTACAAAGAATCGGGTGGCCGAACAACGGTGCCGCTGGAACTGCCGCCGTATGGTTCGACGTTTGTAGTGTTCCGGGATGCATCGGCTGTGCATCCGCCCGTGGCGGCGGACAACACCGTCGCGCTAAGAAAACTGGCGGATTTGACAGGGCCGTGGACAGTCCATTTCCCGGTCGGAACGAGCGCGCCCGAAAAGGACGATCGCGAAATCCTCAAGTCATCGACGCGGCCTGTCACATTCGAGCGGTTGATTTCCTGGACTGAGCATGACGACCCCGGCATTCGGTTCTACTCGGGAACAGCGAGTTACCAGAAAACGATTGTGATGTCGGAAGAATGGTTCAAGAATCCGAAGCGGGCTCTCTGGCTTGACCTTGGCAGCTTGAGGGAATTGGCGGAAGTATGGGTGAACGGGCGATCACTGGGCGTGCTTTGGGCGCCGCCGTGGCGGGTGGAAGTTACGACTGCTGCGAAGGCCGGGACAAACACAGTTCAGATTGAGGTGGTGAACTTTTGGCCAAACCGGATAATTGGGGAGCAATTCCTTCCACCGGAAAAGCGGTTCACGCGGACAAACATCCGCAAGCTGACGCGTGACACTCCGCTAATGACTTCCGGGCTCTTTGGGCCGGTAAGCATTTTGTCAGATTAGGCGCAAGGCAGGGTTCGTGCTCGACCAGGACGCGATTTGGCGCAAAGCGAATTTGCGCCGGTTGTAATGGTTTTCTGCGTTTACCGCGGTTCGCGTCGAGGGTGAGCTCTGTCCTCAACCAAACTTTGCATGGGGTAGGCCTCCCAGTCCGGTGTCAGCCGGATGCGATTGCGTATATCGTGCCAGGCTCGATGTTGTTTCTGTGACGCGATAAAGTGCATAAAGTGCCAGGCTCGATGTTCATCCGGGCTCGAAGTTCAACTGGTCATGAAGTGTTCTTGATACCGGCTTGCCAGTGTGGGGGTGGTGGGGCATTATCCGGCCCATGAAAACTCGCCTTTTTTCCTGCGTTGCAATTCTGGGCTTGTTTCTTGCGTGGTTGCCGGAGGTGTTTTCGGCGGATGATGCAGCTACGGTGAATCGGCTTGTAATTCACGCTGATCGCGGTAAAGACACGATCAGCCGGTTCATTTACGGTCATTTTTCGGAGCATCTCGGCCGGTGCGTGTACGAAGGGTACTGGGTTGGGGAGGACAGTCCGATCCCAAATACGCGTGGGATTCGGAACGACGTTGTAGCGGCTTTGAAGCGGGTAAAGGTGCCAGTATTGCGCTGGCCGGGCGGGTGTTTTGCGGATGAGTATCACTGGAGAGACGGCATTGGGCCGCGCACACAGCGGCCGACTATGATCAACACGCATTGGGGTGGGGTGACCGAGAACAACCACTTTGGCACACACGAGTTTCTGGATTTGTGCGACCAGATTGGGTGCGAACCGTACATCTGCGGAAACGTTGGGAGCGGCACAGTGCGCGAGATGCAGGAATGGGTCGAGTACATCACATTTGACGGGAAAAGCCCAATGGCAGACCTGCGGCGCCAGAACGGTCGCGACCAACCGTGGCACCTGAAGTATTTTGGGGTTGGCAATGAGAACTGGGGGTGCGGCGGCAACATGACACCAGAATTTTACGCCGATCAATTTCGGCGCTACGCAACCTACGTTCGGAATTTCGGTGGCAACCGCATTTTCAAGATCGCCTGTGGGCCGAACGGCGGGGATTACCGGTGGACAGAAGTGCTGATGAAGAATGTTGGCAGGCAAATGGCTGGGCTGGCTTTGCATTACTATTGTGGTTCGGGCAGAACGAGCCGGTCGGCCACACAGTTCGAGGAAGTGGATTGGTTTCATCTGCTGCGGAACGCTCTCCGAATGGACGAGCTAATCACCAAGCACGTTGAAATCATGGACAAGTATGATGAACGGAGACGTGTTGCGCTCATTGTTGATGAATGGGGCGCGTGGCACCAGGTCGAGCCCGGGACAAACCCCGGTTTTCTGTACCAACAGAACACGCTGCGCGACGCCCTTGTAGCCGCGGTGACACTCAACATTTTCAACCAGCACTGCGATCGGGTGCACATGGCCAATATTGCCCAGACGGTCAACGTGCTTCAGGCGCTCGTTCTTACCGACAAGGAAAAGATGATTGTTACCCCGACGTATCACGTGTTTGAGCTGTACACGCCGCATCATGACGCGACTTTGCTGCCAACCGAGCTTGCATGCGCTGATTACAAGTTCGGTGACGAGCGCATTCCTGCGGTCAGCGTTTCCGCGTCACGCGACAAGTCGGGAACCATGCACGTGTCTTTCTGCAACCTGAATCCCAACGATGCGATGCCAATCGCCGCCGAAGTGCGGGGTGCGAAGCTTCGGTCGGCCACGGGACGGGTGCTGACTGCGCCCGACATGCGCGCGCATAACACATTTGACCAGCCGGACCGAGTCCGGCCGGAGAGATTTGACAATGTGCGTGTGACTGACGCCGGGTTTGAGGTCACTCTGCCGCCAAAGTCTGTAACTGTGATTTCGCTGGAGTGAGTCAACGCCGTTTCGAACACACCGATTGCCAACCCACAGCCAAAATGCTGGCCGTGAGTGGGCGATAGCAAAGCACACAAAATGCGATACGATCCAATCCCGTCCACACTGTTCATCCGGAATCGCCAGCGGCTGCGCGAGCTGATGCTGCCGAACGCGATTGCGGTGGTAAACTCGAACGACATTCTCCCCACCAACGCGGATGGCACATTCCTGATGCATCCGAATTCGGACCTGTTCTACCTGAGCGGGATCGAACAGGAGGAAACAATACTCGTGCTGTATCCTGATGCGGACGACGAAAAGCAGCGCGAAATGCTGTTCCTGCGGGAGCCAACGCCGTTGGCTGAAATTTGGGAGGGACACAAGCTCAGCCGGGACGAAGCGCGTGAACGCAGTGGAATCGAGAACATTCATTGGCTTTCGGAGTTCCCGAGGGTGTTCCATCGCATAATGTGCGAATGTGAACATGTTTACCTGAACTCGAACGAGCACAAACGCGCGGTGGTCGAAGTCGAGACACGCGACGCGCGGTTCGTGAAGGAGTGCCAGCGCCGTTATCCCTTGCATTCGTATCACAGGTTGGCTCGGCTGATGCATCGCCTGCGGAGCGTGAAATCGGAGGAAGAACTGGATTTGATCCGGAAAGCCTGCGCGATAACCGCACACGGATTCAGGCGGATTCTTCGCAAGGTGAAACCTGGAATCTCAGAAGCCGAAGTTGAAGCCGAGTTTGCGCACGAGTTTATCCGGAGACGCGGTAAATTTGCCTACCCGCCGATAATAGCTTCCGGGCGGAACGCGTGCGTGCTGCACTATGTGGAAAACTCGGCCAGGTGCAAGGCGGGGGAACTGTTGCTGCTTGATGTTGCGGCCGCCCATGCGAACTACAATTCGGACCTGACCCGGACAATCCCTGTCAGCGGGCGTTACTCGAGGAGACAACGGCAGGTGTACGATGCTGTACTGCGGGTGTTTCGCGGCTGCGTGCGGGGGCTGAAACCGGGCAAACTGTGGAAAGAATGGCAGAAAGAAGCGGAGAAGATGGTCGAAGACGAACTGCTTCGGCTTGGGCTATTGACTCCGCGAGCGATCAAGAAGCAGGACCCTGCCAATCCGGCGTTTAAGGAGTATTTCATGCACGGCGTGGGGCACCCGATTGGTTTGGACGTTCACGATGTTGGATTCACCACCGAGCCGTTCCAAGCGGGTTGGGTCATGACCGTTGAACCGGGGATTTACGTGCGGAGCGAAGGGTTAGGCGTGCGCATCGAAAACACGGTCCTCATCACCGATGCCGGTCCGGTCGATCTGATGTCGGACATCCCGGTCGAAGCCGAGGAAATCGAGGAATTGATGAACAGGCGGTAGAGAGGGTTCGGTCAGTCGGAAATCCCGCGGTCCGACCAAGCACACCCAGGCAGGTGACAGGCTCGATGTTCAAACATTGAGACCTGTGGAATCAGGGGCGCCGTTGCCATGAAGGAGCTCCGCAGGTTGAGCGCCGACGGACTTATTCGTATCGCAGGGCGACGATTGGGTCCAGTCGCGCAGCTTTGATGGCAGGGAAAAGTCCGGCCAGTATTCCCGTGAGAGCGCTGAAAGCGACGGCAACGACCATCGCCACGGGTGTTATAACCGGCTCGTTGGCAGTTGGACTGAGGAGTTGCAGAACCTGAACAAAACCATAGGAGGCGGCAACGCCCATAACGGAGCCGAGCAAAGCAATCACCACGCTCTCGACCAGAATCTGGGTGAAAACGGCGAACGCGGTAGCGCCGACGGCCTTGCAGATTCCGATTTCGCGGATGCGTTCGTTTATGCTTGCGAGCATGATATTCATGATCCCGATGCCACCGACCAGGAGGCTGATTCCGGCGATCAAGCCTCCGCTGAGGCGGGCGTTGCGGATTTGCCTGTTGATGTTCTCGAGATTGTTTTCCTGGGTTTGGAACGCGAAATCCTCGATGCCGCGGTGCGTGAGCATAAGGACGTTTCTGGCCTGTTGAAGTGCGGTCTCGATATGCTCGATGCCGGCCACTTTGAGGTCTATATCGCTGAGTCGCGGGTCGGGAATATTGTCTCTGCCCGATGCGGCGCGGAACCTTATCCACGCGGTGTTGAGGGGGATGTACATGGTATAATTCTTGCGCCGGAAGGCCCAACCGCCCCTGCCGAAGCCGCGGCGGCGAGGTGGCCCAACCTGTGGCTCTGCTGGGCTTGTTTTGCGAAGGAGCCGTTCCTTTTTCTCCTGTTCGCTCTCGTAACGCTCGAACATCCCGACGATTGTGAACGGCTGTCCGTTGAGGTAAATGGTTTCGCCGATTGGGATGATTTCGCGTCCTGTTTCTTCAGGCGACCCGAACAGGTCGTCGCGTATTCCGGTGCCGATTACGCAGACGGCATTGGCGAGTTCCTCGTCAATGTCTGTGAAAAACCGTCCGTGGGCGAGCGTGTGGAGGTTCATGTCGATGACGGCTGGCCACACGCCGCAGAGTTCGGCTGGGACGACCATTTTCTCGCCTTTGGTGACGATAACACCTTCGATGCGCATTTCTGGTGAGACGAGGCGGAGGAGTGGCGCGCTGGATCGGAGAGCCTGGACGTCGAACATGGTCCGGCCCGGGGCTTGGTCGGCAAGATGCTCCTGATAAGACGGCACATCCTGTTCCTGGAGGAGGACCTTGTCGGCGCCGCCCATGGCAACCATTGTTTCTTTCATGCCATTTTCCATGCCTTTGATAATGGCAGCCATGCCGACGAGACTGGCGACGCCCAAGACGATGCCGAGCATGGTGAGGAACGACCTGAACTTGTGCGCCCAGACTTCCTTGATCCCTACGATTATGGTGGTCAGAAGGGCCATGGTCTCGGAGTTCTATTCGTATCTGAGGGCCTGGATCGGATTAAGCCTCGAGGCTTTGAGCGCCGGGAGCAGACCCGCAAGAATTCCAACGCAAACGCTGAACCCGAATGCAATCAACATCGCCGTTGCTGTCACGATGGGCGCGTTGTCGGTGGGTGAAATGGTTGAAATCAGTTTTACAAGTCCGAACGAGGTGCCGAGCCCCAAGAACCCGCCTAACATTGCGATGACAGTGCTTTCGACGAGGATTTGAAAGAAAATGTCGCCATTGCTTGCGCCGACGGATTTGCGTATGCCGATTTCGCGGACGCGTTCGGAGATGCTGGCCAGCATTATGTTCATGATGCCGATGCCGCCGACAAGGAGGCTGATGCCGGCGATGAGACTGCCACTCAACCGTGCGTTGCGAATGAAAGTGTTGATTGCTTCGGCCCATTCCTCCTGAGTGCGGAATGTGAAATCTTCAATTCCTTTGTGCGTGCTCATGAGCAGATTGCGCACCTGCTGGAGGGCTTCCGGGAGAAGGTCGAAATTGCGGATGCGGAGTTCGAGGCTGGAGAGGCGCGGGTCACCGGTTGCGCCGGATGGGGTGGAACTGGGCTGAGAGCGCGGTCCAAAGCCGGTGAGGCTGACACCGGACCTGAATTTCATGTAAGCGGTGTTGAGCGGCATGTAGATTGTGGCGTTTTTGATCCAGAACGCCCAGCCGCCGCGGCCGTGGCTGTGCCCGCGATTGCGCTGCGGGCCGGTTTGAGCCAACTGGTTTGTTGGCGAGTTCGCGGCCTGTTTGGCCTGCAATTCGCGCGTTTTGCGCTCCTGTTCACTCTCGTAATGCTTGAACATGCCGATGATGGTGAACGGAACGCCGTTGAGGTAGATTGTTTCGCCAACCGGGATGATTTCCTTTCCGACCTCTTCCGGGCTGCCCCACAGCTCATTGCGGGTGGCGGTGCCGATGACACAAACGCTTCTGGCCATTTCGTCGTCGATTTCGTTGAACATTCGGCCGTGTTCGATCTCATGTTCCATCATTTCGAGAGCCACTGGCCAAACGCCCATGCACATGAACGTGCGGAATGTTTTGCCGTTGGCCGATGCTGTGACCGGCACGCGCATTTCTGGTGAAACCTTGGTGATCAGGGGCGCACCATTTTGTATGACGGTGACGTCGTTCATGGTAATGCCGACGGCCTGGTCTTGAAGATGGCGTTGTTCAACCGGCAACTCCTGAGGTTCAACGCGTACCTTGTCGAGTCCGCCAACAGCTATCAACGCCTCTTTTGCGCCCTTTTCCATTCCTTTGACGAGGGCGCTCATGGCAACAAGGCTCGATACGCCGAGGATAATGCCGAGCATGGTCAGCAGGGACCGGAACTTGTGCGCCCAAATCTCGCGCAGGCCGGCAATCAGAGTTGGACCGAATTGCGCGGAGGAGTGTATCAGTATGTCTTTGGGCTGACTGCTCATGACACTGGCGAAGCTGGACTTGCGGGCACTGAACCACGGGCGAGACCGGCAAGTGTCAGATCGATTTTCGACGCGATTCGGCCGTCGCGGATTTCGATTCGACGCGGGGTGACGGCGGCGATTTCGGGATCGTGCGTGACAAGGACGATTGTTCGTCCCTCTTCGTTGAGTTTGCGGAAAAGGCTTAGGATGGCCTCGCCTGTGTGTGAATCAAGGTTGCCGGTAGGTTCATCGGCGAAAAGTATTCTTGGGTTGTTGACGAGCGCGCGGGCTATGGCAACGCGTTGTTGCTGGCCGCCGGAGAGCTGACTTGGGCGATGACGAGCGCGGTTGACCATGTCAACTGCTTCAAGGGCAGCCAGAGCGCGTTTGCGGCGTTCGCCGCCTGAGACGCCGCTGTAGATCATCGGCAGTTCCACATTCTGGAGCACGTTGAGCTTTGGAAGCAGATTGAAGAACTGAAAAACGAAACCGATCTTGCGGTTTCGAATAGCTGCCAGTTCTCGCTGGGACGCGTCTTGAATCATTATGCCGTCGAGGCACACGGTGCCGGAGGTTGGGGTGTCCAGACAGCCCAGAATATGCATCAGGGTGGATTTTCCGCTGCCTGACGGGCCGATGATCGAGATGAATTCACCTTCCTCGATGTCCAGCGAGACGTTGTCGAGTGCGCGGATTTCCTCGCCGCCAAGGCGGTATATTTTGCTGACATTGCGGAGTTCTACGAGCGCCATGGGAATTCAAGATGCGGTTGCTGGGTCAATGCGGCTATCGCCCGGCGGAGCTTGTTGCGGTTCCGGCAGGGCGGACCGGGCTGGCTTGAGCGCCACTCGGAGTACCGGCCGCCGGGCGTGGTTGGGCGCCGCTTGGGCTTCCCGGTGCCGGGCGTGTTTGGGCGCCCGAGGCGAGGCCAGCGCGTGGTTGTGGGGCGGCCGATTCGCCCGGCCGCATGCCGGCGAGTGCTTTCATTTGTTTCTCGCGTTCCTCTTTGGGCAATTCGAGGGCGACAACTTCGCCGGGGCGCAAACCGTCTTGGATTTCTGCGTAGAAGAAATCCGACACGCCGACCTGGACCGGGCGCTTTTCGAAGCCGGCACCCGACTGGACATAGACGTAGCGTTCTTGGGCGCCGGTTTCGGGGTTGCGTTCTGTGAAAACCGCAGCCAGCGGCACAGCAAGCACATTTTCGGCGGAGGCAACCGGAATCTTGACGTTGGCGGTCATGCCCGGTCGTATTCGTTGGTCTGGGTTCTCGATTCTGACGCGGGCGGCGAATCCTTTGATATTATTCTTGATTGTGGCCTGGGGCGCAATGCGCTCGACGATACCGGTGACTTCCAATCCCGGGACGGCTTCGATGGTGACCTTTACCTGCTGGTTGAGCGAAAGCCGAGGCACGTCGGCCTGGTTGACGTGCGCATTGATGATCATGTAGTTCAGGTCAGCTATTGTGAGGACTTCGGTGCCGCTGTTGAATCCGCCAGAGCCGGACACGGCCTGGCCGACGGATACAGGCCGGGTCAACACAGTGCAGTCGAATGGCGCGACGACCTTGGTCTTGGTAAGACGCTCTTCGATTATAGCGAGGTCTCGTTGGGCTCGTTCGAGCGAGTTTTTGGCGAGCTCGTAAGTGGTCTTGGTGTTGTCGAACAATTCCTGTGAGATCAGGTTGCCAGTCAGCAGTTCTTTCGCGCGGAGGTAATCGCGTTCAGCTTTTTCCAGTTCGAGCTTTGCGCGTTCGATGGCGGTGAGGCTTGAGGCCTTTTGCTGTTGCAACTCTTTGTCATCCAGCTTGAACAACAGATCGCCTTTCTTAACGCGGTCGCCGATATCGACCGGCAGTTCCTCGATGCGGCCGTTGATTTCCGGTCGAACTGAGACCTGTTCTGCGGGGCTTATTTCGCCTGCAGCGTTTACGGAGAAACTGATGTTCGTCTGAATCACGAGGGCGGTTGTTGGGCGGTCGTTATTGGGGTCTTTGGCGCGCAGTTGCCACGCGCGATATTGCGTGTACCCGGCATATCCGAGCCCGCCGACGACAATCAAAACCAGCAGTTTAAGAATCCAGTTCTTCATCCGAGAAACGCTACATTTTAGCAGGATGCAATATTTGACGCAACAGAAGCCCAACAATTCACTGGGAAGGGGTTCCGAAGCTTGTTCCCAGCAAGACCACGCTTTCGTTCAGGCTCGGAGCCGTTGCCGGATACAACACCTTGCTTCCTCCGGGCAAGACAGCTTCGACGAAATACTCGAAGTCGGACCCTGCGATCAGTTTTCCGGGCAGGCGGGCTTGGTAAACTCCACGGGCGACATGACTTGCGGGAACAGGGGTAAATGGACCCGGTCCTAGAGGTCGCCATTTTACCCAAACCTCGGTGGGGCGGACCTGGCTAAGCACGATGATCTTGAGTTGGAAGTTTTCGCCGATTGTGAGGGCGCTTCGTCTTGTGGGAACGATGACGCGCGTTGGCCCATAGTAGAATTTCGAGGGCAAGAAATCCGGAGGCAGCGTGGTGCCGATCAGTTCGGCCAAGTCAGCGCCGGTCTTGAGCAGGGACGGCAGAAGGTGTTGCTCCCAATTCGCGATGGTGCCGAGCTCGCCAGTTGTTGAAACTGTAGCCAGGAGATGTGCGTGTATTTGGTCAATCTGGCGGGCCAGTGAATACCAGAGGGGTAAAGCAAACATCTTGGCCGACTCGACTCTGAGCACATCCCGTGAACTGATCTTGGCGCGGTCCATCGCCTTGTTCAATGCGCCCCATGTGCAGTTGAGTTGCGCCATGGCACGGTGGTACCTGAAAGTTTCGATCCAGTATCGGAACCGCTCTTGGTTGCCGGTGCCTTGGACGAAGGGTTCCAAGGCTTCAAGTTCGGATACAAAAGCGTACTCGGGTGCGACTTCAGCCCACGGGCGCGGGTCGGGACGGATTCCACCGGGGCCGTTGACCCAGTCCGACGGGCGCGGCAGTTTGCAATCCGCGCGCGCGAGGATTTGTGCCGCATAAGGGCCGACTTTCGGGCCGAACTCTTGTGTTGCCCAGTCGAGGTAAAAATCCAGTGCGGGCGCGAATGTTGGCCCGGGAAGGGGTCTCGCGGGTAGGTCAGCGGAGTAGTCCTTGTAGGCCGGGCCGCCGCAATTGATACGGCGTTTGAGGTTTTGGCTTTCGATTGAAATGGCGGCTATGCATGGGAACTCGATGACAGGCGCAAACCCGATTTCGAGCCAACCATTTGTGACTTTGACGTTATCGAAGCAAAAATCCAATGCCCGGTTTTGGCCGGCGCGGGCGAAGATGTCGAGCTTGTCGATCACCTTCTGGCCTTGGAGGCTGACATTGAACACACGTTTGCCTGCTGCGCTGTAATGGGGTTCACAGAACTTCAATGTCACTGTGTACTCGTCCGCTGGCAGGTTGAAGTGGTAGGCAGAAAGATTGTATCGAACCGTTTGATAAAGCCGGTCGTCTTCCGTGTCTGCGATCGGGTTGTTCGGGTAATCGGCGGTTGCGCCACCCAGCGGACCCTCGGCCAAAGGCGGCGGTTTGGGTGGTTCAAATGGCTTTGGGTTCCATGTGCTCTGGTCCCATGCAGCTTGAGCAAGAGCGAGGACGTTTGGCGCCAGAACGCGCGTGCGCCAGTGGATGCCCATTAGTCCGTCGCAGCCATACCGCCGGGCATCGGCGGCGTCACGGCGCATTCGGCCCACCCACAGTTGCGGCGAGGTCAACGCCGGATCATCCTCGAGCCATGGTATGGCCCATTTGCTGCGGTTTCGGACTGATGCAAACGCGGGATCCACGGGTGATTTGCCTACCTCGCGATTGATGCAGCTCAGGGCGAATTCCTTGGGGAGGGTCTTGTCGAAGAGAGCGCGGTCCTCTGGCGGGCCGAGGACCCACCCGCAAGTTGCGAGTTGGAATGGAGCTTTGAGTTTCCATGCCGCGCCGGCGGCGAGGATCAAATCGTCCATGGTTCGGTTGACCTGTTGTTTGGTTGTGCCCTCCCATGTCCAGCCTTCCGGGGTCCAAAACCAGTAATAGTCCAGCGGGTGTGTGGTCATGATGCGCCGAAAAATGCCCTCGTACACGTCGCGGATTACCTCTGGGTCGTTCGGGTCTTTGCCTTGGGCCTGGATGCGTTCCTTGACTTTTTTGGGAATTGTGAGGGGGACTTCTGTGCCGACGCAGGTTTTGATTCCGAGAGCGCGAGCGAATCTGAATGCGCGGTTGAGGGTCTGACCTGCCCGTTCGAAGACAACATTGCAATCTTCGGGTAGCTCGGGTTGAGGGCAAAACCCTGTCATTACGTCGTTTCCGTAATCATCGCGCTCAAAAAGGGCGGAAGCGCCGCCGAAAAACTCAGATGTTTTCATTGCGGTGTACGCCCAATTGCCGCGGAGTGTGTTTTGATAACTAGCCGGGTAGCTGAATTTGACTTTGCCTTCGGGGCCGACATCGGACGGCAGTCCTATCCAAACCGTTGGTTCGGCGTTCGGGGCGCCTTCGGGGTAAGTATGTAGGCCGATGAAGTTCATCCGGAGTTTCGGCAATTGGGCGAGGACCGCATGATAGTCATCGGCGTTCCACCAATCCGGTCCTTCGGGAAAGTCATGGAATGGCTGGATGCCCCGCAGGTTGAAAATGGGCGAATTGCGTTCGTACAAGAAGGGCACATCGAGCGGAATCCGATCGTCAGGCAGGGTGTCGCCATGAAGGTAGAATCGAACACCGAGTTTTTCCGCAAGGCGATAGACAGCGTAAAGGGTTGAGACATCATCGCCGCCGCTCAGCACCAGGACCGGACGCCCATCCAACTCGAAGGTGCGCAAGCAGAACTGCCCTTGTTCGAGCTCGGCAATCATCCCCCGTGAACTGGCGTCCGGGGCGGCGTTGAGGGCCAAGGGACGGTCACTGCGTGCGACCACAAAAGCGCCTTTGGACGGTGGGTCGGCCTTGTCGGCACGCACTATGGGGAGCAAGTGGCCAGTGCGGAGGTAAACGTAACGCCGCAGTTCGTGGGCACCAAACAGTTCAAGGACAGAGGGATCGCGAGGGCAAATCACCTGCGGTTCCGGTTCGAGGAGATCAAGGCTGCGTTCGCCAGGGAAAACCGCAGCTTGGCAAACCAGCGCGATTAGAAGACCAGCAAGCCGTTTCATGCTTCACTTGATAGGCACAAATGCTGCGCGCTGTGTCAAGCCGGGATTTGGTATTGCTTGATCTTGTTGTAGAGGGTTTGGCGGCCGATTCCAAGGCGGCGGGCGGCTGCCACTTTGTTGCCACCGGTCTCACGGAGCATTTGTATGATTGCGTTGCGTTCCACGTCCTCCAACGGTGTCAACTTCGGCCGCGGTTCGGAAAAATCACCGTCGTTATTGTTGTTTATTGACAGGTCATTGACGTCCACTTTGGTCCCTTCGCAGACGAGAACCGCACGTTGTATTTCGTTTTCCAATTGCCGGACGTTTCCGGGCCAATCGTAACCCAGCAACCGATCAACGGCTGCCGGTGTGAACTCCGCAACGTTGCAGCCCGCCTGGCTGGCGAATCGTTTCAAGAACGCCTTGGCAAGGGGTACGATGTCGTCCTTCCTATCGCGCAGGGGCGGTAGATCAATCCGAACCGCCCCAATCCGATAGTACAAGTCCTCCCTGAGTTTGTGTTCGCGAAAAGCATCTTCAATACGCCGATTCGTGGCAGCGATAATCCGGCAGTTGACCTTGTAAACGGTCCGGCCGCCGACCGGCCTGACCTCTTTTTCCTGCAGCACCCGGAGGAGTTTTGTTTGCGTGTCGATGGGCATCTCCGAAATCTCGTCCAACAGCAGACTGCCGCCTTCCGCTTGGCGAAACAGCCCTTCGCGGTCAGAATGCGCCCCCGTGTAAGCGCCACGGACAGCGCCAAACAATTCGCTTTCAATGAGTTCTCGGGGAAGGGCAGCGCAATTGACCTTGACCATCGGCCCCTTCGAGCGGTTGCTGAGGGCGTGAATCAAATCCGCCACCACTTCTTTTCCGGTGCCGCTCTCGCCAGTAATGAGGACCGAGACATCGCTCGGAGCGATGCGCTCGACTGTGCGCAGAATGGCCTGCATTGCCTGGCTGTGGAAGACAGGGGCCGCGCCGCTGGTCAACGCGGACATCACACGCCGCAAAGCGGCGTTTTGTTCCTGGAGGTGCTTCTCTTCGCAGGCGCGCTGGACGAGCAGCAAAAGCGCTTCAGGTTCAAAAGGTTTTTGCACGAAATAAAAAGCGCCTTTCTTGACCGCTTCGACTGCAGTGTCAATGGTGCCGTAACCTGTCAGCATTACGATTCTGGCGTCTGGCCAGGTCTCTATGAGTTGGGGCAGCAAATCCAAACCGTCAGCATCCGGCAAACGAAGGTCCAAAAGCACCACGTCCGGCGGAGGCCCGGCAAAGGACTGTTTCAGTGAAGCTGCGTCGCCAAGAAGAACGACTTCATGGCCACGGCTCTTGAAGATATCCTCGAGCAGCCGCCTTACCCCCGGTTCGTCGTCCACTATCAAAAGACGCCAGCGCTCCGATCTCTGAGAATCATCAAACATTCGTCCAAACAAACAACGGAATTGCCTCTCTTTTGCTATGGCATGTTCATTTTGTCAACTCTATTGAAAGCCGGAATTGTCAAGATTTATAGCATTCTAGTTCTCGAACATTCTGTTCCCAGCGAAGCGATCGAGAACCGGACCTCATACTCAGTATCCAGCATATTGCGCAGCCCGGCGTAGCTGGAACCAAAGTTGCCTGACGTGCAGTGCCCCAGCTCCTCCGCCCCCTGATGTTGGCTGTCGGCCAACGCCGGGCTGCGCAATGTCTGCTGCGGCTCCTTCGGCAACAAGAGTGCTCTGATCAAGCCCCCACTAGCCCGGAAATCTCACCGCCTGACCGAACCAAGACACCCAAAGTTTCATTCCGGGGAGATTTCAGGGCTTGGCTCGAAGTTGAGCTTCACACCGCATGCTTGGCTGGTCCGAGTTAGAAGCTTGCTAAACACCGTCCACACATGCTGTAAAACACGGGTTGGCGTTCTCCAAGCTTGCCGGGGGGACGCCGAAGGTGCATTCTAATGGCGCATGCTTGGATATGGGTCGGCCAACAAATGGAGCTCTTCAAGCACAGGGCTTGCCAGCGGCTGCCCGTAACACGCACTAATCATGTGGAGCACCTATGAAGTTCAGGACTAATCAATTGGTACTCGGACTGTGTTTATGCTTGTTGATTGCTATTCAGGCCAGGTCCGGCGAGAGCGTGGCCGGTCCGGAGACGCTGTGCGTTATGACTTTTAACCTGCGCTATGCGAGCCAGTCGCGGCCAAATTCATGGCCTGAACGCAGGCCCGTAATGAAAGCGTGCATCGAAAAGTATCTGCCTGACCTGATCGGAACGCAGGAGGGGCTTTACCAGCAGCTCAAGGACATCGCCCATGATTTGCCCCAGTACACGTGGTTGGGCACCGGCCGCGACGGCGGAAGCCGGGGTGAGTTCATGGCGATTTTCTATAAACCGGACCGTTTCGAGCCGCTCGAGTACGATCATTTTTGGCTGTCGGATACGCCCAACGTCATCGCCTCCAGCACATGGGGCAACACGTGCCGCCGCATGGTGACGTGGATACGGTTTCGCGACAAGCGCACCAACACCGAGTTCTACTTTTGGGACACGCACTTGGATCATGAAGTGCAGTTGGCTCGGGAAAAAGGCGCAGACCTGATACGCGAACGCGTCGAATCCCTTCGCACGTTTTTGCCTGTTATTCTCGTGGGCGATTTCAACGCAACTGCCGGAGCAAACAAGGCCTACGATATTCTGGTTGGGTCGGGACTGTTTCAAGACCTGTGGCTGGCTGCACGCGAACGGCGTAATGAGGCCATTAACACGTTCCACGGTTTCAACGGCCCCAAACAAGGCGGGGTCAGAATCGACTGGATTCTCGGGAGAGGCATTGCCGAGGTGGTCGCTGCCGAAACAGTAACATTCTCACAAGATGGCCAGTTCCCCAGCGATCATTTCCCTGTCATTGCATGGGTGAAACTGGCAAAACCGCAGTAACGACGCGGCACAGGCCCCACCCGGCTGGCAGGCAACCTGGAAACGTCACCGGAACAACGGTATCAGCGTACCATCACGGTCAACTGGCGAGGTTCTCGGCCTGAGCGTCTTTGCAATCAAGTTGGCCGGGTTGGACGAAACCGACGGGTTTCACGGCAGTCTGGGTTTCAGAGGTGTGGTGCCGTCGTTGTCCACAGGATACAGCGCGTGACATTCTTCCAGTGCCGTGATAAGTCGGCGCATCATCCGCCGCAGTTCAGTCGGGCGCGCGTCAGCCAGGTCTTGCTGTTCAAACGGATCGGTTTTTAGATTGAATAGCTGATAATGTGCGCCCCGGGTCGATTCTGACGGGATGTAATGGTAAATCACCTTCCACTCACCGTCGCGGTAACTTGTCCAATAATCGCTTCGGTGTGGGGAATGCGGGTAATGCATGAGGAACTCCTCGCGCCGGGTGGGGTCACGTCGGCCTGAGAGCAATGTATCGAGTTTGCGGCCGTCCACTATGTGGCCCCGGGGTATTTGTGCGCCGGCGATATCGACAATGGTCGGGAACAAATCTTGCACAGCGGCCAGTTGGCTTTGGACGGCGCCGGCGGGGATGGGAAGGCGTTTTTGGTTCGGATTTGAGGGGTTGGGTTTTGCCCATGCGGCGATGAACGGCACACGCATTCCACCTTCATAATGAGCGCCCTTTTTACCGCGCAAAGGAGCGGCGCAAGCGACGGTGTGTTGGTGGCCGAGAGGCGCGTCGGTACCGTTGTCGCCGAGAAAAAACAACAGGGTGTTTTCAGAGACTCCGAGTCGATCGAGATAATCGAGCATGTCGCCAAGCGATTTGTCCATGCCCTCGATCAAAGTGGCGAATGCCCTGGCCTGGGGCGGCTTGTCAGAGTCCGCGTAATGCTTGGCGAATCGTGGGTCTGATTCGAACGGCGCATGCACCGCGTAATGTGCAAGATAGAGGAAGAACGGCTGGCCCTTGTTGACGGCCTCGGCGACCTGCGTCATAGCCTCGAGAGTCAGTGCTTCTGTGAGAAAAGTATCTGTGCCGTGGTATTTCTCGAGGTGAGGCACTGCGTTGCCGCCGCTTGTGGTTCCGCCGCCGTAGTTCTTGGTGCCGTAGTAGCTACCCGGGTGGCCGATGGATGCCCCGGCAATGTTCACATCGAAGCCGAGGTTGGCGGGGTTGGCTCCGGGGCTGTTTCGCGGGGCGAAATGGCCTTTGCCGATGTGAATCGTGCGATAGCCTGCAGCGCGCAGCAAGCCGGGCAGCGTCACATCTCCCGGTTTCAATCCATGCCAGTTCCAGTGGGGCGGACCGTGAGGACCGGCGTTGTTTTGGTCGGGGTTGATCCAGTTGGTTGTGCGATGGCGTGCGGCATTCTGGCCGGTCATGATCGAGATGCGGGTTGGAGAGCAAACGCTCATGGCGCAGAAACTGTTGAATCGTATGCCCCGGCCTGCCAACCGTTCCATGTTTGGCGTGCGGTAGAAATTGTTGAGCGGATAACGCTTGGGCCGCCCGGAATCATCGGTGAGAAACGGCACTGACGTGTCCATGACGCCCATGTCGTCCACAAGGAAAACAACAATGTTTGGCCGCGGCTGAGCAACGTAGGCATTGACGTAGCAGACGGCGTGGAGAAGCCCAAGAGCGAGAAGTGTCCTTGCGACTTTCATGCCAGACAGTATCACCGCATGATGCAAGCGCGTCAATCCGAAGCGCCTCCGAACCGCTCAATTCGGATGTGCAGCCGACAAGGGTTGCGACGAAAGTGACAACGAAGGCTTCGATGAAGACAACACGGTTTGGGGATGCATCCCACTCTTGGATTTGGAACTCGCAGCGCAGGGTCAGGAAATCTCACCGGAGTCAACTCGCAGGTAAATTCGAGAGGGTTGCCGGTGAGATTTCCGGGCCAAGATATGAACTGGTGAGCAAACAGGCTGGACATTTCAAATCTGCGAAATCACCATCGCCCGGCTACGATCGGCTGACACACAGGCGGCGTTGGATCAAACAATGAAGCTGTACCGGCTGGTAACTTGCATTGTCTGTCTTGCGTTTTCGTTGGGCATGTGCAACGCAGGCGAACCACTTCCGAGAGAGTGGTCAGCATCAATTCGTTGGGAAAACGACACGTTCGGCGGCAGCGACAGGTTTTACACCGATGGCGTGTCGGTTTCGGTAGCTCACACGGGCCCAAGCTGGCTTGACAAGGTGGTGGACAAGCTGCCGTGGCAGGCCGAACGCCGTACCATAGGATATGATCTGGGCCAGATAATGGTGACGCCGTCCGACACTAAAGTTCCCGTTCCTGACTCTGCTGATCGCCCTTATGCGGGTTTGTTGTGGGCCGGACTTTCCATCCACAGCGAACACGACAACACGTACAACGGCGTAAAACTCATAACTGGAGTGGTTGGGCCGTGGTCATTGGCCGAGGAAACCCAACGTGAAGTCCACAGGCTGATCGGAAGCGGTTTACCACAGGGTTGGGACTACCAACTGCACAACGAGCCGATACTGAATCTTGTTTACGAGCACCGCCAGCGTTACATGCTTGTTGGCGACTTGGAAAGCTTCGGCGTTCAAGCAATCCCCATGGCAAACGCAATGCTTGGAAATGTCCTAACCCAGGCCCAAATAGGCGGACAATTGCGCATCGGCTGGCGCATCCCAAATGATTTCGGCACAACCTTGATGCGCGGGATGGTTCACCTGCCGCCGCCGAAACATGATCCCGACCTGTCGCCATGGAAAGACTGGGGCGTTTACGCGTACGGCGGTGTGAGCGGGAACTTGATCGCTCGAAACATAACTTTGGACGGTAACACGTGGAAAGACAGCCCGAGCGTGGACAAGGAATGGTTCGTGCCCGCAGCCGAGGTTGGAATTGCAGTCAGCAGCGGGAAATTCATTGCCAGCTTCAGTTACGTCTTTTGGGGCAAAGAGTTCAAGGGACAGGAGGACTACTTCGAGTTCGGCGCGTTGACGTTCACGTGGCTTTTTTAGCCCGGGAATCTGACGGCACACCGGGCCTGCCGGCCTTCGGTGTCTTTGGATTTTGCTTTACCCAGCCACCAGCCGTGGTACAAGGAGACTATGACTGCATCGAGATTCTGCGCGGGAGTCCTGCTGTGGGCGCTCGGTCTTCATGCCTCCCTCAACAGCGGGGAATGGATCACCTGCCATATCCATGAACGGGCTGGGGTCGCGCGAACTGGCGAATGCGTCACCTTTGGTGTTCCCCTGCCTCGCGCATGGCATGCCACAAAACCTACCGAGCTTCTCCTGCGCAGAGAGGACCAGGCCGTGCCGGCTCAATTCGAAATCCTATCCCGCTGGGGAAGTCATCCGGCCGATACGAACGCCCCTGCGAAATGGGTGTTGGTTTCGTACCTGGAAACTCTGGATGCACGGAGTGTTCGTGCCATTCGCATCGAACCCGGCGAGGGACAGACCGCCCCGACCAGCACACTCAGCATTACTCAAGCGGTGGGGAGAATCTTTGTTGACACCGGGCCCGCTCTTTTCACGCTGAACACGGATTCATTCAACCTGATTGACCAGGTCGTCATGAGCGGGCGGACATTGTTGGAGCCGTTGACCGCATCCCAAGCCATCCGGTTGCTCCCCATGAACGGCACAAATGTTGTGGCGCCCACTGCATCGCGTCAGGCGCGCTCGAGCCGGGCCGACATCGAGCGGAAAGGGCCTCTGTACGCCGTCGTCAAGGTCGTGGGTAGTATTCCCGACTACCATGGACAACCCGTGCTGGACTTTACGGCCCGATGCCATTTCTACGCTGGCCGATCCGACGTGCGCCTCGATTTCACCGTGGAAAACAATTATCCCATCGTGGAAGGCGAATGGGGCCAGCCGCTCAACGTCCACGACCAAGGGAGCACCAACAGCGTGTACCTGGGCGGTCTGCAACTTGCCTTGAAACTCGCTTCAACACCGGCTCCTTTGCATGTTGAAATGGAAAATGGCCTGAGTGTGTCCGAGCCCACGGACACAATCCGCCTTTATCAGGACTCGAGCGGCGGCACGAACTGGGACGCTTATGTCGGGCTGGTGGGCTGGGAAAACAACATCGACTGTGCACCGCGCCTCCAGTCGTTCAGCACCAGCCCCGGCTTCACTATCACCGGCATCGGTTCGCCCGTCACGGGTCGTCGCGCCCTGGGTTGGATTGCGCTCCGCCGTACTGGCGATCAAGGCCCTCGCGTCCAAGTAGCTGTCCGCGATTTCTGGCAGAACTTCCCGAAAGCACTGGAAGCTCGCACCGACGGGACAGTAGTGGCCGACCTCTTCCCAAACGGCCACGTATTCCGGCACAACCTGCGCGTCGGCGAAGAAAAGACTCATACCTTGATGTTTCGGTTTGGTTTGGGCGCCGAAGAAGTGGGTGTTGCGGATCAGTGCGCCCGCGCTTTTCAACAACCGCTGCTGGGACAGGTGGAACCCGCTGCCATGGTCCAATCAGGTGCTTTAGGCGAGGTGCCCGTCGAGGACCTCAAACAATGGCCGCTCTATGAGAGGTACGTGCGCGTTGCGTTCGAGCCGAACCCGGACTTCAACCCGGACGTGGACGATCCGAGTTTCGGCAATACCACCCTGCGGGAAACGATCGAGCGCTATAACTTCTTCGGCTGGCAGGATTACGGCGATGTGCCGCTGGATTACGAATCCTTTGGTCCGAATCAAGCCGGGCAAATGAACCTCAAGTATTGGTTCCTGTATGGTTTTCTGGTGCAGTATGGCCGTTCAGGCGATCCAGCCTGGCTTGACCTTGCACTGCCTGCGGCGTGGCACCTTGCGGACATTGATTACCTCCACATTCCTGACGAAGGCCCTCAACATTGGGCGCATGGCGCCTATTTTGGCCACAGCAATCACGACGAACCAGGCAACATCAATCCCAACCGCAACAGCAATTCGCCATCCGACGACCTGTTCTTCGGCGTGCCTGATCTGCTGTTGGCTTACTGTATGACAGGCGAAACCCGATTTCGCGAGGTTGCGCTCGAAGGTTTGCAAGCCATGCGCAACCAGGCCGAGTTCATAGACTTCCGAAACCCGGTGCTCTACCGCGAGCGAGCGAACCTCATTTTCGCAATGATTGAAGGTTATCGTCACACCGGCGACACCCAATGGCTTGAATTGCTGCGCACCATCGTCCGGGAAACGGCCGACCTCTCGAACAAGGCCTGGCTGGATAATCCAAGTTCATTCCGCCCAGCCGAGGATTGGCAATGGCTGAGCAGCTTTCAGTTGAGTCAGATCTTGTGGACCCTGGGACGCTATCTTGATTTTTGCACAGAGTACGGTCTGCCCGACGACCTGGGAGTCGCCAACGCGCTCACCGTCTATGCCGATTTCATCCTGCGTTACTTTGCCTCTGAATACCAGCCCGGCCGGCTGGCGACGTGGAACGCTCTTTACTTCTATGAGCCGCACGACCCACCCTACCTCGAGGTCAACAACTGGGCATTGGTAACTTCCGACGCTCTCGCCTACGCGTACCGCTACTCAGGTCGAACGAACTACCTGGCCGCCGCCGCCAAGTTCTACGCTACCGGCACGGCCGACGCCAGTTGGCAGGACGACCCTCCAGTGTACCTCGCCACGAAAGACCTGGTGAACGCCCTCAATTGGGGACTGGTTTACATGCGCGCCTCGCAGCCGCAGAGTTCCTGGCCGCCTCATCCCCCGCGATTGCTCGTTCTGAGCCATGCCGCAGATCGCACAGTCTTGTCGTGGGACGATCTTGGCCCCGAATTCCGGTACGCAATCGAGTTCACGGAAGACCTGCTGCGCGGTGTCTGGACACCCTTGAATGAGGGCCAACTGATTACATCGAACACGTGGATAGACACGCACCCGTCAATTCGAAGCCGCTTTTGGCGTATCCGCGTCGAGCGCTGACCATTCGTTTCCAGCCCGGCGCAGCCGGAACCAAAGTCGCCTGACGGGCAACGCCCCCGGCTCTTGCCCCCCGGACCTTCAGCCACCCCGGGCTGCGAAATATGCCCCGCGACTCTGCCGCAAGGCAGAGCGCGCTGACCCCAATGGATTCTCACCCGCTGCCGCGGACGCAGTGGGCCTTGGCAGGCGCGAAGCGCTTGGAGTGCGGCAGCTTGCTGCCGCTTTGTTTCCATGCCCAAACAACGTGTCTGTCCCCATATCGGCATCCGAGGGGTTCCTCCGCACACTTCGGCAGCCGCCGATTGGGACAAGGGGCAATTTGCGGGCCACGCCGCAATCCGGGGGCAACACCCAAATAACGTGCCTGTCCCTCTATTCGCGTCCTCCGGGGGCAAACCCAGACAACGTGTCTGGCACTCTATTCTCGTTGCCCTGGGTTTGGGGAATCGACAATGCAGAACGATTTAGGTATTCGTGATGTCGGTACAAGTGAAAGCTTTTACTCAGAGAAGCAACTGCCCCAGCGGCAATTTGTTGGAAACAAGAACGCGCAGAACCGGCCCGGTTTACCGCTGTTTAAGCGCGCTAATCGGCTGCGCAACAGTGTTTTGTTGCACCCGTGCCGAGGTCGTTGAGCTTCGGCCCGCTACGACCCATGCTGGCGACGGTTTTCGGATCGAGTACAGGTCGGGTAATCTGTTGGTTGGCCGGGCGACTGATACCGCGCCAGCAGGGGTTGAACTGAAATTCCCCGGTGGCGATTGGATCCCGGTCAGGTTCAACGAACGAACTGATCGGCCCGGGATCATGAAATTCGGTCCTGAGACGATTGGGCCGCTGACTCTCGAGTGGACAATCGTGCAAAAGACGCCTTCGCTGGTTGAACGCACGCTCGAAGTGCGTGCCAACATGGCACACCGGTTCGCCGTAGCTTTTCCACTCGATTTGGCGTTGGCGGGCGAGTTCGCCTCTTTTTCCGGCCCGATGGCAAGGCGCGTGTTGTGCGACACTGTCAGAGGCGCGGAGCAAACGGAGACGTTTCCGGTGGGCATGGTACGGAGCGCAGGGAAAGTTTTTGGGATCGCGGCGGATTCGCCGGGGCTTTGGGAGAATCGGTGTCAGGTTTTGATTGACCCGGGTGGCCATCGGCTCGCGGTTTTCGCCGGGGACGGCCGACCCCCGTATCCACTGATAATCAAACCGCCCGAAGACGCGCGCGACACCTACCAATACGAAATGGACGGCTGGCAATCGCTTGCAGCAGGTGAAACACGTAGGTTTACGACCTGGGTATTTGGCAGTCCTGCTCGAAATCATTACGACGCACAGGTCGCGGCTCACATCGCCGTTGCAAACGCCAAGGGATGGAACAGCTCCATCCTCGAGGCCATCCTCCGCAACACATCGCTGTACCTGTTACGCCGAAACCTTGCGCTTGACGCAAACAATCGTCCGCGCGATGGCCGGTACATCTTCGTCTCAGGTCCCGGCTACGGCTGGAAGCAATGGGTGAGCGACGGATTCTACACTGCACTTGGATTGGATGAGCCGGAGAAAACCGCCGAGGCCTATCGTGCCGTGTTCTGGACACGCATGGATTATGAGGACAACGCCCACTACTATCTCATTTGGGCTGCCCTCATCAAACGCGCCGGTGGCGCCGTCAACGAAGCGCTCGTCCGAAAAGCTTACGCATTCATCCGTGAACACGAGAAAGATGGGCTTTATGTGCCGCCGCCGTTGCCGGGTGCTCCCAACCCGAAAGGTTGGAAAACCTATCATGACGTGCTCCCGTACGACGACGACGATTCACCCACCAGCGACCAGGGATTCCATTGCGGGGCTTTGTTGGCAGCGAAAGAACTCGGCCTCGATGTCGCAGACGATGACATCGAACGAGCCATTGCAGCGTACAGGTCACTTTTCAACGCCGAACTCGGGTTCATGCCCACAAGCCGGAAACAACGCGACATTCTCGGCCAGGACACCTTGTACGGTGCCACCCTGACATACGCCGTGTTCGGCAGAAAGCTTCTTGCAGATGAGCAGGTCCTAACCCATCACCGCACATCCGAGAAGGTGAAAACGCCATACGGTCTCCGCGTCATTTCCATGGCCGATGGTTCGTTGTTGCCCGGCCACAGCGGTGTGTACTGTTACGGCGGTTCATGGTTCCTGAACGACGCCGCGAATTACCTTTTGGCTGGCGTGCATGGATTGCCCGCCACCGAGGTCGATGCGTTGCTCACCGAACGAATCGCCAGAGAAATCGCATACGCGCCTGCGTTCAATGAATCCATCAGCACCGTGGACGGGCACCCGCATGGGCACGTTTTGTACTCTTGGAACTCGGGTTATTGGTGGTTGCGAAAGGAGATTCGGCGGCGCCTCGGCCAAACCGTGGAAGACCCCGTTAACCGCGCCATTGACGCGCGCCTGAACGTTACCCGTGAGAATGGATATCTGCGCCTCGAACCTGATGCATTGGCCAACGTCAAGTCCGACGAT
This sequence comes from Verrucomicrobiota bacterium, assembly GCA_012517065.1. Lineage (GTDB taxonomy): Bacteria > Verrucomicrobiota > Verrucomicrobiia > Limisphaerales > J093 > JAAYVR01. The sequence continues at coordinate 31,843 of JAAYVR010000194.1, read as the reverse complement.
CTCTTTCCACCCGTCACTGCCACAGGCGAACCGCCGGACACAAACTATGACGAATCAACAGTCCCGCACTACATACTCCCCGATCCGCTCGTGTGCATGAACGGTCAGAAGGTCTTGGATCTTCCTACATGGCGAGATGTCCGGCGGCCGGAAATCCTGAACGCGTTCGCAAGAAACGTTTATGGACGGACCCCGACAATCAAGACCAACCTCAGGTTCGAGCCGCTCGCGCCAGATGCCGAGGTTTTTGATGGCCTTGCCACGCGCAGACAAGTCCGCATCCGCCTGCTGGATGATGGGAATGCGCCTTGCATCGACCTGCTTTTGTTCATCCCGAAGCAGGCCGGGCATCGGGTGCCGGCGTTCATTGGTCTGAGCTACGGCAATCAAGGTGTCCACTCCGATCCCGGGATTGTGCCGTCTCGCAACTCGATATGCCAACGCGGTGAACACGCTCACAGATGGCCCTTGGAACTCATATTAAAACGCGGTTATGCAGTCGCCAGTTTTCACGGCGGCGATATCGAGCTGGACCGGCACGGATCAGGCTGTCGGTTCACACCCGAAAGCTGGCGAAACGGAATCCGCTTTCGTCTCCTCGCTGAAAGCGGTCGCGCGCGTTTTGACGACGATGAATGGGGGGCGATCGGTGCGTGGGCGTGGGGACTGAGCCGTGCGCTGGATTATCTGCAGACTGATCCGGCCATCGACGGACGTCGTGTCGCTGTTTTTGGTCATTCGCGCACGGGTAAAACCGCGTTGTGGGCGGGCGCACAAGACGAGCGGTTTGCCCTTGTCATCTCGAATGACTCTGGCCAGGGCGGCGCCGCTATTGCCAGACGCCGCTACGGTGAAACAGTCGCAGCCTCGTATGCGCTGTCTGGGATCTGGTATTGCCGCAACTACGCACGCTATGCAAACAAAGAGGACCAGCTCCCGGTTGACGCGCATATGTTAATTGCTCTGATTGCGCCGCGGCCCGTCTATGTGGCCAGTGCGGAGTTGGACCGCTGGTCCGATCCACGCGGAGAATTCCTGGCAGCTTTGCACGCCGAACCTGTTTATGCTTTGTATGGGCTGAAAGGGTTGGGTGTCTCGGAAATGCCCGCGGTGAACAACCCGGTTGGACACACGATCGGTTATCACGTGCGAACCGGTGACCACGAAATCACCACGTACGATTGGGAACGGTACCTTGACTTTGCCGATCGGCATCTCCGTTAGCCCAACAATCTCCCCGGGCTGAAGCAACAGGTGTATCCGCGGCGGCTGCCGGTAAGATTCCCCAGCCGAAGGCCGGGCTGCGAACTACAACCAGTTCGTAGTGCAGGCCCGGAATGGTTCAGATGCGCGAGCTTTGAGTGCTGGCTTGCCTGCGTTCAAGCAACCGCTGCAGCCTCGCTCGGTTGTAACGCTGAGCCAGAACGCACGGCAGATTCGCAAGCAACGCGTACATCACGATGACCACATCTCCCCACCATGGGTTCCAGAGAAAGAACAGCGGCGCACACGCCATCGCGAACCAGTGACAAAGTTCGCCGCGCCATGTTTCTTGGATGAACCTGCGCACGTATTCGGGGTTGGCTGAAGAAAGGTTGGCTTTGGCGAAGCCGCCGCCGAACCATTGGGCGGCATCCGGGAGTTTGTCTTTCCATTTCTTGATGGCGAACACGCGCTCATAGAAGCGCCCGCCCGACTCAAATCCGAATGCTTTGGCCGGATTGAACCATCTGACAGGCATCTTTGTGAAAGCCCATGCCAACCCCATCTGGATCGCAATCCAGCCGATCACATTCAATACGACAATCCAGGCGATGGGCAGTTTAATCGGCACGGATTTCGCGGCCTTTCCATTTGACCTGTTTGCCCGACCTTGCGCTTGACCATGCAAACAAAACAAAGAAGAAGATCAGAGGTACCGGATAGAACAAAGCGCTGAGCCAATGGAATGATCCAACTTGGCGCCCAAACCAGCCCACCTGCAAAGCACACGCGAGATACGTAATGCCCCACGCCGTCCAATGCCCGGTCGCCAGCAAACCTATCGGCGACAGCATGAGGCCGATCATCCACGCCACAGTAATCAGCAACACCACGCGCGGTGTTTGGCCTGCGCCAGCCGCAAAGCCTTTTGTCCAGCCCGCTGCAAGCTCAGCAAGGCCGTTCGGGTACATCCGAAAACAGAATGTCCCCTTGCCAGACACGCTGCTCGCCGGAATCCCGGCTTCGCGAAAATGCCCCGCCAGAAACGAGTTCTCCAAGATTCTGTTCTTGACTGCTTTGTGACCGCCGACGCGCCGATAGGCTGTGCGCTCGACCAACATGGATTGGCCGAACAATCCGTCCGGCACTGTGCCCACAGTCATGTTGAGGTTGAAAAACAAAGAGAGGCTCTCGTAAGGCTTTTGAACGGCGTGGTACGGCCCCACAGAAAACGCGCCGCCTTTGTAAGCTCCAAGTGTGCGCGCCAGTCCGCCCGGCTCAAACCACGTGTCCGCGTCCAGAAACAACAGCACGTTGCCAGTCGCTGCCTGGGCGCCCTGGTAACAAGCCCATGTCTTGCCACGCCAACCGTCCGGGAGCGGTTGCGATGAAAGCACTCGAGCGCCGTGTTCGCGAGCCACGCCAGCAGTGTTGTCGGTCGAGCCGTCGTCCACGACGATTATCTCGCGGACTTTCGTTGGCTGGGATGTCAATGAGTTCAGCAGAACCGGCAAATTGCGGGCTTCATTGCGCGCCGGGATTATAACGCTCACGTCGGCCGCTGTATTGGCCGGGGTGGAGGTGCACCGGCGCCGCAGCCTTGGCAGAATCAGAAAACCCGCGGCCCACAAAGACACCGCGATGAAAAGGGCGAACTGTTCCATTCAAACCCGGTCCCCGCAAATACTCGCTAGAGGCATATCGCGTTTCCCGGCGGTCAAATCTGCGAGTAACCGGTCGGGCGGAGAAACGCGTTGCTGATGTTCGACACTATCTCAGCGTCGGTGTACCCCGGGGTTGTGCTGAGCTTTTTCCATTCCGGGTCTCCTACGAAAGTTTTCCATGCATTGTCGTGTGCGGGCATGTCGTCGAACACGAGCATGTAGGTCAGATTTGGCAGTTTGGTGCCGACCAATGTCTCGCCAAAGAATACCGGCGTCAGCCCTGTTCGACGGAAAATGGCGATTTCACCGACATTGAACATCTCGATCTTTTTCAGGTTGGCTTTTTTGCTGTGGCTTTCGTAAGTGCGAAGCTCGAACAGGCGCGGTTTGTTGTCAGCCGCTTGTTTTGGGACCTCGATTCTTGGCATCCCCTCGAAGGCCAGCATCAGCGAGCTTTCAATTCGGATATACGCCGGGTCTGCCGGTGTCGCGTTGAAGAATTCGCTTTGGACCACGTCCCTGTCGGTGATCATGGCCTGGTACGCTGAAGCGAAAACTTGCGGTGAAGCGTAAGGGATGAGGACGTATTTGGTTGGGTTGTCCTGGCCGGTGGCGACGTCAAACACGCCGACGTTTGGCACGCCTGCGCGGTTCAACGCCGGAATGGCAGCCTGGCGCATGAAATCGTCAAAACGCTTCTGCATCGGGCCGCGCCTCAGATGATACAACCTCAGCTCGTAGAGTTCGCGTCCTTGAGTTTCTGCGGCACTCCCTCGCAACGCGGACAAAGCGAATGCGGCAGCAGTTGCACCCACGGAAGACCTGATAAACTGGCGTCGTTTCATGACGACACTTTGCCAGCGGTGACATTTGATGACAACCGTTTTTCAGGGGGCGCAGAAGCCACAAACAACGTGCCTGGCACTATATCGAAAACAACGTGCCTGTCCCCATATCGCTGTACGACGCAAAACAACGTGTCTGTCCCCATGTGGCCCCACTCGATCTTGCCGGTGATCCCGATGGTTTCTCACACGCTGCCGCGGATGCAGTGGGCGTTGGTAGGCGCGAAGCGCTTGGAGTGCGGCAGCTTGCTGCCGCTTTGTTCTTCTGCACAAACAACGAGCCTGGCACTTTATTGGCGTCCTCAGGGGGCAAAACTCAAACAGCGTGCCTGTCCCCCTATTTGCGTCCTCTATTAGCCTGTGAGGGTCTGCATCGGGAGGCACGGCACGCAGTCCCCCCGCTTTACGCTCGTGCGGAAGATGGATGCGCGCCGAATAGTGTGCCACGCTCGGAAAAGAGCCGCTTTCCAGATTGCCTTGGTGGCCTTGAGAATGCGATTCTTTGCGCGCGTATTGATCTGGATTGATCGAGGCAGCCGTGGATTCACTGCGACTTCAACCTGTGGACGTGGCAGCAGTGTTAGCCTACCTGCTGAGCGTGGTCACGATTGGGCTGTGGCTGAGCCGGGGCATCCGCACGAGCCGTGATTTCTTTCTGGCCGGCAAGACCTTGCCGTGGTGGGCAGTAGGAATGTCGCTGGTGGTAACTGATATCGGTGCCAAGGATATGATCGGCGTAGCGGGCGACGCCTACCGGTACGGGCTGGTGATGATGAACTACGATTTCATCGGCTGCATTTTTCCGGTGTTGTTGGCGGCGTTTCTCTTCATGCCGTTTTTCTGGATTGCGGGCGTGTACACGGTGCCGGAGTACCTTGGACGGCGATATAACCTGGGCGTGCGCGCTTGTTTTGCGGTGATCTGGGTGTTTTTCATGACGGCGACGATTGGGACCATTTTTGTGAGTGCAGCGGCGATGTTCGAGGTGTTGCTTGGCTGGCCGTTTTGGTTTTCGGTGGGGCTGTCGGTGGTGGCGGTAGGCCTTTATACGGTATCGGGCGGGCTGAAAGCGGTTGTGTTCACAGATGTGGTGTCGTGCATTGTGCTGGTGACTGGGGCAGCGTTGATCTGCGTGCTGGGCGTGGAACGAGTCGGCGGCATTGCAGGTCTCAAGGCGTCGATCAGCGCTTTGGACTGGACGCGGGATCACTTTGACATTCTGCCGCCGACGGATCATGCGGTGTATCCGTGGCCGGCTGTGGTGCTCGGATTGGGGTTTGTGCTGGGCCCGGCTTACTGGATCGGCAATCAAGCCATCGTCCAGCGCACACTCGGATCGCGCAGCCAAAATGAAGCGCGCGCTTCTTACGTGTTTTGCGCTGGCATAAAGCTGGTCTTTCCGGTCCTGCTTGTGTTGCCTGGGATGATTGCGCTGGCGATGCTGTCGCGAGAACTTGGCCGGCCGGAAGGCGAATGGAATGGGAATCGAGTGTTGCCGATGCTTCTGGCGCATTTACTGCCGCCGGGGGTTTTGGGGATCGTGATTGGCGCATTTCTGGCAGGGATACTGTCCAACCTTGATTCGTACGTGAACTCGGCCAGCACATTGATCGTCACGGATTTGTACCGTCCGTTCATAAACCGTCATGCAACGGACCAACAATGCCTGAGGCTGGGTCGCTGGCTCGTCGCAGTGTTATTGGTCGGAGGCGCGCTGTTGAGTTATCCAATCAAGACCCGGTTCGGCACCGTGTTCGAGGCGTTCCAGACGTTTCTGACGTTTTTCCAAGGGCCGTTGCTTGCGTTGTTGTTGTTGGGGATGTTGACGAGACGTGCGACGCAATGGGGCGGGCTTGCGGGCATGGGGGCGGGTGTTGCCACGGCGGTGGTGCTCAACGGGGCGGAATCGTTGCTGGGCATTGCTGGTGGCGTGCCGTTTTTGTGGACGGCGTGGTGGTCTTTTGTGGCGGCAGTTGTGGTGACAGCGGCGGTGAGCATGGTAACGCGCCCGCACGACGAGGATCGCCTGAGAGGATTGGTTTGCTGGTTGCCCGCGAAGAAGGAGGAAACGCAATGAACTACGTTCTGGTTGGACCGTGGGATTGGGCGTTACTGGCATCAGCGGGCAAGGCGGCGGTGATGGGCATTTACCTGTTGCTGCTGGCAGGGATCGTGTTGATGCCGAAGGCGCTCATGGAGCGAGCAGAACAACAGGTGCCATTGTGGAAGAACCTGCGGTTCTGGGCGGCCTTAATCTGTTTGGTGCAAATCGTCGTTTACGGAATCTTGGGGTAACACAATCCCGGCGTGGCCCAAATAGGTGTAATCCCCGCGGCGCGGCGGAATATCGAGCCTGGCACTTTATCGCGATGTTTTTGGCCTATCGCGCAAGGCGATAGAAGCGCGTGGGGCCGACAATTGCGTCTGTTGTGACAAGGCGATCCGTGTCGGCAATGACGGGGTTCGTCAAGCGCGTCCATGATTCCGACTCGAGCGTTTGGGTTGATTCAAGGGAGAAATCGGCGGCTTTGGCGGGCCAAGAGAGTTTGGCAGAGCGGGTTGAAGGCAGCCATTCGATGTTCAGCCATGCCAATGCGGGATACCCGAGTTCAATGGCCGCGCGTTTTTCGAGTCGGAGTATCAATCGGCCCTCGGAAGCTTGGAATATATGCGGCGGGCCGAGGCCGGTTGCGGTTCCGTTGATTTGCAGGGTTGGCGTACGAACAAATCCATTGATGAGCAGATAGAATGGGCGTTGGGACCATGGTATTACGGTGAAGCGCAAGGAATTGGGGCGTTCTTCGATGTCGGTTAACTGGCCTGGGGCGTGGACGTAGAGCCCGAAACTCCGAAACGGCTTGAACTGGTAGAGAGTTGGCAAGTGGAGCGCGCTGATGGCTGGTGCAAGAGTGGTGGCTGGGTTGATGGCGGGCAGGTTGCGCGATTGTTGGTGGAGATTGAAACTGTCGGGCAGCAATCCGGGGTATGCTGGATCGTTGATTGGGTAAGTTTGCTGGATGGCCGAGATGGCGATGCCATCGGCGATCTGCGCCCACGGCCCTTGTTTGTCGTACATGGCGAGTTGATGTAGCGCGTGGGCGTAGGCCAATCCGCACCATTGAACCGGGAGACCGATCCAGACCGGGGCGATCCATGCTGTCGCACCGAGAACCGGGATCGTGGCGTACAATCCAACTGGATTGTCCGTTGGTGGCGTCAGGTACACGAACGGGACGCCTGTCCACGCCCAGTACCGGGCCTGATCGAGGAGCGATTGATCGCCGCTGAGTTCGAAGCCGCGGACGTATGCTTGGACCAAATAAGCTGATGCCAGAATATCAGGAGTGTGGAGTGGGATTTCCCATGTTTGAGCGCCGCGTGGGACTGTGTTCCTGAATTTCTCGAGGGCGCGCAAGTGTCGCAGTGCGGCTTCGATCAATTCGGGGTTTCCGGCAAAACTGGCTTCTTCCAACAGGGCGTTGATGTAAGTGGCGGCGAAACCGTTAGCCTCCTTTGACCAATGTGTCGAGGAGTAGTCCGGGCCCGAAGCGGGTGGTTTGTAGAAGATCGTTCCATCAGCCACGAACTGGGAGAGGAGGTTTTGGGCGTGGGTGGCGGATTTGATGATGTTTTGTGGAACTGCGCCGTAGATGAGCGCTGGCACCGGGTAACGGACGTGCCCGATTTGCGCAGAGTTGTAATCTGCGGGGGAGACTTGGCCGAGTGCGCTGCGCGCAGCTTCGTCAAGTTCATTGACGAGTTCATGGTCGGTGATGCAGGCCGCAAGGTAGTCCATGTAAAGGGCGGCGTCTGCTGCTGGTGCGGAATTGAAGCCCGGGGTGGCGTGGCGGTAACGGTTGCCGTCGCGTATTGTCGAATGGAGCCAGCCATTTGCGGCAAGAGCGAGGAACTGGTTGGTCGTCATTCCGAAGTCTGGCGTTGGTGGCAGACCGGACAACTGCACGTACTGCTGGATGGCGGGCACGACTGAGTCGCCTGTGCCACCCATGACGAAGACTTGAATCTTCAGAGGCTGATTTGGGTTCAGGCGTGCGGGATCGTATGGAACAAGACTGTTTTCTTCGCGGTTGTTGCCATCGGAGCCGGGAAAGAGCAGTCCCATGAGATGGCCGGTGGATTTGAAGATTCTGTCGGGCGAATCAAACACTGCGCAAAATGTGCCGTCTCGATCCGGGCACCACGACAACCCGAGGAATCGCCCCTGACTGGCCACGGCCATGAGTGGGAAAGTGATTTTTGCAGTGTCGGGTACCTGTCTGTTTGACGCCGGCGGGTTGAGGTCTGCCGTTGAGCTGCTGGGTTCGTTTTCGAGGTACTCGACGCCGGCGAAGAGGGCTTGAGTCTTGTTCGTGCCGAAGCTGCCCAATCCTGGGAGAAGAGTCAGCATTGGCAGATAAAACACATCGCGCGCTTGATCGACTGTGACGGTTGACACGACGCGCACAATGCCCGGGGCGTGGACTGAGAAAGATTGTTCGATTCGCCATGTTGCGCCGTCGGGATCGGGGATCGAACACTCGACCTTTATCGCATCCACATTGGTTTGACTGCTTGCAGATTTCGAAGTCGCAATTGTGAATGCGCCGTTGTTAAGCGGAGCCAGTGGCATCCATTTCGGAGTGTTACCGATCATGTAACCCAGCATGGAATTCGTGTTTCCCACGGCCATTAGGTCGCCGGCCACCCGTATTTGGAACTGGCCGGGCAGATCGCGGCCATGGACGAGCTCGATGTCTCCGCTTCTTATGCGCGGGTCAGCGGGGCCGATTTGTGGCAATGCTGGCACCGGCCAATTTGGTGAGGCAATAATCACGCGAGGTTCAAATCTGAGCCATGCGATGGTGCAAGTGCCGGAATCGCCCGGCGGATCTATTCTGATTCTGTAAGACGCGCCGAGGGCGGGTAATCGGACTTTTGCCTCGTGCCATTGGCCTTGGGGAACGCTGAAACGGACCGATTGGGTTTCGCTGAACCCGGCGTTCGAGTAAAACACCTGACACATTCCGCCCTGGTCGGACCTGAGCCGGATGCTGAGCCACAGAGGGATTCCGGAAGGATAATTGCGTGGGGGGCCTATGATGTAAGGGTCTGAGCCGGAAATGCGGATCAACAATCCATCTTCCACACGGGCGATCTGTGAGACGTCGTGTGCAGGTGCCCAGCCGTTTGTGCCGGCTGGCTGGGTGAAATCGAACGAGGGCAATATGACACCCGAGACATCAGCGGCTGCGGCTGCAAGTGTTAAGAAAGCGCCGACAACAAACGTCAGGCATAACTTGCAATTAAACGAAAGACGGTGGCTGGTGAAAACCAGTTTTCTGGTCTGCGGGTGGCATGATGTTGCGCGCATGTCGGATGGACAGGATTGCCACGTACGGCTTGATGTCAACCACGTATGCGAAGCGCTTGGAGTGCGGCGGCTTGCTGCCGCTTTGTTGGTATGCCGAAACAACGTGTCTGTCCCCGTATCGCGTTTCTGATCGGCCAGAATGCGCGAGCTGCCGGTTACGCTTTCCCCAGGGCCAAGTAAACCTTCCGGATGGCCTTGGCGATGTCCCGGATTTCGTCCTCGCTGAACACGGAATCCATGATCACCCCTGCCGCACGACTAAGGGTGCGAATGGTTCGCGGGCAACATGCGCTGCCGTATTGGATGGCCCGGCCCCGTGGGCTCTGGAAGGACGGCCAGGCCGGGTGAACGGTCGCTTTCTTCTCAATCCGCTCGACCGTAGGCAGGATGACCGACCCTCCCGGCGCCGTGGCCAACACCCCTTCGGCCCTCATGGCTCGGAGAAACTTGTCGCGCCGTTCCTGGCTGCCCAGGTCGAGGAAAACCCCCACACCCAGGTCGCCTTCGAGGTCTGGCGACGCCCGTAGTTTGAGTCCAGGCAGGTCGGCAATGGCTTCACGCACTTTTCGTGCGTTGGAGCGTAGGCCCTGGCAAATGGTCTCCAGCTTTTGCAACTGCGCGCGGAGAACGGCACCGGTGAATTCGTTGATGCGAGAGTTACAGGCCGCGAACGCGCCGAGCAGGGATGTCCGCACAGGCTCGCCGCCGTCCAATGCGAGCTTTTGGTCGGCTCCCGCGGCAAGACCAGGCATGGACACTCCAGACCCCACAAGGATCGAGGCGGTTCCCACGGTTTCAAGAAACTGGCGGCGGTTGGCGACTGGTTCTTTCACGGGGTTTTCCTTTCAGCCGATTGGTCCAATGTCAAGATGGCTGCGAGTGTGGCCCGGACGGTCATGGCTGCATTGGGCACATCAAAACGTTCAGTTGCGAGTGCTTGTGCGCCAGAACGACGATGATCTCGCTCGGTCGCGACCGGCTTTTGCGTTCGGCGTAGAGATTGTATGCCGTGTACCACGGGTCTTCGGGCATCGGCCGCGAGTATTGATGCTGGAGCGGCTTGCTCGTGTCGCGACGAAAGGCCTGCACCGGCACCGCCTCACGCTGAACGTCGTATCCCCAGGACTCCAACAGCCCCGCCGCGTAGTCGTCCGCTTCGTGGCCTTCATGGTGAGGTTGCGGGCGGATTTCGAGAGCTTCCGCCTTGACAACGGCCTGCCGTGGTCCCAGGGTGCCTTTGAAAAGAGCGGCCTTGGAAATCAAGCTGTAGAGGCGCTCACGAGTTGAAAAAGCACGTTCTTGTCGCACGAAAATTGCCATGTCAAAACACGATCATACCCCCAAATGCTACGCACATTGCTGTCCGCATGTGCATTCCGAAGATGGTGATGCAGGCATTTCGCGCCGCAGTTTCCTGGGCGGCATGAGTGGCGTTGCGCTGGGCAGCATGGCGTTTGCCTGGGTCTCATGGGCTGAAGCGGCCGGAACAAACGGCGCCTTGCCTGTCCCGCCCCCGCGAAAGCCGCTGCGCGTCAAACCGGTATTGACATACGCGACGCCCCAAAGGGCGCCCAAAACGAGTTGGCGACCGTGGGGCGGCATTCAAACAGAGGAAGACGCCAAAGCTGAGACAGCCCGCATCGTTGAAGAGTTGAACAAGCTGCGCGCGGACGCGGACTTTCCGGTCGAGTTTTTGCCTGTCACAGCCATTCGCGATCCGAAACAGTTGGAGGGCGTGACAGACCTTGCGGGGGCCGACACGGTCCTGCTGTATGCGGCGGGCGGGCCGTCGCACGTGTTCCAGCAGTTCCGCGACCAGGGCAAGGACGTCATCTACTTCGTGCGGCACAAGTCCGGGCCGGTCTCGCTGTGGTACGAAATCGTCAGCCCCATTCAGTTGCGCGGCCACACCGACGAGCGCGTTACGAAGAATTTCGATGAGCAGGATGTGGTGGTGGACAACATGGGCGAAGTGCTCTGGAGGTTGCGGGCACTGTGCGGATTGAAGAACACAATGGGCAGCCGCATCGTCGCCATCGGCGGCGCCAGCGGTTGGGCGCACCCGCGGGCACCCGAACTGGCCAAGGAGCGTTTCAAACTCGACATTCAGACGGTGTCGTACCCGGACCTGACCGAGTTGATCAAAGCGGCCCGGGCGGACCGTGCGGCCGTGGCGCTGGCCCAAAAACGGGCCGAGGCCTATTTAAAGCTGCCAGGGACAACGCTGGAGACGGAGTACAAGTTTGTCGAAAACGCCATGCTGCTCGACCAGGTGTTTCGAGCCATCATGAAGCAGGCCGACTGCCGGTCGATCACAATCAACGAATGCATGGGCACTATCATGCCAATCGCCGAAACCACTGCCTGCCTGACACTGAGCACGCTCAACGACGATGGGTACATGGCCTTTTGCGAATCGGATTTCGTGGTTGTCCCGTCCGGCATTCTCTTGAGCAACATCTCCGGCCGGCCGGTTTTCCTGAACGATCCCACCTACCCTCACGAGGGCCTGATCACACTGGCGCACTGCACTGGTCCTCGGAAGATGGACGGACGGACCGTCGAACCGGCGCGGATTCTGACGCACTTCGAGTCGGACTACGGCGCGGCGCCGAAAGTCGAGATGCGCAAGGGCCAGATCACCACCAACATCCTGCCCGGCTTCAAAGCGGAGCGCTGGGTGGGCCTGCTGGGCGAGATTGTTGACAGCCCATTCCTGGCGATCTGTCGGGACCAGATCGACATCCGCTTCAAGTGCGACAGTCTCCAATTGGCGCAGCGCATGCCCGGTTTTCACTGGATGACCTGCTACGGCGATTACTCGAAGGAACTTGGCTACGCGCTCAAGCGCGTTGGCATACAGTGGGAGTTTCTCGGATAAGCGTACGGGCGGCGGCGGACTTGCGCAGTTCAACCGAGCGCGGTGTTCCGGCTTAAGCATTTGTGGTCAAATCGGCGCGAGGCAATACATCGCGTCCTAACTAATTGCGTGAGCCGGATGAGGTCTCGACCAATGAACTCTCGCGATTGGTCCGCGTGAGCCTGAAAAACATGGCCTGAAACGCGCACAGCATATAATCGACATCGCCCATGGCCATGTGCCGCGGGTACACTTGGCTGAACTCGACTGCCGAAATGCCGGTGTGGATGTCGATCCGATTGGGTTCTATCCCCGTGCAAATGATGCGGTCTTTGTGTAGAAAGAGATTCGGCGAGAGATCCGGCACGTCAAACCCGAAATCCCGAAGGGCGCTCATCATGCGATTGGCGTTCTCCTCGCTGACCGCGATCCAGACATCCATGTCGCCGGTGGCACGGGGATAGCCGTGATAAACGGCAGCGCGCGCCGATCAACAGGTATTCAACCCCGCGCGCGTTCAGACACTGCAAGAACTCTCTGAAGTCCTTGGTTAATGACTTCGGGTCCATAGTTCAATTCGCGCAGCACCTCGATGTGACGCAGCCGTTCCAACGGCGAGCGACTCTGCCAGTACAGACGGTCTTCCCGTTCCGCCTCCTCGAATGTCAACACCCGCAGCTTCGTTCTAACCAGGCTGGTCCGATGCCCAGCACCGCGCGGTTGAGCCAGCGCGACGTGGCTGGAGTGGTGCTTCTTTTAATATGATCATTCCAAGGATTTGGTGTTACCTCACAACCTCCAGCCGGAAAGCCAGGTTCTTGGCCACGCTTTCGGGTAACGGCACGCGTTGAGCCAGCTTGTCGGTGGTGCGGGCATCCACCTGGAACTTTTCGCCCATGACAACACTAAACCACCGCTCCCGGTCCATAACCACGCGGTATATCTTTTCATCCTGCGTCTCGGCCAGGTATGGCAGATAGACGCGGATGGGCTGGCCATCCATTGCCCATTCCACCTTCGCCCCGATCCGGTCCACCCGCCCGGTGCGCTGCTCGACGACGCTCGGATTCCAGTCAAGGTCGTGGTGTATCACCACCCGGCAACAGCGGTGTAGGTCCACGCCTTCAGCCAGCACATTGCTCGTGATGAGAATCTCCGGGAAGAACGGGCTGTTGAAGGCAAGCATCAGCCGCTGACGAGTCTCAGGATTGGTGGTCCCATTCACCAACCGCACGTTCGGTAGCAGCAACTCGCCTCGTTTCTGGCCGGCGAGCTCATCCGCCGCGAAACTCTGGCGGGCTTTCCGGCCAGCCATCTCGCCGATTTGAATGTGGAGGAGCGCGTCCACGTAGGCGGTCTGCTCTTCTGGAGTGCACCGTTCCTGCAGAAAATCGAGAAACACCCGACAAACGGACTCCAACCCTGCGCCGCTGCGAAAGGCATCTCGAATGCCTTTGGGCTTCAAGCCGCGCCGTGTCAGGGGTGCAAAGCGGACCAGAAATGCCGGGGTGCGCATGTAGCGGCGCAGAATCTCGCGCAGCTTCGAGGCGTGCCGCTTCAGCCGTGGATAGCGCTTCAACAGTTCGCTGATTTCCTGTTCGCACGCGCGCCGCACCGGAGAATCCAAGTCGAAGAACCGGCGGCCCATCCGTTGAAGATGCTGAGCCGCGTGCTTGGGCGAGCAACGCAGTTTCTGCGCGGCTTCTTGGAGGATGGCCTCGTGCAACCGGGCCGAGATCACACGCCGCAGAGCGCGGCCCGTCTGGATGAAGTGGCAGAATACGAGAACCTTTTCGCCCTGCTGCCACGCCCGCAGCACGCGCTCGGCTGTGGCCCGGACTTTGGGATGCTCAAATGAAGCCCGTGCTCCGCGCAGCGGAATAACCTTTTCGAGCTGGGTCAGATACCACTCCGCCGCGTGCGTGATTTTGACCTCATCCAACAACTGCGAGTCGGCGTCCAACCCCGCATTGTGTTGGCGGGTGTAACGGAACGTTTCGTAGCTGGAGGCCAGCCCCTCCGCAAAGACCGGTCTCGACTCTGCCATGCAGGCCGTGGCCCGCGCTGCCAGGAGGAAAGGCAGCAATGCGTCTTCGGGTATCTCCATGCCCGCTTCGGTGACATGGCCTTCCTCATCGAGAATCGAGCGCCCGGGCAGGCGTTGCCGGCGCTTTCGCCCTGCAAACTTTCCCGTGAGTTCACGCGGCCGGTGGTGTCGGATGACCCAGGACCTGAGCACTTCTTCAGCGGCCCGCAGCGCTTTTTCCGCACGACGATGGCAATCCAGGACGTTGGCCGCCGTCGGCGAAGCCGGAGGAGCCTGCTGGACCTCCGACCACCACGCTTCCACATCGTCGAAGCGTTGCTTGCCCGCCACGAGGTCTGCCGCAGTGAGCTTGCCCCAGGCGGCGTCAAAGCAGAGCGCGGCTTCCTGCGCGGCGTCCAGTCGCTGGCGCAATTCTGTCATCTGCTTCTTGAAGGTTTCCCGGCCTGCGTGCGGCGAGCAATTCTCCCGCCAGCAAATGCCGTCAAACCGTTCCAGCACGCTGCAAAGCTCCTCGTGGCCAAGCTGAAAAGGCGTGGCTGTCAGGAACAGCATCCGCTCGAACACACCGCCGAGCGGGCCACGTGCCGCGATTTCGTCGGCGTCTGCTGCGGCATCGGGCACTTGGAAAAGGGATGCCAGCCGCGTTTGGGCATTCTTGAGATGGTGCGCTTCGTCAAGAATGAGAAGTGGCAGACGCAAGCGCAGATTCCTCAGGCACTCGTGCCACAGTTCGGCCAAGGCATCGTTGAGCCATTGTCGGGCTTCGGCCAACCGCTCCGGATAGTTGGCCGAGTCACGGACGGGAATATTGTGGAGTGCCTCCAGTACGTTTTCCAGCCGGGTAGTGTCAAACCGCTCCAAGACGCGCACCACCGCCTCGGGCACCGGATCATCATCCGTTCTGCGGTCATCGTCACCCTCAGGGTCAATACCGTGGTCGTGTAGGATATCGAGCCAGTCCTTATACTGCGCTCCGAGAAGGTCTTCCCAAAGCTCTGGATGCCGCCACTGGATGGCACCCATTTCCAGCACATCCCCCAGACGCCGATGCAATACCTGTTTCAACCAACCCAAGTTCTTGCGCCTGTGAATTGCCCGCTTGATCAAAGCCAGTTTCACCCAGCCGCCTGACAAACCGCGGCCCAAGCCACGGTGGAGCGCGCCGTGCGTCAGGAAGATGATAGACTTGCGCCGCGACGGCGGATCATCGAGCAACTTCAGAAAGTCAACCCCACGCTCGGCAGAAGCAGCAGTCAGGTTTCGGGCAACATGGGTCGGCAGGCACTCGTGGCGAAACACATTGAAATCGCGTGGCCATTTCTCTTTGAGCGATGGCGGCACCATCACCACCACCGGGCGACGCCGCTTGTCCGACAGCGCCACCGACGCAGCCACAGCCAGTGCCACAAATGTTTTGCCCATGCCGACCTCGTCCGCGAGCACTACGCCCGGTTGCTCTGCTAGGCGGCGAAGGATTTCCTGGGCGGTCTTCTCTTGCCGCCGGGCGTCTTCCGATGAGATGCGTCTTGGCACGTGCAGTTTGATCTGCCGCGCGAATGGATGCCACGGATTCATGTTCTTGCCTCCCGGAATGCCCGTTTCAAGTACCGTTTCATTTGGGGTAACTCCGCAAGCTCAGTTCGCGGCACCTTCTGCTGGATTTCCCGAATGCATTCGCGCAAGGCCGCCCGGACCTGCGGTCGCGGCATACAACCGGGGGCGTGACGCGGCTCAACTCGCGCCAATTCAACAGCGATTTCCGTAAGTTGGAACGCCTTTTCCGGGCCGGGTCGCTCTTCGGCCAACACCGCATCGACCAGTGCCATTACACCACAAGGTCCCCGCAGCCGCCAATCGAGTGCCTCGCGTGACGGCACGGGTTGCGACAATCGCTCGCGCAGTGCGGCCAATGCCCAAGAAAGGCGACGTGTTCGCTGGAGCAGGAACGCGGAGGTGTCCACGCGGCGGTGTGGATTTAAGTGCGGGGTTTGCCCATCGGGTTTTCCAGCTTTGCGGCGGCGCAGCCAGCGGCGCAACACTTGGTGAAGCGGTCGCGCGGAGCTGAGAATCTGAATGAGGTCATCTAGCGAAAGCGCGCGCAGTTCATCCGGGGGCGGCAACACAGAGGCATCGCGCGCGTTGACCGGCCACCAAACGTAGCCCTTTGTCCCGCGCCATGCGACTCGGAAAGCCGAGGGTGGGCGTTCGAAGCGCCAAGGTAACTGCACGCGGTTGGGCGAGCCTTTTGTCTGCCATGTGGACTCGTTCAAAAAGACCTCGTCCTTGTCTTCCAGCACCAGTTTCCAACCGTGGGGCGGGCGACTTGGAAATGTCAGTTCTACGAACGAGGAGCCTTGTTCATCCTTGCTGAAGACGGCCTCGCCGAAAGCCGCGGGCAGCAAAATGTCGCCTTCCATTGGGGCGTCTTCCCGATCGTCCAAGGGTTCGGACAGGAAGCGCCGCATGCCTCTCACCTCCTCGCTGTCGAGCCGGGCCTGCTCCAAGGCTCGTGCCGCTTTCCGATTGCGGACGTGGCAGACAGCGTAGGCGAGATTGACTTCGAGATTGGGACTCTTGCCCAAGCCAAGTCCATCGGCGGTGAAGTTGCTCGAGCCTATCAGATAGAGTGCCCATTCGCCATTTTGCAGCCGCAGGCACTTCGCGTGGAGGGGGCGGCCGGTCTCGAGTTTGAGCTTGCGAAACTTGGTTTCGGCTTCGGCACGGTCGGACGGCTGGGCTTTGCGCAAGCTCTCGGGTGCGTGGAGCAGGAGACCGCCGCTTGGCATTTCTTCACCAGTAACTTCAAACTGAACAAATGTTTCGCCTAGCCGACGAAGCATCCGCCACAGTTCCTGGGTCGGTCTGTTTGGAACGTCGGGCGGATCGAAAAACGGGCTGACGACGAAGGCTTCGGATGGCGGCGAGCTTGTTGGCCAAATGTCGCGCAACTGTTTGAATACACTCGGTCGGCCCGGGGCGGTCGTCACTGCGAACACACGCGGTCGGGCAAAGCCCCGTGGCGGGTTGCGTGTACCCCAACTGCGGCTGGCCTTGAGGACGCGGTCGAGAAAGCCGTTCCAACGCCGCAATGCCGGTCCGGGCGGGGTGCCCTGCGCACCGGCAAATGCGGCCGCCTTTCGCAGGAACTCCACCATGTCCGCCAACACCGAGAGCGGGGCGTTACCGCCCGGGTAATAGTCCAGCACGCCGAACACCTCGTGATTCCGCCGGTAGCCAGGCTCGGTGAGATTGGCCGATGCCACGATAAGTCGGGCGTAACTACTCCACAGTAGCAACGACACCTTGGCGTGGAGAATCGCGCCCGGCACTCGTGCCGCCAGCAAGTCCCAGCGCAGGTTGCGCATGCCCCGGGCATGGTGTTGGTCCACCAACACGGCAGCGCACACCAGTTGTCCCAGCTTTTCTTCACGTTCGACCAGGTAAGCCGCCCCATCCTCCGGCGCAGTTTCAAGTGAGAGAAAGCGGGACAGGCATTCCTCCTCGAAAAAGGCGGCATCAAAGGTGAAAGTGGTCGCCACGCAGCCCAACGGTTCACCCGCGTCATCGGGCGGTTCCCATGCTTCCAGAATCCGAGCATGGCCTGGTTTGGTGATGTTGCACTTGCTCATCCTTTGAACATTTTGAGGTCCGAAGCAAAAGACCAGAGAGAGCGCGTGCGGAAAAGGTGAACGTAGTCGTTGTCACAGCCAGCCGGTTCATCGCGGCGGTAGAGCGGACGGATGATGTAACCGCGCTCGTCGCCTTCGAACCACGGCAGCTTGCCATTCGGGGGTTTGTTGCGCTGCGTTTCAAGGTGGTGCGCCATTAATTGCTCAACCCACTGACTGGTAGTGCCGCCTTCACCCAATGCACCGAACAACTGCTGGAATTGCAACGCCAAGCCGAATGGCTCCAATCGCTCTGCTGCTTCCCGCAGCGCAGTTGGTGCTGCGCGACCAGCTTGTTTGACTGCGTCCAGTCGGCTCAACTCAAGGGCTGAAACATACCCCCGGCGGCGGGTCATTTCGTATAGGCACTCGTCAAACGCATTTTGGATCAAGCGAGCAAACCGCTCGTAAGCGTCAATGGCCTGCAACAGACGGCGCAATTCCGGGCTGGCGCGATCGAGTAGTGCCCTGTGAAAAGCCCGCTCGGACCAGCGGTCGGAATCCATTTCTCTGCGCCAAACACGTTGGCCGGCTGGCGAGACCAGAAACCTGAGGACTTCACCGCGGAATCCCTCCCCATCTTCAAGCAACAATCTGGTGAGAAATTTCCTTTCCTTTGGCCCCGCATTACGGTGCGCGAGATGGTTAACGAAGAACCGCCAGCCAGCCCAGCCGTTCGTGCGAGCGACCGCACACCGGGCCAGGCCGTCGCGCAGAGCCTCGAGCAGTTGCTCGCGCAAGTTTGGGCCAGAACCGTTGCAAGTACCGGCGAAACCGTCAAGACCCTGCTCCCGGCTCCAAAGCATCAGCAACTCATAGCCTTGCTCACCCAAGAATCCGTCGCGCTCAATACCGAGCGTCTCCGCCAACACGCGGTAAACACCGTGAAAACCGAAGATGGACGGCGTCTTGAGGTAGCTCTTCGGCGAAAGGGGCACGCCTTCTTTGAGGGCCTGTTCGGCCTTCAACCGCCCCGGCAGCCCCCGCAGATCAACTTTCTGCTGGCTGCCCAGCAATACCAGTCCATGCACCACGTGCCACTCAAAAACCAGCCACGGCTCAGTAATACCGTCGCGGGCGACAGTTTCCTCGCCGAACTCGGCGCACAGCGATAGAGAGACAGCGATGGTCGTGAGAAAGCGTGGATGCTGCTGGCGCTCCCGAACGCCCGGCGCAAGCTTGTTGGCGAGGCGGTCGGCCAGCGGTTCCGTGCCCAGCGGATCAAGGCCGCCTTCACTCGATTCGCTCTCATCCTTTTCGGTTAACAGGGGCGCTAAACCGTAGCTTGGCATGGTCACCAGTGTGTCAATCTCAGGCCGAACATCAAGTGCGTTTAAGAGCCCATAGGCTACCGGCTAAACTAGAAGTTAGCTGACAAGTGCTGGTTCCTCGGCATTTTCAGTGCAAGATGGAGGGCGATGGTATGAACCAGGTGGCGGGCATCGTTAGACCAGAAGAGACATTTGAGCGGTTGTTGGGATTTGGTGAGAGCTGGCAGGTGATCCGGGCTTAGCACGAGCAGGAGACTGAGACGTTTGTAATATGCGTTGAGGAGACCGAGATAAGGAATTTGCTGGCGATGCTGTATTTTGTGGCTGGGAAGTCGCGGGTAGCGTGCTGGTGAGGGGGAGTTTGGCGCGGGCCGCAGGCGCCTCGCGAGCTCGGCGCCTGCTCCACCGGCCCGCGCAAGGATTTGAAGCCTCCTCCTTGGCGTCCCGGGCACGTTTCTTTTGCTGTTTCCCCAAGGGGGCATTGGTTTCGAGGCGATTGCCAATTGCGGGCGTGCCATGTGAATGGGCGCTTGGGATTTCTGAAGCAGGCGCTGCGGTGAGAGCTGTGTGCAAACGGGACTGTGGTGTTGGGGCAGCGGGCGGGCTTCAGAGCTGCAAGACACTAAACTGGGGATTGGATGAGGCACGAACGATCCAGCAAGAGCTTGGAAATCGATGCTATTTCTGCCTAACTTAGCGGCGACTTCCGACCTAGAATTCGACTGACACTGCCGAAGAAGCCGAAACAAAGTATTGCGATATACCGAAGTCGCAGAGCTTAGACTAAGCACCATTCTGGGCGATGGCGTTGAAATACCGCTGGCAGTAATGGTAAGGGTGCCGTCCCGCAAAACGCCCCAGATTATCAAGTACGGTAACGATTCGGCAGGTTGGAGTACCTCCATTCTTGGGACCACGCAACCCGCGGCCCACCATCTGCATGTAGCGCACCGGGCTGAAGACCTGCCGAGCAATTAGAATCATGTCCGTCTTGGGCGCGTCGAACCCGGTGCTGAGAACCGTGTGATTGCATAGCACGCGGATTTCACCGCTTTGAAAGCGGTCGAGAAAATAGCGGCGGGCGACCGTTGGCGTGTCTCCACTGACGGCGGCTGCTGGAATGCCCTCAATATTCAGCCGGGCGGACATCTCCTCCGCATGCAACACCGAGTTCGCAAAAAAGAGGATTGATTTTTCCCCAGCCTTCTTGATGCACTCAACCAGACGCTCGTTGCGTTGCTTGTTGCCGGCGAGCAACTTATTCAGCTCTTCGAGTCGCCGATCAAAATCAATCCCCTCGCCTTTATCCAAGAGCGAAAACAGCGTTTCGATGAGGTCCGCCGGCGGGGCCACCCCAGAATTGAGCGGCTCGGCTTCGACTTTTGCCAAAACTCCTTGAGCCAGCAACCTCCTGTGCAGGTGCTCCTGGTCCGCAGGAAGCCAGCGTCTGTCGAACCGCTGAGCGAGGCGGTGGCTCTCATCGTCATCCGTCCGGAACGGTGTCGCGCTCAGGCCTAGAATGGGCGGCTCGTCTTTCGGCAGTTGTCCGTGTCTTGGTGCTTCCGCATCCAGCCATCGAAGCAGGTTGGTATAGCTTGGTGTGATGGCATGATGGCACTCGTCCACAACAACCAAGCCGGGCTTTTGAAGCCACTCCAGTCCCCCAACACACATCCGGCTGTTGAAGGTTTGAATGGATGCAACCACGACGACGGGCTTGCCGGGCTCATGAGAAACCGGGTTGGGGTTTCCACCCCAGAGCCTAATGATTCGCAAGTTTGTCCCCTTCGCTCCAAGATTGATCCACACCTGTCGGAATGCTTGCACCGCCTGCTCGCAAAGCTCATCTGTTTGCGCGATCCAAAGCACGCTGCGCCGGTCGGCTTCGGGCTTCAATACTAGCAAGACGGCCGCCTCCACAGTCACCCGTGTCTTTCCACCACCGGTCGGCAGACTAATGACAGCACGCCGTCGCCTTTGTCCTTGCGCAAGCAGCGATCTGATTCCGTGCAAAACTTCCTCTTGGAAATCATGGAGTGGCGGCAACTCAATTGGCCCGCTGATAAACTCCTCTGGTTCGCGTCGCCCCTCGGCGGAGGCTGCGTATTCTTCCGGGAAACCGATACTGGCGACAAACTCCCTGGCCTCCGATGTGCCCCATCGAGCCGGCGGCTGCAATCCTTCTGCTTCCAATGCCTCTCTCAGGGTCACGAGTGTGGCTGGTCCAAGTTGCGCAAGGATCAATTCGGCAAGTCCAAGCGCCGAACACCGTTTAATGAAATCCATGTCAGCTAGTGTGCCGAGGGCCTGCCTGAGCGGCTCAGACCTGTTACCAACGGCGAGAAGCAGTCGCTTCGCCAGGGTCTTGCCTCGGACCACTTTCGCGCGGAGCGCATCAACCTGCGCGTCTCCAAGAATGCGCAATGCTTCTTCCGGTTCATATTTCAGCCATCCGGCCGGTGCAATCTCGCCCAACAGGCATTTGAGACGATCAGCGCGTGCCCGCGCAGCCAGTTGCACCGAATCGAGCAACAGGCTGTTTCCCCACATAAGGCAGGGAACAGGCTCGGATTGGCCGGCGACGTTTAGCTTCAAGCCTGCGACCGGCTGGCAGCGTGCGGTTTTCTTGACCTCCGTTTGCATGACCTCGGCAAGCTCCGGCACGATTGAAACCAGCAGTGCTTCCGGGCCGGTCTGCTCCGTCCAGTGTGGAGACATCAGGCTCGCCAGATCCTGCGCACCCTTCTTCAGCCACAATTGGAGGGCATGATCGTCGAGCGTCACTACGGTGCGGCCGTTCGTGCGCGCGCGACGAGCAAGGTCAGGCGATTCGGTCACGAAGACTTGGGACAGAGGAATCTTCCTTGATTGGCCGGGCAGCGCGTCGGGAACAACGTCGTCCTTCGCCGCACCGGCCCAGAGCTCTCGCAACGAATCGTCAGCGAGGGCTTCCGGCGTCGCCAGCAGCTTGATCAGCGCGTGCCAGAGCGCCCGAATCTCGGCCGGCGTTGCCTGCACCGGAGGCTGTGCGCCTTGGAGTCGCTCAAGCGTAGGGTTGAGGCGATCCCAGCAAGGCAGTTTGGTCAATGCAGGCTCGTGACGGCGAGCGACGACGGCCGCAAGGCGGACCGTTTCGTTGCCCACTTGCGCCAACCCATGCTTGAGTACGAACCACGGCAGCGGATGCGGAACGTCAATATCGGGATAGCTTTGAACGGTTGAGTGCCCGAACTTCACCGTCGCTGGAAATTCGCCCCGGCCAAGCTGTTCAAGGAATCGTGCTGAAAGCTCTGCGTTCGGTGCGTCGCTTAGTATGGGGAGAAAACGCCAGCCATTTGGCAGCTTCAACCACGACGGCTCCAAGTATTCCCAGCGTGCCCGACCGTTAACGTGCTGGCTGTAGTGCGAGCGCCAGTGCCGAAGCCAATCATCCAATTCTGAAAAATCATGTACATCAACTGTGCCGTCGGGAGAATCGGTTGCACCAATGGCTTTCAGCAGTTCCGTGTCTTTGCCGTGCATTGTTGGATCAACCAACACATTCTTGTTCGCCGAGTTGTCATCTGCACTGACCAGTTTACCGGGAAGCAGCACTTGACTGGGCGAAACCCACTGCCCATCACGCCGCCGAACGCGAATGCGAGTTGCGTTCCGGCTGGCAAAGCCACTCTGCGCTTTCTCGGGCGCTGAGCGCAGCAGACTCCAAAAAGCCCGCCATTTTTCATCCGATGGGGATTCCCAAGGGTACTGCCTTGGAAAGGCCTCATCGAGGACTGTTTCCCAGACGCTGTCGTCCAGCGGTTTGACCTCCATTACCTCCGTCAGAATCCGCTTCGCCTCCGCATTCTCGGACAGTGCCCGCGCCACAGGATGCCGACCATCCGGCACACGAATCCCCGGAGCGGCGAACACCAACTTCTCAGCGGTCAAAAGGCCATTGTTGTGAGCAGGGATGATCGCAAGTGTGTCTCGGACTCTGTCCCATTCATCTGTCTTGCAATCTTTCGCGAAAGCCTTGGCAAGTTTTAGCACCTCAAGTGCCCGCTTGGTACTAGCAGTGGCCACCGCTGCAAACCAGTCAGTTGTGTTGCATCTTCTTAGCTTACCACGCTTTTTCTCTATCGGTTCTTCCTGATTTATCCACGCGGCAGAATATACCCATGTTGGCGTACGAACCGACTCTGCATCGGTTTCTTCCGCACTCAGGCGTTCTGCGAGTGCGTTCAGGCGACTCGCACGCTGTCGATCCATGCAAGACGGATGAACCAACTTGGCGCGCTCAGCATCATCAGCAAGCGCTTGCCAGTGCCGTGCAAGATTTGCGTTATCACGGGGATACCGGCACAACTTGCGTGCCGGCCGCAACTTCCCATTTGCATCGGGCAAAACAGCAGCGGACTCCAAGGCCTCCCAAATCGCCTCAACCAATGGAGTAGCGTCCTCGTCCTTCCGCTCAAGCTGGCGCGGGAAGGCGTCCAACAGGCGTCCGGGGTCGTCTGATGTGGAAAGTTCCGGCAACGTTTTGACGATAAGTCGCGCTGCTTCACGCATCAGGGCTGTGTTCCATTCTCCACCCACGATCGCGTTGCGGTCACTGTTTAGCTTCCAAGGGGCGTTCAGAATCCCCGGCAGGTAAGTCGCCGTGTGCGTTGGGAAGAAAGCCCAGAAACGCCCGGATTCATCGCGTTTTCCCTCCGAAGGTATGGCCCACGCCAGCGGAACTTTGTCGCGGGCATGAATATGAGTTGCATCGGCGCGAGCGCGTCCGTCCTTAATTTTAACTTCGCGGAATATTACTCGCCAGCGTGACTGTTCCGTTCCGGCGCGAAGAATGATCTCTTTGCCGTCAGGATCAGCTCGCAGTACTCGTTGCGGCTTAGTCCCATCATCCAACTCAAGAATCATGGATACCGGCAAGAAGAGCAGAAACTCCGCCGGGAACGAGCTGATCTCTTTTCGCAGGTGCGCTTTCAGTTCGGCTGTCTTGACTTCGGCACGCACAACAGTCTCGGCCCAAGCCAGACCCGCGAGGACCGGATCAGCCACCCGCTCCGATTCTCCGATCGGCCAGGCCAACCTCAGCCCCGGTGCTTCAGCCACTCCAAACTTCTTCTGCAATTCACGCCGACACCGCTCGGGGTCAAATCAAACAGCGCCAGACGAACGGGTGAAAAAGTCGATGCGTCCACCCAACCGCAACAACGACTTGAAGCCAAGTCCAAATCGCCCGATCTG
The DNA here is from genome assembly GCA_012517065.1 of Verrucomicrobiota bacterium. Taxonomy (GTDB): domain Bacteria; phylum Verrucomicrobiota; class Verrucomicrobiia; order Limisphaerales; family J093; genus JAAYVR01. Next base: position 7,679 of record JAAYVR010000194.1, on the reverse strand, counting down.
ATTGCCGCGCTTCGGCGAAGAATGGGAACTTAGCAAGGCGTCTAGACCTTCCTCACTCAACGGAGCGCCCGTGTTGGCAACATAGAGCCGTGAGTTCCGAAGGATCACCTGAACACGATTCCCACCCTTTGGCGCGTCGCCCTGCTCGCACGCCTCCAAAACGGCATCCGCACCGTTTTGGACAAGCTCCATTACCTGCCGATACCCGTAGCCGCCCGCGAGTACCACTTGCTCAATACCGTAGTGCTCACCAAGCAATGACGGCCTTGCTTGGTACGCTTGCAATGTGCCATGGCAAAGACGACCAATAATCTCAGCCAAATTCATTTCAACAGGAATCTTTTATTGCACCGCCGGTTAGACTCCAGAAAAATCAAGACCTGTCTTATTCCGCTACCAGTTCCCTCAATGCGTTTCATCCTGAAAAACTGAATACGGGTTCCAACCGCTGGACTAATTAGCAGAGTGCTTTCTCCGAAAACGATCTGTATCTAAACGGCCCCTGGCTCGGAAACCGTCATGCCCTGATAGAATGGTGTTCGTGGCTGGCCCGGCGCGCGCCGCCCAAGGACCGACTGTTTTTGGACAATCTCACCAGGCACTTGTAATGGCGCCCCTGGTTTGTGTGCACCGGGGATAACACCTAACCCGGAAATCTCACCGCTTGACCAGTCCAAGACACCCAAAGCTTCATTCCGGTGAGATTTCCGGGGCCCGCATATTCCTTGGTTGCTTGAAGACACCCGTTTCGCAGACTGCTCAGGGTATGAAATATGCGGGCTAAGCTCACGCCTTGACCGCGATGCTGGCATTAAGAGCGGTGCGTCATTTGGAGCAACCCTGGACATCTCTGGAAGTGGTCGTGGAAGAAGGTCTGCGCCAACTGGATTAGCTCTGTGGGATTGAATTGGTTCACGCGGCCAGCAGCCACGTTTTAGCGAGGCGGACCGAGGGAGGAGCGCTGGCAAAGTCCGTCCGGTATTGATGGCACAGTGTGCCTAGCTGGTCTGAGGTGGATTCTTCCCAAGCTTATGGCCTTGGGATCAAAGTAACCAGCCTGATCTGGCTGGCGGGTGCACCAGCGCTTGGGCCGCTTCAGAACCGGTGAGTTTCATCGCCTTGCTATTCCACCGGACGCGTTCACCGGTTCGAACCGCAATGTTCCCGAGCAAAAGAGCCTCCGTTACTGCAGCGGAGTGGACAAACTCCGCTCCGGGCCGGTTCTTTCCACCTTTGCAGGCGTCGAGCCACTCGCGTTCGTTGCCTGGCGATCGCGGCAGAGTTTTTGGCGGTTCTTTGAAACTCTGCATCTTTGCTTTTGGAATGAGCCGCATCTGACCGCCGGTGAACCCGCAATGCAGGATTCCATCGTCGCCTATGAACATCATTCCCTCGGCTGGCATAGGGCTGTCTTCCTCCCAACCCGTGGGCCGTTCTGGAAGAAGGCCGCCGTCGTACCAATGCAACTTCACCGGTGGCATGTCTTCGCGCGCTGAGAACTCGAGATGGATGGCGCACGCCTTGGGGAAACTGTCGGGGAACCGCTCAGAAGAACTGCCTTGTGCGGCGACCGGCGGATTCAGTTTTAGCGCCCGATAGATGATATCGATGCTGTAACATCCCATGTCACCGATGGCCCCGCAACCAAAGTCGTACCAGCCGCGCCACACGAACGGCAAATAACAGTGGTGGTAGGGTCTTTCTGGTGCCGGTCCCAGCCACAGATCCCAGTCCAAACCTTCCGGGACCGGTTCGCCTTTGCTTGGGGTTGGCAATCCTTGCGGCCAAACCGGGCGGTTCGACCAGTTGATGACCTCGCGGACTTTGCCTATGGCGCCTGCGGCGATCCATTCGCACAATCGACGTGTATCTTCAGTTGCCTGCGTGCCGACGGCGACCTGGGTTGCGACCCCGGTTTCAGTGGCCAGCTCGGCCATTCGTCTTGCTGCGTGGATCGAATGCGCCATCGGTTTTTGGCAATAGACGTGCTTTTTCCTTAGCATCGCCGCGATTGCCACGGGCGCATGAAGAACATCGGTAGTGCCTACGACAACGGCGTCGATGTCTCGCTCCTTGTCAAGAAGTTCACGATAATCGGCGTATGCTGAACAACCCCGGTAATTGGTTGTGCCGATGCGCTTCGCGTTCCATGCGTTCACGATCTTCTGGCACGGCTCACGACCAGCCACACCAGCAGGCACGCTTTGCGTCGGAGTGAGTTGGATCATTGGCGAATTCGGGCTCAGCCATTCCCAACCCGAACTGACGCCCAAGAGCCTGTGAACGGCGTTGGCAAACTCGCTTTGGCCCCACTGCGGATAATCGGCAGCGCTGCGCACCGGATCGCACACTGCGACGCCCTGTACGTCCGGTTGTTTCAGAAACTCGATCATCACTCGCAGCCCCTGCGAACCCACACCCACAAATGCAATGTTCAACCTGCTGTTCGGGGACAGGTCGCCGCCACGGCCCAAAACGGCTGCAGGAACAACGCTGGCGACAACAGCGCATGTGCTGCCAGTGGCGAGAAATTGTCTCCGAGTGATGCAAGACCTGCCAGAATCGCGAGGACCAAAAGATGCTTTCATCGGCTTGATGCTGTGCGGTTGTTCCCAAAAGCCTCAAGCACAAAATCACAGCACGGCAGAGTCGAACCCGGCTTTCGAGCAAGGCATCAGGGCGGGTCGATGAGGATATGGAATCTGGGACGTGAAATGCGGGGGCATGGGACGGAAGTCGGAAGACGGGGCAGGGGACAGCACGATGTGAGATCATTGACACAGAGTGTGATGCTGTGATTACCTGCGGGGCAGATGCCACTTTGAGGCATCAGTCGAATGCGAAATGACATACGCCGAAGCGATTCAGTTTTTATACGATCTGCAGCTTTTCGGAGTTAAGCTGGGTTTGGAAAACACGCGGCGTCTTGCTGAGTTCGTCGGCAACCCGCACCACCGCCTCAGGTTCATTCATGTCGCCGGAACAAACGGCAAAGGCTCGACTTGCGCAATGCTTGAAAGCATCTATCGCGCAGCCGGGCTGCGGGTTGGACTGTTCACCTCGCCGCATCTGGTCAGGTTCAGCGAGCGAATTCAGGTCAACAGACAGCCTATTCCGGACGACGACGTGGTTCGGCTGGTTGAAGGAATGCGCTTGTTGTTGGACCGTTTCCCGCGCGATTACCGGCCGACGTTTTTCGAGGTGGTAACCGTGATGGCGCTTCAATTCTTTGCCGAAAAACAGTGCGATCTTGTTGTCTGGGAAACCGGCCTTGGCGGCAGACTTGACGCGACGAACATCGTCACTCCGCTTGCGAGCGTGATAACCAATGTGCAAATGGATCACCAGCAGTACTTGGGCAACACGCTCGCGCGAATCGCCGCTGAAAAAGCCGGCATCATCAAGCACGCCGTGCCCGTGGTCACGGGCGCGGATGCGACTGAAGCACTCAATGTCATCCGGGCTGCAGCAAAGCTGGCCGAATCCCCGCTGACCGAGGTTGGCCCCGGGGACACGACGCGCTCGCCGCTGGACAAATTACAATTGCCGTTGATGGGCGCACACCAGCGCATAAACGCTGCCGTTGCTCTTGCGACGGTCCAGGTTCTGCAGGGGACGATACCTGTCTCTGACCAGAACATCGTGGACGGTTTGGCTCGGGTGGAATGGGCTGGCCGGCTCCAGGTAATCAGGTCGCCCTCGGGCCGGACAACGCTCGTGGACGGTGCACACAATCCGGGCGCAATGGAAGCGTTGGACCGCGCTTTGCGCCAGTACTATCCGGGACAACGTCCGGTCGTCATATTGGGCATCTTGCGTGACAAAGATTGGCGCGCGATGTGCGACGTGTTGCTGCCGTCGGCAAAGTCGGTTTGTCTGGTGCCTGTTGCCAGCGCACGTACAACCCAGCCGGAAGAACTACGCGCTTATTGCAACAGCCGGCATCCGACAATTCCAACCAACGTGTGCCATTCTCTCAGCGAGGCACTGCGTCTGACCGACGCAGAACCGTTTCGGCTTATCACGGGTTCTTTGTATCTTGTGGGCGAAGCGTTGGATCTTCTGGGTGCGATCAACCGGAAAGGGATGAGCGAGCAGGGGCTCAATGAGTATCGCACGACCAGCATGGACGATTCGCCCGGCTCACGCAAGACATCAGGTCGTTGAAGGTTTCTGTTTGGAGCGGCCCGGAAACCGCACCGGAATGAAGCTTTGAGTGTCTTGAGCCGGTCAGGCGGTGAGATTTCCGGGTCAGGCGCGAGGATGAGCTTTTCGGTACACCTGTTTGAGTCGTTCGGTTGTCATGTGAGTATAGACTTGTGTTGTTGCAAGATGCGCATGCCCCAACAACTCCTGAACGCTTCGCAGGTCAGCTCCGGCGTCTAACATGTGCGTCGCGAAACTGTGTCGCAGCTTGTGGGGCGTGATCCGCGGGTCAAGCCCGGCAGCGGTCAGATAGTGCTTTAGCCTCATTTGAACGATGCGCGGCGAGATCGGTTCGAGCGACCTTGACCGGGCAAGGAAAGCCGGCATTTCGCCCACGGGCGGAGAGCCGAGCTTGCGCCAATACCGCCGGACTGATTCGAGCGCAGGCGTGCCTATTGGGACATGCCGCTCCTTTTTGCCTTTTCCGCGGACACGCAACATTTGCTCGTTCCAGTTGATGTCATCGGCTTTGAGCCCGCAGAGCTCGCTAATGCGCAGTCCCGAGGAGTAAAGTGTTTCCAAGATGGCGGCGTCGCGCAAAAGTTCGAGTTGTTTTTCCCGGTTTTCTTTCGAGTCTTCGCCGTGCTTTTGAAGGGCTTCCAGCTCCCGCGCTGGCGCTTGCAGCAGCGCAACTACCTGGTCGGCGCTAAGGAACTGAGGAAGACGTTTGCCGAGTTTTGGAAGGGCGAGATTCCGGATCGGCGAACCGGCCACATAACCGCGTCGGACAAGGAACCTGTAAAACGAACGCAGAGCGCTGAACCGCAGATGAACCGCGGCGCGCCCGATGTTGTTTCGCCCCAGATAACGCAAGTAAGCCCGGAAATCATCGCGTTCGAGCTTGTCCCACTGAGGCGATTGTTGCCGCTCCTGGCGGAACCATGCGACAAAATCGGCGAGGGCATGTGAATAGTTCCGCCGGGTGAACGGCGATGCTGCACGATCTGTTGCAAGATGAACGATGAACTCGCGCGCCCAAGGATCGTCGTGCCCGCCACAGTTCGGCGCCGATTCCGGCTGGGAGTCTGCATTGGGCTGCGGGTTCATTTGGTCAAAACCGGTCAAACGAATTTCCCGGGATTCAGAATACCGTGTGGGTCAAGGGCGCGCTTGATTCGGCGGTGGAGTTGGCGGACTTCGGGCGCAACCGCCATGTTCCACCACGGTTTCTTGGCCAGGCCGACGCCGTGCTCACCGGTGATGACGCCACCCCATGCAAGAACTTGCGCGAACAGGTCGTCAAGAGCGGCCTTGCTGCGGTCATTCGCCCTGGGTTGGGTCATATCGACCATTACGTTCACGTGAATGTTGCCGTCGCCCGCGTGGCCGAAACACGCCACCTGCAGGCCGTGCTTTTGTTGCAGTTCCTCCGCAAAAGCGAACAGGTCTTCGAGTCGTCCGCGCGGCACGGCGATGTCTTCGTTGAGCTTGGTCAGGCCTGTATCGCGAAGGGCATATGAAAACTCGCGGCGCAACTGCCATATCTTTTCGCACTCGGTCGCGCCGAAAGCTTGTTCGATGAACTTTGGATGGACACTTCGGACCACGCGCGCCACCTCCTTCAGTTCTGCTCTCACGGACTGCGCCTGGCCGTCCAGTTCAGTTATCAAGTGCGCGGTGCATCCGGCAAGCCGCCTGCTGCCGGTTCGTTTTCGTGCTGCTTCGAGTGTGAAGGCGTCGGCCACTTCAAGCGCGCAAGGAAGAAAACCGGCTCTGAAAATTCGCCCGATGGCGCGTGCAGCGTCCCGGGCAGTTCTAAATCCCGCAGCAAGGCACGCCCGAAACGGCGGGCGCGGGATAAGTTTGAGAGTGGCCTCGGTAACGATTCCGAGCATGCCCTCGGACCCCACGAACAGCCGGGCAAGATCAAAACCGGTCTTGTTCTTGTGCGTGCGGCTGCCGAGCCGGACGACCGTCCCATCGGCAAGCACAACTTCAAGTCCGAGCACATAGTCTCTTGTGACGCCGTACTTGAGGCAACGCGGCCCTCCCGCGTTTGTGGCGATGTTGCCGCCGATGGTGGATTCGTCCCGGCTTGCCGGGTCGGGCGGGTAAAACAGGCCCAGACGCTCGACTGCGCGTTGCAGGTCGGCCGTGATTACTCCCGCTTGCGCGATCGCGACAAAATCGGATTTGTTGATTTCGACGATGCGATTCAGTTTTGCCAGGGACACTACAAGTCCGCCGTTCACAGGTACACAACCGCCAACGTACCCATGACCGGCACCACGGGCTGTTACCGGTATGCGATGTTCGCTTGCGAAGCGCAAGGTCTTGGCTACAGACTCGGCAGACCGCGCAATGACAACTGCGTCCGGCACCCTGCTGGCAAACCACTTGTCGCCCGCGTGCGCTTTGCGTGTTGATTCGTCCAGCTTCAACTCGCCCGGGGCAAGTTCACGCGCGAGTCGGTCGAATGGAAGACGATGACGGTCTTTCATGCTTCCGGAGGCGGTGGAGCAGTCAAGAGCGCCCGGGCATCCTCAGCGTATTCTTCGGGCACTTGAACAAGGATGCCGCCGCAGCCGACGGTGTAACAATCCACGGACAACCCCGAAGTTTCGTGGAGTATTGTTGTGGGGATATCAGCCGCTTCCAGTCGGGACTTGGCCAACTGTGCTTCGGCAGAGCTGAACGTATGGAAAACAGTGACCGCTGCCATGTGCAAACAGTACCGCTTGACGTCGGGACTGCAAGATCAGGTTCAACAGGGGAATTTCATCGGGGTATCTGAACTTTCGCCGGTTGGGTGCGGCGAAGAATCGCCGCGCTCCTGCACGCGGTGGAAAAGGCAACGGCGCTGGGAGCGCGGCCGTCCCCGGCCGCATCAACCCGATGACCGAGCTTACGACCCGTTTCGATCACGCAAATCGTACGACCGAACATCCACCGGCTGGGGGCGGCGAAGAATCGCCGCGCTCCTGCACGCGGTGGAAAAGGCAACGGCGCTGGGAGCGCGGCCGTCCTCGGCCGCATCAACCCGACGACCGATCTTACACCCGTTTCGATTATGCACATCCTGCGCCCGATTATTCACCGGCTGTGGGCGGCCAAGAATGGCCGCGCTCCTGCACGCGCTGGAAAAGGCAATGGCGCTCGGGAGCGCGGCCGTCCCCGGCCGCATCAACCCGATGACCGATCTTACACCTGTTTCGATCAAGCAAACCCGGCGGCCGAGCGTTGACCGGCTGGGTGCGGCGAAGAATCGCCGCGCTCCTGCAGACGCGTTGGACAAACCAACGGTCTCGGGAGCGCGGCCGTCCCCGGCCGCATTCAACCCGATGACCGATCTTACACCTGTTTCGATCAAGCAAACCCGGCGGCCGGGCGTTGACCGGCTGGGGGCGGCGAAGAATCGCCGCGCTCCTGCAGACGCGTTGGACAAACCAACGGTCTCGGGAGCGCGGCCGTCCCCGGCCGCATTCAACCCGATGACCGATCTTACACCTGTTTCGATCAAGCAAACCCGGCGG
>JAAYVR010000193.1 GCA_012517065.1 Verrucomicrobiota bacterium | reverse complement strand
TCGCTTCCGGCTGGTGGTTAGCCTTTGCCGGGTGGGATTGGTTACCCACAGAGTTCCGTTTGAGAGTTTTGTGCCTTTTAAGCACGCCCCTCTCACTGGGCTTTTCATGACGCGATATGGGGACAGACACATTGTTTTCGGTGCCATGCCGATATGGGGACAGACACGTTGTTTTCTGCATCATGCCGATATGGTTCCAAGCACGTCGTTTGGGCATGAACACAAAGCGGCAGCAAGCTGCCGCACTCCAAGCGCTTCGCGCCAACCAACGTCCACTGCATCCGCGGCAGCGCCTGAGTAACCACTGGGATCAGCGCGCTGTTCCTTGCGACGGAGTCGCGGGGCATATTTCCCGGCCCGGCGTGGCTGAAGGTCCGGGTGGTGCAAGAGCCGGGGGCGCTGTCCGTCAGGTGACTTTGGTTTCGGCTATGCCGGGCTGGGAAATATGCGGGCCAAATGTGCCGGGGCGTTTCACATTCTGCTGCGCCGCAATGTCTTTGTAACCAAAAAGACACTTGAACTGTCATCCAAAAGAGCGCAAAGTGCGTTCGTTGTCGGTGAACTTAAAACCAAAATCATGCCTATGAGATCAAGGACGAAATCCAAATCAATTGCCAGAGGGGTTGCATTAGCAACCGGTGTGCTTGTGGGCTTTGTCGGAGCACACGCGCAAACCGTAATCCCAGAATCATTCGCGTTGCCATCGTCGGCCTTGGACACTAGCAAGCCGGGCTTTGCGGTCCGGGTGTTCCAAGCAACAGGGGCGCAGTTGGAAAACTCTCTTGCCCGGACTGAGTCTCAAATAGCTGGCCTGCTCATCAACCCGGCCACGGGCCAGCCTTATGAGAACATTGCTGATTTGTCGTTGTTCAACGCAGATGGAGTTTACGAGGAAGAGTCCATGATTGCGTACGGGAGTGGTTTTTTCCCGGGCATTCCCGGAAACGAATTCACCACTATTAACATCGCACTCGAGGCGATCACGTACGTCGAGCTAGCGCCTGGAACATACACGATGGTCGTTAACAGTGACGACGGTTTTCGTGTGACGGCCGGGAACGTGTTTGACCGGCTGCAGGAAATCGTACTTGGTCAATATGACGGCGGGCGTGGCGCAGGCGACACGGTGTTCCAATTCAGCGTGACCAAAGCCGGCGTTTATCCTTTCAGGTTGATCTACTTCCAAGGCGGTGGCAGTTACTCGGTTGACTGGTACACGGCCGACAACGCCGATCCGTCGATCAGGGTGCACTTGAACGAGTTCGGCGGCATCCCGAGCTACCGCGCGTTGAAACCGGGCGCGGTTGTCACCGGGCCGACGATAACCGCGGTCTCGCCGTTGCCGAACGCGGTCAATGCCCCTCCATCGGCTGGTCTGACGGCCATCATCAAGGATGGTTCCACAGCGTTCAATCCTGCCACGTTCAAGTTGTACAGGAACGGCAAGGATGTGACGGCCTCGACCACGGTAGGGCCGAAGACGGGCAATACCACCAAGATTGTCTATAAGCCCGCCAAAGTAGAGGACCTGCCGAACCCGCTTGCTGTCGAGGAGTACAAACTGGCTTTTGACGATCCAACGGCTCAAGGTGGCAGGCGCGAGGCGATCGTGAAATACACTGTCGCCGCGTATGCAAATTACACACTACCCGAACCGTTCTGGCTCGAGACATTCGATAATATCCCTGAAGGAACACTTCCGGCAGGCTGGACGACCGTCAGCCCAATTCAACCCGCTGGTTACGAAGACCTGGACGACCCTCATTCTGACAGTTACCTCGTCTGGGTTGTCATCTCGCGCGATCGCGTGGCGAGCATCACGTCATGGAATGCGACTCATCGTCTCAACACGCCTGAGTTGTACATAAACGGCCAGAAGGTTGAGAGTCTGATCCAGAACCAATTCGCCTACCACGAATCAGACATCCGCAGCGGCAGCCAGTACGCCGAGCTTTTCACCCCGGAAATCAACTGTACCGGGAAGACGGATGTTTACCTCGTTTACCACAGCATCTACACACAAAACCAGGACAACATCGCTGGCGTCGAGTACTCGATTGACGGCGGCAACACATGGCTGCCCGTAGTATATATGTTGGACGGCCCTGACGTCCTGAAGAATCCTGACGGGTCGATTGACGTGATCAAGACGTTCGACACGACGTACGGTGACGTCGCCGTGTACACTGACCCTGACACTGGCGAGCAAAAGGGCGGGTCTTACGGCGCGTTTGTGAAAGCTCCGCGCAGTATGTGGCCCGACCTAGGCCCATACATCAGCGCTCGTGTTAATGACGATCAGTGGGAGTCCAAGCGAATCGAAAGGTTCCGTCTGCCCCAAGCTGACAACCAGGCGCGCGTGAAGATTCGGTTCTTCCAAGCCGGCACGGCAAGCTGGTTCTTCGGCGTTGACAATGTGGGTCTGTACAGCATCAGCGGACCGCAACCGCCCGAAATCCTTACTCAACCCGTTGGCGCCTTTGTGTCTGCTGGCACCACTCTTACGTTGCAGGTCGTGGCAAAGGGAACCGCTCCGCTGTCGTATCAGTGGAAACTGAACGATGTTGATATCCCCGGTGCAAACAGTGACACGTACACTGTTGCCAACGTCACAACTGCGGCTTCCGGCACCTACACGGTCGAGGTGAAGAACGCTGCAGGATCAGTAACGAGTCTCCCGGCGCAGGTCATTGTCTTCTCAGGCCCAATCACTCAGGACCTTGTTGTTCATCTGAAGATGGACGGCGACCTCAATGACGCCAGCGGCAAAGGCAACAACGGCCAAGCCGTCGGCGCGCCTGTGTTTGTGGATGGCAAAGTTGGAAGCAAAGGGATTCAACTCACATCCGATGCTGATTACGTGACACTCGGCGCTCCTGCTGATCTCAACTTCGGAACCACCACTGATTTCTCGGTGGCGTTCTGGACGAAAGTTGTTGCATGGAGTGGCGATCCCTCATTTGTGGGCAACAAGGATTGGAACAGCGGCAACAACCAAGGGTACGTAATCGCCACTGACGGTGACGGCCGTATCCAGTGGAACCTCGCGGGAGCTCCCGGAAGCCGCAAGGACTATGACAGCCCCGGCGGCGTTTTCTCAGACAGCGCATGGCATCATGTCGTCGTCACATTCCATCGCGCCGGGCTCGCCTCGACCTATGTTGACGGCGTCCTGAAAGATGCTCGGCCGTTGACTGCCAGTGCGAACAATGTTGATACACCGTCCGGGTTTGCCACCAACATCGGCCAAGATGGCACGGGAACTTACGGGTCAAGGTTCACCGATGTGACCTTTGACGACGTCGGCATCTGGCGTCGTGTTTTGACTCCGCAGGAAGTCACAGCCATTTATCAGGCCGGTCTCGCCGGCAAAGACCTGTCAACGGTGTCGATCGGGCCTGCCGAAGCGGGTTCACTGCGCATAACCGTGGCTGCAGGCAAGGTTGTCATTGCGTGGGACAGCGGCGCCACACTGCAATCGGCCGACGTGATTACCGGCCAGTGGCAGGACGTGGTTGCCACGAGCCCGTACCAGGTGACTCCGTCCGGAAATGCCAAGTTCTATCGGTTGATCCGAAGGTAATCCGAGTCGGGGTCTGAAATGATCAGGCTGTAACAATTGGCCGGGGAGCGCGTCTCCCCGGCCAACTCAACCAAAGAAAGGAAATATGCCGTCCACCACCAACGCTGAAAGAAAGAATCAGTCGCGGGACGGCTTTACTTTGATCGAGCTGTTGGTGGTGATTGCCATTATCGCCATACTTGCCGGGATGCTGTTGCCTGCGCTCTCGAGGGCGAAGGAAAAGGGCCGCCAAGCAGTTTGTTATGGCAATTTGCGGCAAGTGGGGTTGGCACTCAACATGTACGCCGAAGACAGCCGCGAAGGCCTGCACAACGTTGCGGGCGCTGCCCCAAACCATGGGCATTGGACTCTGAATCCAAACAGCACAGTCCTTCTTCCGGCCGACCATTCACTGGCGTACTGGGGGATTGCGTACCTGCCGTATCTGCAAATGGGCGGATCGAACTGGAATTGGCGAAGCGCAATAACCATATGGCGTTGTCCCGCAGCCCGTGTTGTCGATGAGTGGCGCGAAGAGGGGAAGCGATACCCGGCAGATTTCTGGCTCAATTCAAGCATTGGTTTGAACGCGTACGCAGTTGAACCGCCCGACCCGCGAAACCCAAACACTCGCCTTACAGGGCCGCGCAAAATGTCGTCATTCCTCAGCCCCACAACCACGGTTTTCGCCCAAGACTCTGCCGAACAACGCATGGAAGGACCAGACGATTCACTTGGGCTGTTTCCGGGGTATTCAGAATGTCTGCTTCAATGGAAAGTTAGCCTCGCTTCGCTTTACCCCGGATTAAAGATGGAGAACGAGTGGTGGCGGCACGGTCGCCGGTGCAACACGATTTGGGTGGACGGTCATGTGAGCGCGATCAGATACACCCAAAAAGGCGTGGATTACAGGTGGTACACGGGCGATCATCCGGTTGAAACTCCCCCGTAAGATGAGACGGTTCGTTTTTGCAATCTGCCTCTCCGTTGCAATGGCAATTCTGATTGCGGCCGGTTGCGGCCGTGGCGCTGCGCCAAAGCCTGTGACGGGTTCAGAAATCCCAGTGCAACTCGACAAGCTCTTCGGCAAGGCTCCCGAAGAAGCTAGGCTGCTGGTTGGGCAGGCGAAATCGGCGCTTCGAGCAAACGATTTGTCTGGCGCGTGGGTTGCCCTGCAAACGCTCAGCGAACAAAAGGAGCTTACCAAAGAACAACGACAGTTTCTTGCCAGCGCCATAGTCACAATCGGAGCAGAAATCAACAAGGCAGGTGAACAGGGGGATGCCCAAGCCCAGGAAATGCAGCGCATGCACAGGCTGTCGAAGTAGCCCAATTGCCAAGCGTGGGCCAACCTGTTGGCCCGGTTTAACAATCGCTTGAATTTAGGTGTTGCCAAGAACGTCAGTTTTGGTAAAGTGTCCTCTGTTCGGGCGTTCAACGTTAACGCGCGGACATTGTGCATCGGGAAGCGTAACAAGCAAAAGTAACGAGCAAATATACGCAGCGAACCTTGTAACAATTGCAGGAGGAATAATAACATGAAGTTCAACCAATGGACGGTGGGACTCGCAGCAGTTGGGCTCGTGAGCCTCGGGGCTGTGGCAGAAGAAGCACAGCACGAGGTCATGACAGCTCTCTCTTCGACGACCATCAGCGGTTACGTGAACACGTCTGCGATTCTGCGTTTCGGCCACGGCAATATATCGCCGGGCCGGTCGTTCGACGGCGCTAGTAAGCAAGACGGGTTTAACTTGGATGTGGTCAAACTGCAGATCGAAAAACCACTCGATGAAACCGATACTTGGGCTGCAGGCTACAATATCGGCTTGTTGTTTGGCCCTGACGCCAATGTATATGGCACGAGCTCAAGCAAATTGTCGGACATCGTCGCAATTCACCAGAACCTGCTCGGGTCTCTGAGTCTGCCGAGCGGCGGAGACGACGGGTCTGGAGACGGTGAAGGCACAACGGTGCCGACAAGTTCACTGCCGAGCACGGGTGACATCCTGTCTTCATTGCAGAACGAGTTGGGCCGTATAGATAGCCCACACCTCCAAGCACTGTCGCATGGCACCTCTGACTTTGGCATCAAAGAGGCCAATGTTGTACTGCGCGCGCCAATTGGCAACGGGCTTGATTTCAAGATCGGTTATTGGGAAAGCCCGATCGGATACGAGGTGTTCGACGCCGGCAACAACCCGAACTACAGCCGTTCGTTTGGCTACTACATCGAACCGAAACAATTCACCGGCATTCTGGCCACCTACCGTGTGAGCCAGGTGATCCAGGTCGCCGGCGGAATTGCCAACCAAGGGTGGGCGCTCCTGCCAGGTCTCAACAACACCGTAATTCACGTCCCGATGAACGGGATCAATTCACGGCCCGGGCTGGATTCGCTGAAGACTTACATGGGCTCGATCGCTCTGACGGCGCCTGAAAGCGCCGGTTTCCTCAAGGGCGGCACCCTTTACCTCGGGATCATTGACAGCTCGATCTATTACGGGCCGGATGTGGTCAACTTGTACGCCGGGGCTACCATACCAACGCCGATTGATAGTCTTCTGGTGGGTGCTTCCTATGATTACCGTGGCAACAGCTCTGACGACGGATGGGCCGCATCTCATGCTTCCGCAATCGCTGGATACGCAATTTTCAAAGCCAACGACAAACTGCGGTTTAGCGTTCGCGGTGAGTATGCCACTGGATCCAACAATAGCTGGGTCTATTTCGACAACGGCGAGAGCAATGAACTGCTCGGTGTCACAGGAACAGTCGATTACAATCTGTGGGCAAACGTGCTCACAAGACTCGAGTTCCGCTGGGACCACGACCTGACCGGCAACGGCATGTTTAATGATGGTTCCGACGACAACGCGCTGTCACTTGCTCTGAACGTCATCTACAAGTTCTAAGCAGTTTAGCGATTCTCAAGCCCCCTGTTGCGTGGCAGCAGGGGGCTTTTCGTTTTCGGTAAGCGGGACAGAAAGATCATCAACACAAAGATCATTGGCAGAAAAATGATCGGCAGAAAAATAGGGCGAGGGACTCTGAAGGCCGCACGCGTGGCATAGCCCAAAGTTCGGGACAACCCATCGCCGTTAGAGTTCAGCGTTTACGCGGAAAGGTGAGAGCTGTCCGTCCCGATTTCGTCGCGCTGTGTTATGCGCGAGTGCACACAGACACCGCGGCTGCTTTCGCTCACGAAGTCCAGAATGACCCTTGCCCAGGCGCTTTTGAATTCCACTCGCGCTCGAGCAACAGCCTGGCGGATGTTTGTGTCCGATCTGAACAAAACATGGTACAGCCTTTTGAGTTCGAGGCGTTCTTCCGATGACAGCCCTGCGCGGCGCAAACCGACCACGTTAAGCCCGCAGATTTTGTTCTGTCCCCAAGCGATTGTGCATGGCGGGACGTCCTTGCTCACCGCTGCGCCGCCTTGCATCAGCGCCAACGCGCCCACTCTGGTGAACTGGTGGATCAGGCAGTTGCCGGAGATTATTGCTCGATCCTGAACAATTGTGTGTCCTGCCAGGAGTGCGCCGTTTGCGAGAATGACGTGGTTTCCAACGTGCGCGTTATGTCCGACGTGGCTGTGTGCCATGAGGAAATTGTGAGACCCGATTGTTGTTTCTTCTTCGAGTTTGTTCGATCGATGAACAGTGGTGTGTTCCCTGAACACGTTGTGATCGCCAATCCGCAGGCGCGTTGGTTGTCCCTTGTATTTAAGGTCCTGCGGCATGTCGCCGATCACACAGCCGGCATGGAAAACATTATGGCTTCCGATGACGGTATGCCCCGTGAGATGGGCGTGAGGCCCAATCACACAGTGCGGGCCAACTTTGACATGCGCGTCAATGACCGCATACGGCCCAACTTCAACCGTTCCGTCCAGTTCCGCGCCCGGGGCTATGATCGCAGTCGGGTGTATCATCGGGGCCGAGTTTGCCAGACGTTGATCCCTCAACGCAATACATCGAGTCGGCCAAGCGGGCAAGTGAGCGCGAGCAGCGAGAAACTCATGGTCGTTGTGACACCGCCTGCGAGGCCGGTTCGAGGAGGGTGGCCTCGCCAATTCGGTAATCTCACCGCGTGACCAGCCCAAGACACCCAAAGCTTCACTCCGGTGAGATTTCCGGGGCCCGCATATTCCTTGGTTGCTTGAAGACGCCCGTTTCGCAGACTGCTCAGGGTATGAAATATGCGGGCTAAGCGTAGAAATACCCAAGTTCACGCAGCGAAACGTAGTCGCGGTCGCGGTCGCTTGTCCGTTTCCCGAGAATCACGTGGTCGAGCACGTCTATCTTCAGCAACTGGCCAGCCCTGATCAGGTCCCGAGTCACTTTGATGTCCTGGTCGCTTGGCGTTGGATCGCCGCTCGGGTGGTTATGCACGACTATTAATGCAGAGGCACCGGCCACTATCGCAGCCCGGAACACCTCTCGCGGATGGATGAGCAGCGTGTCCAAGGTTCCCTGCGAAAGCTTCTCGACCCGGATGAGCCGCCGCCGCGTGTTGAGCAGCACGAGTTGAAAGCATTCGACCGTGTACAATCTGTTTTCCTCACGGAGCAGATCGGCCACTCGTTCCGGCGAATCGATGAGGGGCGATTCATCGTGGATTTCGCAGGCCATTTTCCGCGCCAAAGTGAACGCGGCTTTGAGCGTGACGGCCTTGTCGCGGCCGATGCCTTTGATCCGCTGAATCTCCTCGAGAGACGCGCGTGCAAGGGCCTCGAGGCGTTCGTACCGTGCAATGAGTTCGCCCGCGAGTTCCAGTGCTGAACGTCCTTTGCTGCCGGTTCTGAGCAGTATTGCCACGAGTTCGGTTGCGCTGAGATTCTCTGCTCCGCGCGATATCAGGCGTTCGCGCGGGCGTTCGGCCGGCGGCATGTCCTTGATGCGAAACTGACCTGTCATATCCTCCCTGGCGATTCTTCTGTGTCCACTGCAGAACTAAATTTTGCGGTGGGCGCCCCGCGGCTTTCTAACTACGAATCTCCGTCGATGTATCGAGCAAACTCATTAAGCAAGTGTGGCGGGATTCGCGCATGGAAATGCGCAAAGTTGCCACGGTACGAGCTGGAAACAATCTCGCCAACAGCATGCAGCCTGGCGAGAACGGACGCTTCGCGTTGCGGTATGACGAGCCGGACGTTTTCTCTTGGCGGTTTCAAGCGGCTTCCGATCTCGGCCAGCAATTCGGGGAATCCCGCCCCGGTCTTTGCTGACACGGCAACGGCGGAGGGGTGCTCGTGATACCACAAAGACGCCAGTTCGCCATTCTCCAGCAGATCAATCTTGTTGAGAACAAGAATGGTTGGTTTCTCTGAAGCGCCTATTTCTTCGAGCACACTGTTTACAGCGGCGATTTGTTCGCGAGCCTGCGGGTGGGCAACATCCACCACGTGCAGGAGAAGGTCTGCGTTTACCACTTCCTCGAGGGTCGCTTTGAAAGCTTCGATCAACCCGTGCGGGAGTTTGCGGATGAAACCAACCGTATCAGAAAGCAGAATGCTCTGGTTGGACGGCAAACGGACCCGCCGCACGGTTGGATCAAGCGTCGCAAACAACAGGTCTTCCTCGAGGACATCCGCCCCGGTCAGAGCATTGAACAGTGTGGATTTCCCGGCGTTTGTGTATCCGACCAGAGACGCCAGAGGCCATTTGTTTCGTTGTCTTCCTTCGCGCTGGGTTTGGCGCTGGCGCTTTACTTCTTCCAGTTCGGCTTCCAATCGGCTGATCCGTTCCTGAACTCTGCGGCGATCTGCTTCCAACTGGCTTTCGCCTTCGCCGCCCCGGAGGCCGATGCCGCCCTTTTGCCGCGACAGGTGTGTCCAGTACCGGGTCAACCGTGGAAGAAGGTGCTGCAATTGCGCCAATTCGACCTGGAGTTTGCCTTCCCGGCTTCTTGCACGCCGGGCAAAAATCTCGAGTATGAGGTCTGTACGATCCAGGACCTTGCACGCGAAAATGCGCTCGAGATTTCGAATCTGGGCAGGCGACAGCTCCTCGTCGAAGATGATCGTATCGACCGCCTCGGCTTTGCAGCGTTCACTGAACTCTTCGGCTTTACCGGAGCCGATGTAAGTGGCTGCGTTTGGTTTTTCGAGCCGCTGAAGGCCCTCGCCGACAACCTGAGCGCCAGCGGAGCGGGCGAGCTGAGCCAGCTCGTCGAGCGAATCGCGCGCTTCAGAGGCCGGCCGGCCTTTTAGTTCGATGCCTATGAGAAAGGCTCGCCTTGTTTTTCGTTCTCGTTCTGTTGAATAAAGCGCCTTCAATACTCCAAAGCTAATGCGCGGTCATAAGATAAGCGCATGCGTTCCCGAATGCAAATCATTGGTCGGGGAACCATGCGGCAATCGATTTTCGGGTGGCGGTGTCATTCGCTCCAGGGCGGCGTCTTGCTTCAGCAAGGTTGGGGACAAATCCGGGTTGGTCGCCGCACCAGACGGGTTGTATGAACCACCTGTGCTGGTTGTTTTTACGGGCCAGTGCTGCGGTGCATGACTGGGTGTGGGGCTTGTCGAGGCGGGCAATCCAAAGCCTGTTTCGTGCAAAGGCCAGCATTGCATGATCTCCCGGGCTGTCACCGGCGGCGAAATGCGGTCGTTGCTTCAGAGCATCCCAAATGCAAGCCACCTTGCCCGAGTAAGTCGGGACGGGAAACTGAAGTCTGCTTGTCAGGCGCAATTCACCAAGCCGTTCCATGTCAAGGCTTGCGTAAGCTGAATCTTCTTTGACAAGGATGGAGTCTTTGAACAATCGGTTGCGGTCGTCGGTCAGCAAAGTTGCGATTCCGATGACGTGGTCTGGCGGAATTCCGTGGGTAAGGCCGTGTTCGTGCAGTGCCGGATTAAGGGCGTGCTGGACCATCCACCGAACGCTCCAAACATTCGTTGCCGACACGATCCATATCTGAAACGAGGCGGCCATCATGCGGGCTATAAGCTCAACCATTTCGGGGTAAAGGAACGGCACCGGCCACGACGGGCCATCCGGGCGTATGATGATCCGCCTGAGTTTCATTGGCTCCGACATGGCATGAACGGCGCGGGTCGCTTCGACCACTTGGGCAACGGTCAACCCCTGCATTGCTTCGACAGCCCAAACATAGCCGTTGGCAAGCGGTTCGGGATCGTTCCTGCCATGGGCGGTCGGAGACAGAAAAGCTTCATAATAATCGGCCAGATTCGCCACCGACGCCGGTGTTATCACGCGCCCGCCCGCACGAAACGGCGGCGCAAGCGTTGATGGCAGTTGTTCGATCGAAATCAATCCTTCCCGGACGAGAAGTGCGAGTGTTGATTCGCCTATGTCACCGCAGATGATCGTGTTGTCGAAGTCAAACACTGCGTGCCAGTTTTTGCCAATGCCGGCGTGTATGAGGTTTTCAAGGCTTGTTTTCGCACTTTCACACCAGCCGGCCCCAGTCAAGTGAACCTCGGGGGGCCGATCCCGCTTGCGGGTCTTCTTCTGACTTTGAGAAGCCGATTTCATTTTGCTTCAGAGGCCTTTGGGCGCGCGTTCCAGATCGAAACCATCAGCATGGCTGAAACCAGCGATATCCCGCCGAGCACCCAGAACACAAGCGACCACTGGCCATGGGAAATGTCTTTGAGCCAGCCGATGCCGCGGCCCGAGAATATGGCGCCTGTGGCGCCAAGGCACATCGTAAGTCCGGTGGCTATTGATGCCGCTTTCGGATGACTCACATCGATTGTTGCCGCGCCGCTCATTAGCATGTCGGGGCCGTAAATCAAAAAGCCGGCAAGCCCCAATACCGCTGTCGCTGTCACCCATTGGCCTTGGGGAATGAGAGTAAACGTTGGGCACAACAGTGCAAGCGCGGTCAGCATGATCGCACAAACAGGCGCACGGCGTTTGCCGAACAATGTATCCGATGCCCACCCGGCAAAAAGAGCGCCCAGCGACCCGATCAGCGGAATTGCAATTGCCATGAAAGCGCTGCCTTTGATCGATCGGCCGTGGAATTCAGCCATGTATTGCACGGTCCAGTTCATGAACGTGTACCGGACCGAGTTCATGCAGAAATAGCCGACCCCCAGAACCCACAGAATCGGGTTGGAAAGCGTGATCAACAGAATGTGCCATGTGGCATGCCAGCCGTCTCCCGATCGGCCCGTTGTCTTTGCAGGGGTTTGAAACGCAGCGCCGACATCATCCCGGATCGAAGGCAACCCTGCTTCCTCAGGTGAATTGCGCAGGAACAGATAAAAAACAGCCGCAACCGGGAGCAGAATCAGGCTCGGCACCCAAAATGCCGCGCGCCAACCAAGGCTGCTGTCGCACAACATCCCAGCCAACAACCACGAAACCACGTTGCCAACCTGATAGCAGGTCGAGATCAATCCCATCACCGTTCCGCGCCGCCTTGATGTGTTCCAATTCGATATTGTTTGAACAAGAAGCGACCACCCGGCTGATTGGGCGTACCCGTTGATTGCCCAGAGCACAAGCATGACCCCAAACGACGACGCAAAGGAAAAAGCAAGATTCGTGAGCGACGCAACCAGCAACGCCGCGGTCATCATGCGGCGCGCTCCGAACCGTTGGCCGAGCGTGCCGTTTATCATCTGGCCCGCCGCGTAAAAAAGTGCATACACTGACGGTATTGTTCCGATCTGGGCCGCTGTCCACGACGGGAATTCCTTGAGGATGGCCGGCTGCGCCACAGCAAAGTTCACCCGGCACAGGTAATATGAGGCGTATGCGGTCCACAGAAGCCAAAAAACTCGCATTTGCCATGCGGCGATCCGATCCTGAACCTGCTGTGTGGTCATGTCGTTACCTGATATTGCCCTCGAACGCGTTCGGGATGGGTTATGGCCTAACCCGGAAATCTAACCGGCCATCCTCGCACATACACCCATGCCTTCAGTCCGGTGAGGTTTCCAACGCTTGGAAACCCGCGCACGGACGAGAGAATCTCAGTTTCCAGAGCTGAGGCAAGTTTGATTGCGCCAACAGATCCCAGCAGCGCGACTGCCACAAACTACACGTAGAACTTTGAGCCTGACACATTATCCCGACACGGTGATGAACGCGGATCCAACCAGGACAAATATCGCAGAACAAATCCCTTGAATTCCCTCGCCCTTATCTAACTGCCATTGGGGACAGACACGATATTCTGGCCAAGCCCGATGCCCATGGTCTGATGAAGCCGGACGTATCGGGGCGCCGGTTAAGGCTTCATTTGCGCAGGGGAGCGGACATTGAAGTTGCGATTGTGTTCGTCGGGTCCGGAAAACCTCAGCGCGCAGCCGGGTTTGCCGGTTCTATTGGCTCGACAACGGCTTCCTTTGCGCTGTGGCCGATGATCCTCACGCGGGTGCCTTTGGGGAGCATTTCGCCTTGCGTCACAACGTCAAGCACCTCGTCGCCAAACATTGCCTTGCCGCCTGGCCGCAAGACAGAAACTGCAACGCCTTCACGCCCAATCCTCGAAGCCTGCACCCGCGCTTCGGATTCAACAGAACGCACACCGCTGGCAGATTGACTGACAAGCACACCGTACAACGACGTTTTCGGGAGTACACGGCTAAGGATGAACAAGGTTGCTGCTGACCCTATTGCCGCAAGGCCCAGATTGCGAAGCGGAAGCTTCAGTTGGGGCAGATCGGGCAATGCGGGATTGCCCGGGTAAATGTCCACCATCGCCATGACAATCGTGACGATCATCAAAAGCGCCCCGGCCAACCCAAGCAGCACCGTTCCGGGAAACACAAAAAGTTCCAGAATCACCAACACCAGCCCGAGCACAAACAAAGCCGGCCATTCCAGCCCCGAAAGCCCCGCAACATAACTCCCGAAAAAATAGAGCCCAAAAGCCGAAATCCCGACAACGCCGGGCAAACCGAATCCAGGGGTTTTGATCTCGATATAAATGCCCGCGACACCGATTATGAGCCAGAGCCAGTTCAACGCGTTTATCCACGTGGCGAGCTTTTCCGCGCCGGTGGGCTGAATGACAGTCTTGTATGCTCCGGGGCCGGCCAGCTTGTCAATCAGCGCGTCGAGGCTTTCAACCGTGCCGGCTGAAAGCAGCGGTTTCGGCGGTGTCCCATATTCACGTTCCGCCTCAACGTTTGTCAGCGTCAGTATTCGGCCTTTCTCGTTTATGGTTTTTCCGTCTATGACCAATTCCTTCTGTTTGTCGATCATGGCTTCGACCACATCGGGGTTATGGCCGTTCTTTTGGGCATAAGAGCGGATTCTGGCGCTGAGAGCAGATGTGGTCTTGATTTCGAGGGTTTCGGGCATTGCCTCGACGCCAGTGCCGCCCGGGGCGAGCATGATTGGGGCCGCGGCGCCAATGACACTTTCCGGGGCCATGTAGATGCGGCGGGTTGCGACCGCAATGAACGCGCCTGCAGAATACGCAGCCTTGTTCACATAAGTCACGCTTTCGCCGGAGAACTGCGCGAGGATTTCCATGATCTGTTCTGTCGAGTCCACCCGGCCCCCGCGAGTGTTCATGTCAAGCACCAGCAGGTCAGACTTGCTGTCCATCGCGGTCTTTACTGCGCGGCGGACCAGATAAACCAACGGCGGCATAATGTCGTCACGGATGGGCAATACCACGACGCGTTTTGGCGAGCTTGTCAGCACGGGGGTGTTTGCGGCGTCCGCGCATAACACGGCACTGAACGTTGAAAGCCATATCAAAAACAGGAGCCGTGCGGTCATGTTGGTAAACTACCTTACATGACTTGCAGGAGCAAGACGGCGTTAACCCTCATATTTCCCAGCCCGGCGTAGCCGGAACCAAAGTCGCCTGACGGACAACGCCCCCCCGGCTCTTGCACCCCCCGGACCTTCAGCCGCGCCGGGCTGGGAAATATGCCCTGCGACTCCGTCGCAAGGAAGAGCGCGCTGATCCCAATGGTTTCTCCCCCGCTGCCGCGGATGCAGTGGGCGTTGGTTGTCGCGAAGCGCTTGGAGTGCGGCAGTTTGCTGCCGCTTTGTTCTAACGCCCAAACAACGTGTCTGTCCCCATATCCGGCCGGATCAGCCCGATGACCGATCCTACGACACGCTTCGATCCCGAAATCGCACGCCCGAAGATACACCGGTTGGGTGCGGCGAAGAATCGCCGCGCTCCTGCACGCGCTGGAAAAAGCAACGGCGCCGGGAGCGCGGCCGTC
Organism: Verrucomicrobiota bacterium; assembly: GCA_012517065.1. Taxonomy (GTDB): domain Bacteria; phylum Verrucomicrobiota; class Verrucomicrobiia; order Limisphaerales; family J093; genus JAAYVR01. Next base: position 1,299 of record JAAYVR010000193.1, on the reverse strand, counting down.
CTCGGCCGCATCAACCCGACAACCGATTCTACGACCCGTTTCGACCATGCACATCGGGCCGCCGAACATACACCGGTTGGGTGCGGCGAGGAATCGCCGCGCTCCTGCACGCGCTGGAAAAAGCAACGGCGCCGGGAGCGCGGCCGTCCTCGGCCGCATCAACCCGACGCCCCGATCCTACACCAGTTTCGATCATCCCAATCGGGCGCCCGCACGTTGACCGGCTGGGGATCCACAAACAACGTGTCTGTCCCCATGTCGGCATGCGAGGGCTTCCTCCACAGACTTCGGTAGCCGCGCACTGGAACAATGGGCGATTTGCGGACCACGCCGCAATCAGGGGCAGAACCCAAATAACGAGCCTGTCACTTTATTTTCAGCCTGCGCCTGGAGGGTTGGATTCTCTCGGGGGCTGTTGAGGGGCCCAAGGCCAGACTCGAATCTCACCGAACCTTCAGCGTGGGACCGAGAAGAGACAAGGACCTCAAGAAGAGAAATCAGTCCTGTCGCGGTGCGAGCAAAGTGAGACAGCCGTGCCAGCAAAATGAGACACTTTGTAGTTAGCAAAATGAGACAGCGTGCGGCCAAAATGAGAATAAAAGGACCATCCGGTTGTGCCGTTTCCTGATACTGCTAAACTCTCCTCTGCTCCAGCGGAGGATAGGGCAACGCAGGGATGCGACCCGAGCGCCGATCTGGAGGCTTGCTAACAGCAAGGTTCGGATCAGGCGGGTCGGCGACGGTCCGCCTGTTTCTATCCTGCCTTGCTGGGGCAAGCCAAAAGCGATAAATCCCAGGGGGTCTGGGGGACAGAGTCACCCAGTTGTGCTACCCTGGCAGGATGAAAAAAAACAGAAGCCTCAACTGGCGCACCGTTGCGCCCTTCCCTTGATTCATCGGGTGTTGGCCGCCTTCCGCGCTGAGGAGCTCAAGGCCCAACCCGCCGCCCAACGCTTGGGCCTTTCGCGCGCTCAGTTCTACAGGCTCTACGCCGATTACCTGCGCGCATGTGCGCACCACAGGCAGTCGCTTTGGAAACCGGGCACTTCGGGCGGCAATCACGCGCCGCAGTGGCCCCCCGAAGTCCTGACCCTCTTGCACAAGCGCCTCAGCAGTAATCCCCCGGCTTCCTACAGCTTCGCCGCCAGCGAAGTCCTGGCCTGTGCCACTACAAGTTGGATCGCGCCCAAGTCCGCCACTGGGCCATCCAAAACCACCTCGCCCATCCCAAGCCCAACCACCGGCCAACCGCTCCAGTCAAACGGTGGCAGCGCAGCCACATCGGCGAACTCTGGCAAC
>JAAYVR010000192.1 GCA_012517065.1 Verrucomicrobiota bacterium | reverse complement strand
AGTACTCAACCGCACGGGGTGCATCGCCAAGCAACTCGGCGACCTGGGGGCAGGTCAACCCCTGGGCAACCAACAGAACCGCGTGCAGGCGGTGATCGTAGCGCGCGTCCTGACTGCGGCGGATTTCATCCTGAATGGCCAGAATCATGTCTTCTCGATTGGAAATAGTCAGCGGTTTCATGTCCGCTAACTTAACACATATTCGCGGAACGCGCAATTATTTATGACGCTGTGTATACCTTGCCGGTCAGTACGACAATGTGATTGCGGGCAATGGTACTTACACGCCTGTTGGCCTCGTAAGAGTCAACGAAGAAAACGCTGAAGGTGGCTTTTCTGGGGGCGACACCGAGTTGCGCTATCATTTCAACCTGCCAGTGACGCTGCAATCAGGCGATTTGGTGGCGGTCACGTTCGATCCGCTGAGTTTGGACCCGAACGTGGCTGAGCCGTTTTACGGTGTCGAGGTATATGTCAACGGCGTGTTGGTCATGCCCGAGATCATTATTCGCAAGGAGCAGTTGAACAAGCCCGTTACAACGCCTGCGTTCACCCTCGGCAGCGTCAATGCGCAGTTCGGCCTTGGATACGATAACATCGTCACTCTGCGCGGGATTAGCCACAGCGCCGATGGCGGCGGCAATGTGTTGAAGCTTGACTTCGTCAGATTCAAGCCCATGCCACAGCCACCCGTGTTGCCGTGGTCTGTCGGCCAGAATGACAACGATTGGCCGGTGGGCGACGGCGGCGGGCGATACGCCACTTTTGTTCAAGAGGCGGGGACAAATCCGTTGCCGGGCAATCCGAACAGCCCCGAGCAAGCCGGCCAAGCCGACGACGATTACTATTTTGCCGGCGTTTTCGAGAATATCATCCCAGGAAACGGCGTTTACACCCCGGTCGGCGACGTCCCTTTGAACGAAGAAGCCGTCGAACGCGCATTTGCCGGGACGGACAATGACCTGCGCTTCCATTTCAACCTTCCGGCGGGACTGAGCCCTGACACGCAGTTGACGTTCAGCTTTGAGCCCATGAACCTCCAAGGTGACGCCCCTGATCCTCGTTACGGCGCTGAAGTGTACGTCAACGGTGTCAAGGTCATGGATGAAGTCGTTGTTCGGACCGAGAACCTGAACCGGACAATTTTCACTCCGCCATTCACGCTCTCACAAGTGAATGCGGCAGTTGGCCAGGGCTATGATAACGTCATCCATCTCAAAGGCATCAATTACAACGCCGACGGAGGCGGTAATTGGATGGGCTTTGACTATTTCAGGCTCGACCCGGTTTTGCCTCCGCCATTCCCGTTGGATTGCGGGAGAGACGACAATGGACACGGCGGCGGTGACGGAGGCGGACCAAACGCGTTCTTTGTCCAAGAAGCCGGTGTTAACCCGCTTCCTGGCAATCCCGCCAGTGGCGAGGCTCACTCACAGAACGACGACGACTACTACTTTGCTGGTGAGTACACGAAGGTGATTCAGTCAGTGATCGATATGTACGGCGAATATGAGCCAGTGGGCAAAGTGCTGGTTAACGAATACGCCGCAGAACGCGCTTTTGCCGGTTCGGATAACGAGCTCCGTTATCACTTCAACCTGCCGGCAACTTTGAAACCGACAGACAAGCTGGTTGTGAGTTTTGATGCGCTGAGTTTGCATGAGGACGCAGCCAACTGGGACCCGCGCTATGGCGTGGAGGTGTATTTCAACGGTGTCCTGGTCATGCCTGAAGTGATCATCCGACGAGATCAATTCGACAAAGACTTCATAACCGAGCCGTTCACACTGCAAAGCGTGAATGCCGGTGTCGGACCGGGATGGGACAACATCGTGACCCTGAAGGGCATCAATTACAATGCCGACGGCGGCGGAAACTGGATGGGGCTGGATTACATGTCGGTTGACCCGTTGCCACAACCCACGTTCCCGCTGGCTATCGGCAAAGACGACGACGGCTGGCCGACCGGGGATGGCGGCGGTGAAAACGCCTCGTTTGTTCAGGAAACAGGTAATGTGAACGGTTTGCCTGGCAATCCAAAGAGCCCCGAACGCAATCAGCAGGCTGACAACGATTATTACTTCGCTGGCATCTACAATAAGGCCATCCAGTCAAATCTGGATTGGTACGGCGACTATGAACCTGTTGGCATCGTGCCGCGGAATGAAGAGGCCGCGGAACGCGCGTTTGCCGGAGCAGACAACGATCTGCGTTATCACTTCAATCTTCCGGAAACGCTCAAACCCACCGATGAAGTAGTCGTGACGTTCGAGCCCCTCAACCTGCACCAAGGCGCTGAGGTGCCAGACCCACGTTACGGCATCGAGGTCTATTTCAACAGCGTGCTCGTGCAACCTGAGATAGTGGTTACACCCGCCATGCTGGGCACTGCGATTTCGACACCGAAGTTCACGCTTGGCAGTGTCAAAGCGGAGTTCGGCCTTGGACCCGACAACATCGTCAGTTTGCGTGGTATCAACTACAATGCCGACGGCGGTGGCAATTGGATGGGCTTCGATTATGTCAAGATTGACTTCCCTTCCACCGAGCCTCTCGTGTTCACGGAATGCTCCGTCAGCAACGGCAAAGTGACTTTGAAGTGGACTGGCACTGGTATCCTCGAGTGGGCGCCGACAGTCTTGGGCGCGTGGAATGCAGTCACGCCCGCGCCAACCTCGCCTTACACCGAGGACATCGCTCCTGGCACACAGAGCCGTTTCTATCGCCTCAGGAAACCATAACTCGCATAGTTCCCAGCCCGGCGTAGCCGGAACCAAAGTCGCCTTACGGACAACGCCCCCGGCTCTTGCAGCCCCCGTACCTTCAGCAACGCCGGGCTGGGAAATGTGCCCTGCGACTTCGTCGCAAGTAAGAGCGCGCTGATCCCAATGGTTTTCCAAGGCCCTGCCGCGGATGCAGTGGGCGTTGGCAGGCGCGAAGCGCTTGGAGTGCGGCAGCTTGCTGCCGCTTTGTTTCTATGCCCAAACCACGTGCCTGGAACCACATCGGCATGACGCCGAAAATAACGTGCGGTGCCGATTTCTTTGAGAACTCGTGCCATGAGCAGACCTTGTCTTATTCCTACCCGACGCCGAAATCGGCACGGACGATGGATGTGCAGTGAGGCGTTGCACAGTTCGACAGAGCGGCATCAGTGGACACCGCGCAATTTCCTCGAAGGCGTCGCTTGGTCGCGACTGCGCAGTGCTGTTTTGGCAGTCGTTCTGGGATTGATAGTGAACACACACGACTGCGGTGCCGAAGACAAACCGGAGCCCGTCCACAGTGTCCCTACCGGGGTTGAAAGCGCGAAAACAAGATACCGCATATATCCCTTACGAAACGGCACCTGTCAGATTGCGGGTCATCATTCTTTCCACGGTGGCAGCGAGAACGAAACCTACGAATACGCCCTGTATCTCTGGCTGATTCTTGGCGGCGACAAGCCGATCCTTGTCGATGCCGGACTGACCGATGTTGCTGAAATGAACCGCGGCGCAGCGCACGTATTGCGTCAGCCGATTGTTCAGGCTCCGGACGAGACAAGCCGCGCTCAGTTGCGCCGTTTCGGGCTCAGCCCCGGGGACATCGGGCACGTCTTGGTAACACACCTTCATTTCGATCACGTGGACGACCTTCGGCTTTATACAAACGCGCGTGTCTATATCGGTCGCAAAGAATGGGAAGGGGCAATCCGGGCCGCCCCAAGCTGGGGGCACGGTCCAGTGTTGCATGAGTTCTCGAACAACCCGCAATGCCGGAATCGACTTGTTTTGCTTGACGATCAACAGGTCCTGCCGGGCATAGAATCACTCTGGCTTGGCGGTCACACCCCGGGATCGATGGCTTACGTGGTCAACACGGATCACGGTCGCGTTGTGTTGACGGGCGACACAGTTTCGTTGCTGGCGAACTACGAACGGAACACGCCGCCCGGCGTTTTCACAAGTCTGCAGGAATGTCAGGACGCCTTGAAGCGATTGCGTGCGTTGGGGCACTTTGTATTGCCGAGTCATGATCCGGGAACGCTTGGCCGGTGGCCGCCACTCCCAGAAGGAACGCCGCGTTACCAAATCCGGGCGATCAAGGTTGGCGAATGCCAGGTGCGCGATTACATCGCTTTCCAGGACAGCCAAAGTCGGGATACCAGTCTTTTCTACTTGTATGTCTGGGTCATCGAGGGCGGAAAAAGCCTGATGGTCGTTGATACAGGGCCGAAGTATCCGGCCGAATTCAGTCGCGGCACTGCGGCGTATATTCCGGGAGGCGTGAAACAGGCCCCCGAGGAGAGAACACCTGAAGCTCTTCGGCGGCACGGGATCGATCCCGATCGCGTCAGCCACGTAATCGTAACTCATTTGCATCCGGATCACTACGACTACTTCGACGCGTTTCCTCGTGCGCGCTTGGTAGTGAACCGCACAGAGTACGAAAGTACACGGGAACAACTCGCGCCTGATGTAAAGCAAGTGCTGGCACGCAGGCCCGATGCGCTCCGGTTGGTTGAAGATGAGGAGATCGTTCCCGGAGTGCGAACTGTGCCATTGGGTTGTCACACCTCAGGCAGCCAGGGCGTGCTGGTTCAAACATGGATCGGACCTGTGATGTTAACCGGGGACGTGGTTTACAAATACGCAAACATCGAGGGAGACCGGCCGATCAACAGCCCCAATCCGAATGCGTGCCGGGATGCGATGGCCAAGATCAGAGCTCTGGTTGACGTTGCAGTTCCGGCACACGATCCTCTCACCATGGAAAGGTGGCCTGGCGGTGTTATTGGCGGAAAGCCCGGTAAATGAGCGTGAGTTGTTTTGGCTGAGCCTGCGCTTGGCCAGCCACCGCCGCTAACACGGCAATCTCACTAGCTCCCCCGGATGCGGATATGGGGACAGACACGTTGTTTGGGCATGAAAACAAAGCGGCAGCAAGCTGCCGCACTCCAAACGCTTCGCGCCTACCACCGCCCACTGCATCCGCGGCAGAGCGGTAGAAACCATCGGGATTATCGGCCAGATCGAATGGGGCCATATGGGGACAGACACGGTGTTTGTGCATCCCCAGCCGGTGAATGTTCAGGCGCCGCATTTGCATGGTCTAAACGGGGCATAGGGTCGGTCGTCGGGTTGATGCGGCCGAGGACGGCCGCGCTCCCGACCGTCGGTGGGGCCATATGGGGACAGACACGGTGTT
>JAAYVR010000191.1 GCA_012517065.1 Verrucomicrobiota bacterium | reverse complement strand
GGCGCTATCGATGGCCATCTCCGGAGAGGTGGTGGGCTCCTTGAAGTACCACTGATAGGCGACGGGGGCAACATAACTGCCAGAGACAAGGGCAACTCTGAATGTGACCGTGTCGCCCACCGAGACCGACACATCAGTGGGCTGGTAGTCGGGGTGGATTTCTATGGCCCCGCACGGGATCGCCGTGGTGGTGATGAGCATAGCCAACAGCAAGTCATTGGCTGCTGCTGCTTTAGCTCTCATCACACGACACGTGGGGCTATATTTGGGCCAGCGGAGGCGCTGGAGCCAGCGCGGGATTCGACTGGCCTGTGTGGTTGTGGCGTTGGCTGGCGATCTTGTTCTGTTCATACCGATTTGTCCTTTCTTGGTTTTCAGGCGGTAGCCGCCTGGGTGTTTTTCGGATGCTGCCAGTGTAGGTGCAATACCCCCTTTGGCCTCATAAGCCCCTGCACAGGAGTCTATTGCATGGGGCCGGCTCCCCCCGGAACCCGCCTGCCACCGGCGATGACTGATGCTATCCATCCAATGGTAGATGAAGCGAAACTTGAAAAGCGCTGCAAAAAAAGTGAAGGAATCTTTCGACCACGGATTTCGCCGGTTTCACGGACAGAAGGAAAGGAAGGAAACGAAGCACCCGACCGCGCCCCCGCACCGTGTGATTCGTTCTGTTCGTTGCCTTCTGTGCCGATCGGGCGGGTGCAAGGGTGCGTGATTGTCCGACGCCGCAAGGTGCGCGATGTTCTCGCCATTAACCCTTTGGTTGCGACTGCGGCGGGCAGTGGTTCACTCCACTGTCACCGCAATGAGGAAGGGGGCGAGCTGAGCGAGCACTGGCAGGAGGGCGGGCTCATTGGGAAAAAGAAGAATTACGTAATTGTTTACTCGCCACACGACAGGGCCAGGAACAATGCATTCCCTAAGCGGGGAGTGTTCACGACCTTGGTGGACGCTTTGCATCAAGCTGTGGTTTTGTAGAGGCTGAATCGCCAGAGGGAATTGCATGAGCATCTGTCCGAGACCTATGGGGGCAACGAGGTCTTTTGGCGGGTGACCCAAGCGATCAGCGAGGTGTCGCCCGATGGCGATGAAGAAAAACAGGCGTTGCAAGGTTTGCTTTATGGACGGAAGGTTTACCGTCCAGAAACGAGGCGGTTATTGTGAAAGGAAAAGTGTCGATGGGTGGCAGGTGTTATGACAGCGATTCATTTAGACATTCAGGACAAGGCTGAGGCTCTGGCCGGGGTTTGTCGGCGGTTCGGGGTTGCCCGGCTGGAATTGTTCGGTTCGGCGTGCACGGACCAATTCGACGCTGGGCGCAGCGACATTGACTTCCTCGTCGAGTTTCTGCCTAACACAGACCTCGGCCCGTGGTTGTCGCGCCTGTCCGAACTCAAGGCGGCTCTCGGCCGTTTGTACGGGCGGCCGGTTGACCTCGTGATGTCGTCGGCGTTGCGCGACCCATGGTTCAGCCGCGAAGCTGCGAAGACTCGCACAACTGTTTATGATGCATCCCAAGAGCCCAAAATTGCTTCATGACATTCTTGAGGCATGCAATTTGATCCAGACGGCCACACAGGATCGGACCTTGCGCGATTATGAGCTGGACCGGGTGTTGTGCTCAGCCGTGGAACGAAACTTTGAAATCATTGGGGAAGCGCTAAAGCAGCTTGCGAAGGTGGATTCGGCTACCGCCGGACGAATTCCCGAACACGGCGCTATCATCGGCTTCCGCAATCTGTTGATCCACGGCTGCGATTATGTGGATCATTCCCGGGTTTGGGCCATCATTCAGAATGACGTTCCGCGGCTCAGGGAGCAGGTCGAGAAACTACTAAGAGAAGCTGAAGAGCAAACGGAACCACCCCGCCAAGGTGGACCCAAACAATAGCGCGGAACTGAAATCTTCGGATGTTGTGGTCGAGATGCTCAATAAAGCCAGTGCGAAATCTGTGCCCAGAGCGCAAAGGGGGACTTAAGCTGCAGCGGGTCCTTGTTGAACACCGTCTGGTGTATCCACCGAATCTGCCGGCCATTAAGGCGCGGTGGCCTCACGGGGATTGGCTTCGCTTTTAACCCATCCCAGCCTCCAGCGCGGTACCGCGCCAACCATTCGCAGATCACACTTCGATGAATGCCCAACACCTTGGCCACTAATTCGGGACTTTCGCCATCCTGGACACGGCGCACGGCTCGAATGCGCATTTCGTCCAAGCTGTCGTGGTTCAGCTTGCGGCCATCCATTACAGGTTTCTTCATACTCCTTAAAAGAAGCGCATATCTTGCCAACGGTCGTCTTACTTATGAACTCCTTGATAATAACAGGACTCAGACCTGAGAAACTGCCGGGTATATTGCTTTGTTAGAGTCAGAGTGTAGCGGCTTCACTTTGTTGAGCACTTGCTGGAACCGGCGTTGAGAGAGGCTTGACTGTTAGCCACGCGTGGTATCCATAACTGGCAGCGTGATCTAACTGTGTGATTGACATCCGGACAATGGGGTGGCTATAGTCGAGACAAAGTTGCACCGGCTATGAAGAAGGCCTGCTGGATTCTGATGCTATTGGTGGTTGGTGGGTCACAATTCATCCTGTCGCTATCGGCGCAGCCGTACACATTCACATGGAATCCCGGACAAACTGGATTCGACTGGGGTGACAGTGGCAACTGGGACGGGGGGCCGGCGGGGCATTGGCCAAATGATGATTACGACCGAGCTGTATTCTCGACATCAGCTGGCAACCCTGTTCTGACATCTGATGTGCGGGGAAATCATGGTGCCGGACTTGGGCAACTTGATTTTCAGAGCTCTGGGTGGTCCATTAGCAATCAGGGCGGTGATTACACAATTTACTTCGACAGCGTTGGTTATTACCAACACAATGCGATTTACAGCAGGGCATCTGGCTTGAATTACATCAACACCAAAATACAGTTTTCTGGCCAAGGGCAGAACATCCACACAGGCAGCGGCAGTACCCTTGTGTTAGCTGGGGGTATCACAGGCCAGTATGCTCCAGTAATAAGTTCACTCAACCCAGCAGCGCCTGACCCTGGCGCGGTGAGGCTTGACGCCGAAAGCAGTGTTTCCGGTTCGTTTATTCTCCGGCAGGGTGGCTTGTTGGTCAGGCATAGCAATGGGCTTGGTACAAGCGGGACTCTTTACATAGGCGATGATTTAACGGATGACGGAGCAACGGCGAGATTATTGACTGATGCCGCGGGCGTAACAATCTCGCAGAACATTACGGTCCGCAACTACGCAGGTCATCAGGTGAATGCGACGATCGGCGGGAACCAAACCGGCGGGCCATCGATTTTCAGCGGTGCGATAGTGGTAGAGCGTGACACCAGTTTTACAAGTGCCAACACGGATGGCAATGCAGTGTCGTTTGAAAATGCCATTTCTGGCGCGGGCGGGGTGACAAAGATCAATGCCGGAATAGTATTGTTCAACCATGCCAACAGTTATCAGGGCGCCACGGTGATAAATGCTGGCACTCTCCGGATGGGGGTGATTGGTGCTTTGCCAACCTCAACTTCGGTTACGTTAGCAAACGCGCAGGGTGCCATGTTGGACTTGAACGGTCACAGCCAGGCATTCGACGCGTTGTTTGGAGGGGGGAATATCGGAGGCGTGGTTTCTCTCGGGACCGCAACCCTTACCGTCAACCGTGGTGATTTTGCAGGCGTCATAGTTGGGGAGGGTGGTTTGACGAAAGTTGGCTCGGGCACATTAACGTTGAGTGGCGTAAACCAGTATTATGGCGCGACCATCGTCAAGTCGGGCGCGCTTGCATATGGTGCCAACGATGTGATTGGCAGTGGTGAGGTGACAGTGGACGGGTCGAGCGCAGTCATGGACATCGGCAGCTACAATGACACGGTTGGCATTGTCACAGTTGACAATGGTGGGCAAATCATCGGAAGCGGGACCCTGAGCAGTTACGCATCATTCGAAGTGAAGTCCGGCGCTGTTTCAGCGAAGCTGGGTGGCACGGCAGGACTGAACAAGACAGGTTCAGGAACCGTTACGCTGGGGGCGGCAAACACGTTCAGCGGCGATACCAGAATTCAAGAAGGGACGCTTGCCCTCGGCCACAGCATGGCTTTGCAGAACAGCACGGTTGACCTTGACAACCAGGACACGGGCATCCTGGACCTTGGCTCGCTTGACGTTACGTTCGGGGGGCTGAAGGGCATGAGGGATTTGAAAATACCAGACGGCAAATCCTTGAGTGTCGGCTATAACAACAGTTCCACGGACTATGCTGGTGTAATCACAGGCACAGGAATCAGATTTGAAAAAGTTGGAACCGGCGTGCTCACTCTCGCAGGGAATAGCTTGTACACCGGAACAACAAAAATCAGCGGGGGCAGACTGCAAATTGGGGGCGGCGGCTATTCCGGTTGGGTGCAAACGCCGATCGAGAACAATGGCGAGCTTGTCTTTAACAGGGCTGATTCAGTTGAGTTTAACCATGTGATTTCCGGTACTGGTTCGCTGGTTAAAATGGGCAGGGACAGCACACTTGTTCTCTCTGGAAACAACACTTACGAAGGCGACACAATCATTTCTGAGGGCGTCTTGTTGGTTAACGGTGTTTACACGGGCGGAGGTAGGTTTCAAGTAGGTTCTTGGTCTCCTATCCAAGCTGTCTTGGGCGGCACTGGAAGTGTGTCAGGAAACGTCACCGTACAGAACGGGAAAATTGCTCCCGGGACTTCAGTTGGATTGTTCACTGTAAATGGCAACGTTTCATTTGATCCCAGTTCGGGTGGAACACTCGAGATTGAGTTGGACGCCGAAGGTCCCGGGTCATCAGACCTCTTGGCAGTGACAGGCACGTTTGACGCGCAAAACGCGTCGCTGGTCTTCAGCTACGGTGAGCAGCCTGACGATCCGGCTTACATATTTGTGACTTACGGCGCGCTGTCAGGGAAGAAATTTCAAAGTGTCCAGAACCTTCCGCCCGGTTACTGGATCGACTACAACTATCGTGGGCAGAACATGATCGCAATTGTGGTTCCGGAACCGCAAAACGCCGGTCTAGCGTTCGTCCTTGTCGCCGCGGCGTGTGCAATTGTCCGTCGGCGAGCAAACGTGAGAACAGCCTCTTGTTGCGCGCGTCCAAACTGGCCATCTGCTGCGCGATGAGTTGATGCAACCGAGAGACTTGTTTCTGAGTTTGGGCCCCAGACTTCATGGTCCCGAAGCATAGAAACCCTCCAGCCCGAAAATCTCACCGCTTGACCAGCCCAAGACACCCAAAGCTTCATTCCGGTGAGATTTCCGGAGCTCGCATATTCCTTGGTTGTTTCAAGACACCCGTTTCGCAGACTGCTCAGGTTATTAAATATGCGGGCTAGCCATAATCTTGTGTGATACCATTTCCCAAGAATGAGCCTGATCACCATCAGCTTACTTGGGGAAGCCTTGTTCTTGCGGGGCTGGAAAGGCGCGGCATTCTTCTGCGACGTCACGGGGACAGAGGCCATGAATGTGCGGGCCAAACAGTCGCACTATTGATTCAGTGGCGCGCCTTTGCTTTCACTCAGGGATGCGAGGGCTTTCCGCAGTTCGGAAACGGTGGGGACACCCGGTTGGGCGAACAGGATGTGGCCTGCGTCGTCGGTTACAACGCTGGAAGGCGTGGGCGGTTCCTGGCCAAGTGCTTTGGCGAAAGCGGCCATGGCATCGGCACGTTTGGTTGGCGCAATGTTTACCAGCCTGCAGGGCGGTTTGTGTTGTTGAGCGTAAGAGCCGAGTCGGGGATTGTCGTCGGCTTCATCGATAGGTATTGCGACGAGATCAAGGCCGTCAGCACCCAAGACATCTTTCAAGTGCCGCCACAGTGGAAGGTCTGAAACTGCTGATGGGCTTGAGGTCGCAAATGTTGCATAGACACGCAGTCTTGCCGGTTTTGCTGCTGTATCTACGGTCCGCAGTGGAAAGACGGGTTTGGTTGTCACCGGCGGGGGTGATGTGACAGAGGGTTGTTTGACTCTATACGGTTTGCTGACGAAGGCTTGGCCTGTGGGGGAATCGGCGGGGTTTTCATAGACGGTCAGCAATGTTCCTTCAGGGACATGTTGGATCGAGCATGTCTTTCCGGATGGCCATCGGACAGTGACGGCCGCCACTTCGTCGAGTGCACCGATCCCTATGTGCATAGTGGCCGAATGCTGGGTTGACCAACCTTCGCCGCAACGGTGTTCGCGGACAAACTTCTCCTTGCCAAGATCGACTGTGACGTGCGCGCCGAACCCGTCTCGGCAGGCGTATTCCTTGGAAGGGGTGGGTGTCTTATTACCGCCTACGAACCTGATGGCGATCATACCGCCTTTGATTCCGGCCGCAGGCATTTCATTGTGATAGAGATTGAAAAGCGGCAGGTTCGCATTGACCAGCGCAAGGTCAAGCCAGCCGTCGCGATCGTAGTCAAGTAGAGCAAATCCTCGGCTGTCAGCCTGATTGTCCAAACCGGACAGGCCGGCGATATCGACGAATGATCGGCCGTTGCGGTTGGCGAAGCATCGATTGCGTTCGTTTGGTTGGAGTGAATGGACAAGGATGCGTTCTCCGCGGCGTTCGACTCCGGCCATACGAGCGTCAATCTCGGGGCCGAGGTTGTCTGGTGGTGGCGTTCGTTTCCATTCTGGGGAAAAGCGGAAGGTTGGGCGTGCGAGGTTTTCGTCTGCACGGACCATTGTTCTCCAGAGGTTACTTTCGAGGTCAACGTCGGATGCGAGTTCTTTTGGCGCGGTAAAATACCCGCTCATGACGTAGATGTCCGGGTAACTGTCGTTGTCGAAGTCCGCGAAGCATCCGCCCCATGACCATCCGATTCTTTTCACGGTCATTGCGGGCGGTTCGAGGCCGGCCACCTGCTTGAATTTTCCGTTTGGCTCTTTGTGATAGAGGAAATTGCCGTAGGCTGAGTCAGCGAACAAAGGGTTGAGCCCCGGGATGCGTGCTGTGATGCGGCGGCCTGCGTCGCTGTACATGTTGGAAACGTACAAATCCTCCCGCCCGTCATGGTCGTAGTCGGCGAAAGACGCGCCCATTGAGAAGCCGTAGCAAGTGAGGCCGACTTCAGCGGTGACATCGGTGAAACCGGCTGGTCCGTCGTTGCGGAAGAGCATGTTCAGGCCCCAATCGTGTGGGACGTACAGGTCGGGTCGGCCGTCTTCGTTGTAATCGCACCATGTAGCTTGCAGGGAGTTGCGCCAGACACCAACGGTGCTGTTTTCTGGCGCGGGCTCGAATCGGCCGCCGCCGCGATTGACGAGCAGGACATTTGGCGGGCCGATTTGGTCAAGGACTGTCACGCCATGGCGTCGGCTGTGTTCTGCTACGCGGCGTCTGAATTCAGCAGCCATTTCGGGCGAGAAAAACTCGTCGGGCCAGTCGAAATCGGCTTCTTTTGCGGCTTTCGCATAACCGCCGCCGGAGCCGGACGGCGCAGCGGGCCGGTAGGTGCAAAGGTAAATGTCCAGAAGCCCGTCGTTGTTGTAATCCGCAGCGGACATCGAGATGACCGCCATTGGCATGAATTTCGGGATGGGATGCTGATAAAACCATCCGCCTTTGTTTTCGAGGTAAGATGTCCGCAACAGGCTTCTGCCCAGCATGACGTCAATGTCGCCGTCGTTGTCGAAGTCGGCGAAGATCGCACAAGTGGTGTGGCCCGGGAGATCGAGTCCGTAGCTCGAAGCTTCTTCTGTGAAGGTGCCGTCTCCGTGGTTGATCAGCAGCATGTTCTTGCCGAGGCGCACTGTGATGTAAATGTCATCGAAACCGTCTCCGTTGACATCAGCGACGGCAATGCCTTCTTTCTGATTTACGGATATGGGGGCGAAATACGGGTGTGGCATTTTCTTCATTCCGTCCTTGTAGAATTTTACCGTTGCCTCGTAGTGCAAGGAGCGACGCAGCTTTTGGGGGTCATCGGGCGGGCGGAGAGCTGCGTCAAGGGCTTCTGTGAACAAGCGTCTTGGGGTTGCGTTCCAACGCATTTCCTCGGTCTTCCATGTGCAGATCTGCCAATCGCCTGCGCCGCCGCTTTCGGTCTTTTGGCGTGCCCAGCTCAATTTGATTTTTCCAAAGAAAGACCGCCATTCACCTGACTTCATAGAAGCGACTGCTTCGAAGCGGGCATCGGATTCGAACCGCCACATGTCGCCGTTCGGGTGTCTGCCGTCGATCAAGCGCAGGCGTGCGGAATCGAAATAGGCCACCGAGTCAAACAAGGGCCGCCACAGGTCAACATTCAACACTTGCTTCGTGGACCGCATGACTGGCCATTGTTGGAGATCGAACATTGGCGAGTTCGACGCAGTGAGCGTCGGCGCAGGTCCGAGATCAACGACTGTCACCGAAGACGCAAACGCTTTTTGAGCGTCTTCTGCGGGTCCGGGCAGACCGAGATCGAGAATCCCCCGCGATAGCGCGGCCGTTTTCCGTGACAGATTCAGAAGCGTTTCCTCGTCTGCGACAATGGCACTTACTACTGCGTCGTCTTCATTCGTATTTGGGCGTTGAACAGCCAACGCATTGGTTGTTGTCTGTGGCTCTTTCGGCGACGGATGAACCAGCAAGAACCACCCGGGATAAACCAGAGCAAAAATCGCCATCAGACGCCAAACCAATGGCCGGTGCCAGCCTGCCCACAATGCCGCGGCACAAGTAATGGCGATTGTTACGGCGAGATACTTCGACTGCACAACTGCCAATATCCCCACTTGCAACCATGCCGCGCCCAGCATGAATGGGAAGACCCGACCCGGTATCGAACGATTCCATGGCAAGGCCGCCTTGCGTTTCGGAGAGGCTACAGCATCACCATCTTTTGCGCGGTTTGGATTTCTCGATTTCTTACCCTCGTGTCTCATGCTCTGGTCAGTGAACAGCCTGCCCGTGCCCCCCATTCGCTGGTCTGAAAGGCGCGGCCTGTTTTCGTGGATGCATGTTGTGCAACGGCGCTGTCGTTTTGGTCTTTTCCTCTTGACATGCTTTACTCATGTTTGCAATACTTCGTTTCATGAAAACCAAGAGCCGCGCCCTCGGTATTTCTTCCCTTTTCGTTCTCCTAATCACAACCTTACCAGTCCAATCCCAGGAAGTTATTTGGACGGTCGGTCTCGATGACAATGGGTGGCCGTGCCCAAGCGCATCTGGAGGCCCTGATGCCTGTTTCGTGCAGGAAAACTGGGTCGTAAACCCGCTGCCGGGCAGCCCATACTCAGAGTCGGTGGACAGAATGGCCGACAATGACTATTACTTTGCCGGTTCATATTTTTACGTGATCGAGAGCAACGGCGTTTATGATCCTGTTGGCTACGTCGATTACGATGAAACGGCCGCTGAGCGCGCCCTTGTTCCGGGCGACAACGAAATGCGGTATCACTTCAATCTGCCGGCCGACATGAAACCGACGGATTTGCTCTCCGTCACGTTCGATATGCTCAATCTGGACGAGAGCGGTGGGAACGCGCGCTATGGCGTTTCCGTTTACGTCAACGGCGTGCTGGTTCAGCCAATGATCGTGATTACACCGGCCCAACTCGACAGGGATTACACGACCCCTCCCTTTACGCTTGAAAGTGTCAATGCTGTGGCCGGACCTGATTACGACAACATCGTCACGCTCAAGGGCAAAGACTTCGCATCTGAAGGTGGCGGGAACTGGATGGGCATTGATTATGTCAGACTCAACAGGGAATCATCGGCGGTTCCTGTGCCAGTGTTTCCATGGTCCGTTGGAAGCGACGATGATGGCTGGCCGACCGGGACAGGCGGCGGCCCGAACGCGACTTTTGTCAATGGCAACGGCTCAATCAATGCTTTGCCCGGAAACGCCACCACCGCTGACAACGATTATTATACATGACGTCATAAGTCATTGCGCATGTTAGGCGACTGCACATAACTTCCGCAGCGTTTCACTACCCCGCTCCCAGCACTGGAATTGCGATTCCACGACTTCGATGACCAATTGCAGTGTCGGAAAGTAGCGATTGTGCAGGCAATTCCGCCGAACCAGCTTCCAAACCCGTTCGATTGGATTGAGCTCAGGACTATAGGGCGGCAAAAAGACTAACTGGAAATCTGGCTCC
>JAAYVR010000190.1 GCA_012517065.1 Verrucomicrobiota bacterium | reverse complement strand
CCGCCATCTTTCCCGTACAACGCCTCCATCCGCTTGATCAGTTCCTCGTCACTTGGATTCTGCTCGGCTGGCACCCGGACCAGTATGTGAAAATGATTGCTCATCACACAGTGGCTCACCAGCTCGATACCGCAGAACCGACACAGCCGCTTGATCAATCCCTCAAGCTTGTATTTGCACAGTTGATCCAGCAGATGCTCCTTGCCGACGATTCTGGACATGCAGTGATACAGAACAGTCTTACCCTGAAGTTTGATTCTGGGCAGTCTCATTACAACCTCCTTGATTTGTATTGTTCTTCTCCTTGCAACAGAGCGACAGGCAGGCAGCCGTGCCTCCCATTGGCCGACTGGTTGGGCGGGTCCGGGTCGGAACCCGGGGCGCCCAAATACCGTGTCTGTCCCTCTATTTGGGGGTAAAATCGCACAACACACTCCGGGAGTCAAACGCGGCGGGTGTGTTGGCGAGGCTCGCCGGTGAAGTGGGGGGCTTTGTCGCGGTATCAGATTAGCCCGTCACCATTGGGCTCCAGTTCGCATAGAATCCCGGGAACAACAGCGGCGAATACAGGGATTGTCGGGAGCGTGACACGAGGTGTTCGTTCTAAGGAGCGGCCTGCTGGTCTTTCGCAAGAAGAGCCGCCAAAAGCAGGGAATCCAATTTGCGAGCTGTTATTGGGTCGGAGAGACAATTCTGATGAGATGTGTCAACAAATTAATGCGGCGCTCGATTGTGCGACCAAACTGTCAAGGGGGATTGTGTTAATGCTCGATCACGGCTCGCAAGGCACGGCCCGTGTGGCTGACGTCGCAGGCAGCCACTTCTTCTGGCGTGCCCGCGACGACCAACCGACCGCCTTCGTCGCCCGCTTCGGGGCCGAGATCGATCACCCAGTCGGCACATTTTATAACATCGAGGTTGTGCTCGATCACAACCACCGAATGGCCTTGGTTGGCGAGCCGCTGGAAAACGCTGATCAGGGTCCGGACGTCGTCAAAGTGCAGACCTTTCGTTGGTTCGTCCAAGAGGAACAGTATCGATCTTTTATGCTGTACAGGCTGATTGCAGGCGGCGTTCCGTGATTTTCTTTGTAGGAGCTCTTGGAGAGCTGCGCTGGCCATTGCTGCGTTGCGCGCGGGCCTGCAAGGGCGGGCGGCAGGGGTGTCCAACAGACTTGCGGCGAGTTTTAATCGCTGGCATTCGCCGCCTGAGAGCGTGTTGATGGGCTGGCCAAGGCGCAAATAGCCGAGGCCGATTTCGCGAAGTATGATCAACCTCGCGGCTGCAGCACTGGCAGGCGGTTCATTGCGGAATGCGTCAAGGAAATCGATCGCTTCGTCCACTGTCAGGTCAAGGAATCCGGCTATGTTGAGGCCGCGCCCGATGTCGCCGGCACGGGATAATGGCTGTCGTGGTGGGACCAACTCCACTTCGAGGACTTCGTTGCTGAACCGTTTTCCGCCGCAATCCGGGCATCGGACGTAAACATCGCTCAAGAACTGCATCTCGATTTTTTCAAATCCGGCTCCGGCGCACCGAGTGCAGCGTCCAATGCGCGAATTGAAACTGAACGCGCCGGCTGAATATGAGCGTTCTTTGGCCAAAGGCGTTTTGGCGTAAAGCTTGCGGATTTCGTCGAATGCACCCACGTAGATCGCGGGATTCGACCTCGGGGTTCGGCCGATTGGGGTCTGATCAACAAGCACGACCTCGGCAACGTTTTCCCAGCCCTGCAATTCGACGTCGGGCGTGCTCGATGGTTCGGTGTCTGAACCGTCTTCGTCATCAAGATTCTCCGAATGCCCCTCCGAAGCGGCGGTTGTGTTCCCAAGTTTTTCCCGGAGCGCGGGCAGGAGAACTTCTGTTAACAGCGTGGTCTTACCGGACCCGCTCACGCCGGTGACGCAAACCATGCGCCCCAACGGAATCGAAACCGAAAGGTCCCTCAGGTTGTGTTTGTTTGCGTGAGAAACAACCAACCACTTGACTTTCGGGTGTGAGTCTATCCACGCGGCGCCAGGCAATGCGTCGGCCAGTGTCACGGCAGTTGCAGGCTGTGTGTATTGGCGTTCGTTGTACTTCGGGGTGGGGGCGATTACGGAGCAGGCGATGGTTCTCGGAACTGGACGACGTGCGGGCGCTTCGATTCTTCGTTTCCCGCTCAGGTACTGGCCTGTGATTGACTTTTTGCACCTGAGAAGGTCTGGATAGGAACCCTGAAAGACTATCGCGCCGCCGCGTTCCCCGCTGCCAGGGCCGAGATCAACGATGTGATCGGCAGCCTCGATAATCGATGCGTCGTGTTCGACAACCACCACTGTGTTTCCGGCGTCGCGGAGTCTTTCTAGGAGCGAGATCAAACGCGCCGTGTCGCGCGGGTGCAATCCCACACTCGGTTCGTCGAGGACGAACAGTGTGTTGACCAGTCGCGTGCCCAAGCAGGCTGTCAGATTGACACGTTCGACTTCACCTCCTGACAAGGTTCTTGTTGGTCGGTCCAAGGTGAGATACCCCAGGCCGGCTTCGACGAGGTATTCGAGCCGTGATTTCACTTCGGCAACTGCAATTCCGATCGGGTCTCCGGGCGCAGCGCGGTGCTTGGTGGCGAGCAACTTTGCGCATTCGAGCGCGTCGCGAATTGGGAGTCTGTAGAAGTCCGCCAACGACAGGCCGCTGAATGTGCCGGGATCGAGCTTGGTTGTTGGTTTTGCGGGCGCCACGTTCGACATGTTTGAAGCGGCGGCGGTCACCGGCTGCCGGGGGTCGTCGTTGCCGACTTCGGCGGGTGGGCGCGGCAATTCCGGCAACCGGTAGAGGAGTGCTTCCGGCTTCAATCGTTTGCCGCCGCAGTCGGGACATGCTCGGTAGCTTCGATAACGGGAGAGCAGGACTCGGACGTGCATCTTGTAAGCTTTGGTCTCGAGCCAGCGGAAATAGCCTTTGACGCCGTACCATGCGTGTGGCCATTCGTGGGACTCGTCGATGCCATAATTGTCATCGCCATCGACGACCCAGCGCTGGTGTTCTGGCGGCAGATCTCGGAACGGGACGTCTGTTGCCACGCCTCTTGCTTTGCAGAACCGAAGCAGGTCCTCCTGACACTCGCGGCCGAAGCCGGTCCGCCATGGTTTGACGGCTCCTGCGGCGAGCGAAAGGCTTCGGTCAGGAATGGCACGGTTGAAATCGATGGTTATTATTCTGCCGAACCCGCGGCAGGTTGGACACGCTCCGAGTGGGTGGTTGAAACTGAACATAGCCGGTGTGGGTTCCTTGTATTCGATGCTGCAATTTGGGCAGTGCCTGCGCAACGAGAACGGGTGCCGGAAGCAAAAGGAATCGCCACACCAGACAGCAATTGTTCCGTGGCCCAAATGGTACGCTTGTTCACACGCCTCGACGAAGCGGGCACGGTTTGCGTGGGAGAGACGAATCCGGTCCTGGATGATGGTCAGTGCAACAGGCTTGGTGACTTTGAGGCGTTCGGCAGCCTGGTCTAATTGGACTATTTGGCCGTCGATGAGCAGTCGTTGGTAGCCCTGCCTCGCAATCAGCTTGAGCGACTCATCCAACTCGAGCTTCGCTGCGAGTCGGACGTCGAAAGTCACGAGCACCTCTGAGTCAGGGTACTGGGCATGGAGGGTTTCAAAGATTTGCGGAGGGGGATTGCGCAAAACGGGACGTCCACACTTCCCACAATGAAGTTGCGCCACATGCGGCCAGATAACTTTTAGATAATCGCACAGTTCCGTCATTGTTCCGACGGTCGAGCGCGTAGTGCGGACGGAATTGCGTTGTTCGATCGCAATTGCGGGTGGAATGCCTTCGACACTATCGACCTGCGGTTTGTCCATGCGATCGAAGAACTGCCTTGCGTACGGCGAAAAAGTCTCGATGTATCGTCGCTGGCCCTCAGCGAACAGAGTGTCGAACGCGAGCGAGCTCTTCCCCGAGCCGCTCAATCCCGTCACAACGATCAGCCGGTACAGCGGCAGGTCGAGGTCAAAGTTCTTCAAGTTGTTGTGCCTGACACCGCGCAAGCGGATCATCGGCTGGGACAAAACAGGCGACATGTCAGAAGCAATGTAAGTGGACCCTGTTGAGTGTCAATCGTGTGCGGTGTGGTGTGGTTCTGAGGAGCGAACTTCTGGCCGGGCTTTCTATGAAACCGGCGGAGGGAGGTGTGGCAACCTCAATGCGAACGACGCTGCATTGCCTGCTCTGACTCTCGTTTTCAGTTATGCGGGGGGCGCGTTCGGAGTCCTGGGGGGCGGTTGGTGGCGAGGCCCATGATGACTGGCGTCAGGGTCCGTTCGAGGGCGGTTTGAAAATCCTCGGTCGTACGCAGGTTGCGGAACAGTTGTTGTCGAAGGTTCAGATCGAAATGCTGTGGAGGTCCTGGCTTGCCGGGTCGGAAGTAGGTTGCCCTGTCCACGTTCAGGTTGAGCGTGTCCAATCCTCCAAACCTTATCCACCCGTTTTGGGCACGTTGAGGAATGTCAGCCCACACCCGCTTGAGAAGATCAAGAGTGGATTGTCCAGGGCTTTGATCGACGATCGTCAATTCGGTTATGTGCAGCCGAACCAGCCGAAGCCGAATCTCGAGTCTTGAAAGAGCAGCAGGTTCGTACTCGAAGAATGCCTCTGACAGGTGCACAAGCCGTTCTCCACCAAGAGCCGGGGGATGGTAGAGTCTCATGTCGCTTAGCAGCAGGGTAGGGGATAACAATCTTACTTCGGCGTGGGAAATGCGGCATTCGAGTCCTGTTGATTGAGTGATAGCGCTCTCGATGATTTCGCGCGCGAGCAAATCTTTTAGTAGAACCAGCGCGATGGCCATCACCAGCGCCAGCAGCACCAGTCGGAATGTCCATCTTGCCAGGAACTTCATGCGGGCTGCATATCAGAAATCGCGGGACGAAGCAAACATTCAGAGCTTGTGTCAGCAGGAAAACTTGTCCGAAGGAACCCTTGATGGGTGGCAGAAAGATAAGTGGCAGAAAGATTAATGGCAGAAACATAGGGGCAGAAAAATGGGGGCGGGGAAATGAGTGTTAGAAACATGTTGGGCAGAAACACGGTTCGGTGAGGGCTTGCGGCGCACGTTCCGGGTCTGGCAGGATATGCCCAACCCGGAAATCTGACCGCAGTGAAGCTTTGGGTGTCTTTGGCCGGTCATGCGGTGAGACTTCCGGGCCCCGCAAATTCCTTGATTTCTAATAGACACCCGTTTCACAGAGTACTCAGGGTATATCATTATTGTGAAAGGTCCCTCATATTGCCGAAGATTCTCAGGCTGCCAGTTTGGTCAATTTCTCCTTGTCTGATTCTCTGGCTCCCAGTGATGCGGTCACAACAGCACGACGTTTGGGGGTGAGTTGGATAGGGTGACAGGCTCGTTGTTTGGGTTTTGCCCCCGGATTGCGGCGTGGCCCGCAAAATTGTCCCGTGTTCCAATCCGCGGTTGCCGAAGTCTGCGGAGCAACCCCATGGATGCCGATATGGGGACAGACACGTTGTTTTCGCCGTCATGCCGATCTGGTTCCAAGTAAGTTGGTTGTGCATAAAAACAAAGCGGCAGCAAGCTGCCGCACTCCAAGCGCTTCGCGCCTGCCAACGCCCACTGCATCGGCGGCAGCGCGTGAGAAACCACTGGGATCAGCGCGCTGTTCATTGCGACGGGGCCGCATGGCATATTTCCCGGCGCGGCGCGGCTGAAGGTCCTGGGGGTGCAAGAGCCGGGGGGGCGTTGCCCTTCAGGCGACTTTGGTTCCGGCTACAGCGGGCTGGGGAAGATGCGGGCAAGGTGCTTTGGGAGGGATGTGTGCAGTGAGTCAGTAGCGACGGAGGGGAAGCTTTGGCCCGTGGCACGGTTTTGTTAATAATTATTCTAAATATTGACACTTTCATCGTCGGGCTTAAGTTGGGACGAATGAAAGATTCTGGATCAGTTGATGCTGTCGAAGGACGCCTTTGCGAGTGTCTTTCTAAGACGGGTTTGAGACCTACTCCGCAGAGGCAAAGGGTTTATACTGCTCTTTTGGAGACTCCGGCGCATCCGACGGCTGAGGAGGTGTTCATGCGGGTGAAGCAGGACATGCCGGACATTTCGCTTGCGACTGTGTACAACTGTTTGGACACGTTTGTGCAGTGTGGTCTTGTGCGTCAGGTTGTGCATGAGCGGGGAGCTACGCGATACTGTGCGAACACGGAGGAACACCACCACTTTTACTGTGATGAGTGCCATGGGACGTACGACATTCCGGCGGCGCCTTCGGTAAGCCGTTTTGTGTTTCAAGTGCCTGCGGGATTTGTTGTTAGGCATTTCGAGATTGTATTCCAAGGGTTGTGTCCGAAGTGCTTCGCGAAACGGTCTGAGTCTGCCGAGTATCCGTGAGGTTTCGAGCGGTTTCCATGAGTGCAAATGTTCCAAACATCGATCAACTTGTCCGATCCGAGTACAAGTACGGTTTTGTAAGCGAGATAGACACCGACTCGCTCCCGCCGGGGATTAACGAGGAAGTCATCCGCGAGATTTCGGCTCGGAAGGGCGAACCACAGTTTCTTTTGGAATGGCGGCTGAAAGCTTATCGGCATTGGACGACCTTGAAAGAGCCGCATTGGGCGAAGGCGGTTTACCCGCCGATAGATTATCAGGCGATAAGCTACTATGCTGCCCCGCGGTCAAAGGCGCGATACTCGAGCATGGACGAGGTTGATCCGGAGCTTCTCAAGACTTTTGAGAAACTCGGCATTCCGCTTTCTGAGCGCGCGAGATTGGCCGGGGTGGCTGTTGACGCTGTGATGGACAGTGTGTCAGTGGCCACGACTTTTCAAAAGGAGCTCGAACAATACGGGATTATTTTCTGTTCTTTCTCTGAAGCTGTGCGAAATCACCCGGACCTTGTGGAGAAGTACCTCGGGTCGGTGGTGCCTTACACCGACAACTTTTTTGCGAGCCTGAACTCGGCCGTGTTTAGTGACGGGTCGTTTTGTTATATTCCAAAGGGCGTGCGATGTCCGATGGAGCTTTCAACCTATTTTCGGATCAACGCTGCAAAGACAGGCCAGTTCGAACGGACGCTGATTGTGGCTGACGAGGGCAGCCGGGTCAGCTACCTCGAGGGTTGCACGGCGCCCATACGCGACGAGAACCAATTGCATGCGGCGGTTGTAGAGCTGGTTGCTCTCGAAGGCGCGGAAATCAAGTATTCGACGGTGCAGAACTGGTATCCCGGGGACAGGGAGGGGCGGGGTGGCATTTACAATTTCGTGACCAAACGCGGCGTGTGCAAAGGGCGCCGGTCCAAGATTTCATGGACGCAGGTTGAGACCGGCTCGGCCATCACATGGAAATATCCGAGCTGTGTGCTATTGGGTGAGGAGTCAGTCGGCGAGTTTTACTCTGTTGCGGTGACAAACAACAGGCAGCAAGCCGACACTGGCACGAAGATGATCCACATCGGCCGCAACACGCGCAGCACGATTGTTTCCAAGGGGATTTCAGCGGGGGAAGGGCAGAACAGTTATCGCGGTCTTGTGGTGATGAAGAAATCGGCGGCGAACGCGCGCAATTTCTCGCAATGTGATTCGCTGCTTATTGGGGACCGGTGCGGGGCACACACGTTTCCGTGGATTCAGGTGATGAATCCGACTGCGACGGTCGAGCACGAGGCCACAACGTCAAAGATTGGCGAAGACCAGATTTTTTACTGCAATCAGCGTGGCATCTCGCGTCAGGACGCGGTGAACATGATCGTGAACGGTTTTTGCAAGGAAGTATTTCGCGAGTTGCCGATGGAATTTGCAGTGGAAGCGCAGAAACTTCTCAGTGTGACCTTGGAAGGCAGCGTTGGATGACTTTTTTTGGCTGCGTGATATTCAGACCTGGCAATGCAACCGATACTTGAAATTGATCAGCTTGAAGCCGGAGTACAGGGCAAACAGATTCTCAAGGGGATAAGCCTGAAGATTTACCCGGGTGAAATGCACGCGATCATGGGACCGAACGGCAGCGGCAAGAGCACCTTGGCGTCAATTCTTGCCGGCCGTGATGGGTATGAAATCATCCGTGGCCGGGTTCTCTATCAGGGGCGGAATCTGCTCGAGTTGAGCCCCGAAGATCGTGCGCGTGAAGGGGTGTTTCTTGCCTTTCAGTATCCGGTTGAAATACCCGGGGTAAACAGCGCCTATTTTCTGAAGGCGGCGTTGAACGAGGTTCGCAAATACCGCGGCATGCCGGAATTGGACGCGATCGAGTTCCTGGCGCTTGTCAAAGAAAAGATCAAGCTGCTGGACCTGGACGAGGAACTTCTGAAGCGCCCGGTGAACGTTGGTTTTTCGGGTGGTGAGAAGAAGCGGAATGAGGTTTTGCAGATGGCAGTGCTCGAGCCACGCCTTGCCGTGTTGGACGAGACCGATTCCGGCCTTGACATTGACGCTTTGAAGATTGTGGCAAACGGCGTTAATTGCCTCAGGAAGCCCGACAATGCGCAACTTGTCATAACTCATTACCAACGGCTGCTCGATCACATTGTACCTGACAAGGTCCACGTGCTGGTCGATGGGCGGATAGTCATGTCTGCCGGGAAGGAATTGGCCCTCGAGCTCGAAAGCAAGGGGTACGATTGGATTGTGCGCGAGGCGAAACGGGTGAACTAGAATGCCCGCCGTGTGTATGAATTCGATTTCTACGATTCCTGATGCCGACGCCGCCGAAGCTCCGCATTTCGGAGCTGTGCGAACTGCTTTTCAACAATACGAGTCGCAGACGCGTGCCGCGGGCGAGCCGGATTGGCTGGCATCTCTTCGAAGGCGGCAATTGACGCGGTTTCTGGCAGCGGGGTATCCGACGCGCCGTGACGAAGACTGGCGTCACACCAGTCTCGATGCGGTGGTGTCGATGCCATTCGCGCTTGCGAGCAGCGCTGGTCCGGACGGTCGGATTGTGCAGTTGCTGGAGGGATCGGCTTTTAGTTCGGTTTCCGGCCAGCGCCTTGTGTTTGTGAACGGGCATTTGATTCCAGAGCTTTCGCGCGCCGTGCGATCGAGCGACGGCGTTTATGTGGCCGGTTTTGCCAGCGCTGTTCAGGAAAAGTCGGAGATTCTTCGTGCCCGACTGACGGCAGATTCAGAGGATGGGAGCGATGGGAGCCTTGGGGCATTGAACCTCGCATTCGCAAGAGAGGGCGCTGTGGTCATTGTGCCGGCGAACACGGTTCTGGACGAGCCGATCGTCCTTGTGTTTGTTTCTTTTCCACAAACTGCCGGGGAGAGAACGCATGTGCGCAACGTCATCATGACGGGGCCGAACTCGCGAGCGACGGTTATTGAGCACTACATCGGGTTGGGCACTGAATCTGCGGTGACGAGCAGTGTCACTGAACTTCATGCCGGGCAAGGGGCGGTTTTCGAGCATTTGAAGCTGCAGGATGAGTCGAACTCGGTTTTTCATCTGGCAACCCTTCGAGCGCGGCTCGAATCCTCGAGCAAGGTGAGCTGTCATTCTTTTGCTCTTGGGAGCCGGTTGTCGAGGCAGAACGTCCTTGCGACGTTGGCAGGGGAAGGAATCGAGGCTGTTTTCAATGGCTTGTACCTTGGCGATGCGGATCGTTTGATTGATCATTACCTGTCGGTGGACCACGCTGCGGCGGGGTGTGCAAGCCACGAGTTTTTCAACGGCGTGCTTGATGACAAGGCCACGGGCGTGTTTTACGGGCGCATTCGAGTCCGACAGCATGCCCAGAAAACCGATGCCAAGCAGACGAACAAGAACCTGTTGCTGTCCGATGACGCGGCGGTCCATACAAGGCCGCAACTGGAGATTTACGCCGACGACGTTAAATGCACGCATGGGGCGACGATTGGCCAGCTCGATCCTGAGGGGCTTTTTTATCTCAGGAGCCGTGGCCTGCCGGTTGCGACTGCGCGTCGGATGTTGATTCACGCGTTCGCCGGTGAGATTATCGAGCGCGTTTGGTGTGGCGCTGCGCGGGATGTTTTGAACCGACTTGTCTGGGATCGGGTCGAACGCACCCGGCACGTTTCAGCAAGCGAGCAGTAAACATGTTCGACGAACTTCAAGATTTGTATCAGCAGGTGATCCTGGATCACAGCCGGAGTCCCAGGAATTACCGCGTTCTGCCTTCTGCGAACAAGACCGCACAGGGACTTAACCCGCTGTGTGGTGACTCGATCACGCTTTACCTGAGGATCGAGGGGGGGCGCGTGGAGGAGGCGACTTTCCAGGGTGCTGGTTGCGCAATCTCGAAGGCTTCGGCTTCTCTCTTGACTGAAACTGTGAAGGGCAAAACGCCCGACGAAATCCGGGCGCTCTTCGACCATGTCCACGAAATGGTCACCACGGGAAAGGCGACTTCCTCCGATCTCGGCAAACTGGCCGTATTTGCGGGTGTTCACAAGTTTCCGGCGAGGGTCAAGTGCGCAATTCTCCCATGGCACGCTGCGCTGGCCGCATTGGAAGGGAAGGAAGAGAAGGTTTCGACAGAGTAATTTGGAGTTGACGCATGGAGCCTCCCAGAACAGTTACTCTCAAACGCAAGGTCGATGCCATCATGGTTCCTTCTGGAATGAGGACGGTGCTTGATGCTGGCCAGGAAGCGCGAATCATGCAGTCCCTCGGCGGGAGCCATACGGTCACTGTTAACGGCAACATGTACCGGATTGACGGGCGCGACGCTGACGCTTTGGGTTTGCCGGTCGAGGCGCCGCCTCCGCCGGTGCAGGCGCCGGTGACAAAAGAAGAGCTTGAAAAGCGGGTGTGGGACGCGCTCAAAACCTGCTATGACCCTGAGATCCCAATCAACATTGTTGACCTGGGTCTTGTTTATGATGTTCGGGCCGAGGAATTGCCGAATGGCAATTTCCGCGTGCAAGTGAAGATGACCCTGACCGTGCCAGGGTGCGGCATGGGACCGTTCATCCAACAGGACGCGCAATCAAAGGTCATGGCCTTGGACCGCGTTGAAGAAGTGATCGTCGAGCTTGTGTGGGACCCGCCCTGGAACAGGAACATGATCAGCGAGGCAGCGCGACTTCAACTAGGTTTGGACTGAACGATTTTCAAGAATGCATAGCAGCACTTCCCATCATAACCCGGCTTCGAGACGCGGGGAAGATTGTCAGACGTGGCTCGACCTGCCGGAAACCGCAGGAGAGTCGAGAAACCAGGTTCATTTGTCCAAGGCGGCGGGCGCGGGTGCGCCTGCGGAACTGGCCCATCGGTTCGCGGCACTGGAGTTGTTTCGGAGCGATTTCCCTGTGCTTGGCCAGGCGGTAAATGGCAATCCGCTGATTTATTTCGACAACGCAGCCACAACACAGAAACCGTTTGCAGTAATTCATGCCATAGAACGCTATTACTCGAAGGATAACGCGAACGTGCATCGCGGCATCCACGAGTTGAGCAACCGCGCCAGCGCTGCTTATGAAGCGGCTCGTGCCCGGGCAGCACAATTCCTCAACGCCGGGTCGGCCTCCGAAATCGTTTTCACCCGCAGCACGACCGAAGCGATCAATCTGGTGGCGCAAAGCTGGGGCATGGCGAACATCGGCGCCGGTGACGCAATTTTGCTCACTGAAATGGAGCATCACAGCAACATTGTGCCGTGGCAACTCCTTGCCAAGCGTGTTGGAGCTCGTCTGGTGTACCTGCCAGTTACCGGAATGGACGGTTTGTTGGACCTGTCGCGATTGGACGATCTTCTTGTGCCGCCGGTCAAGCTGTTTGCGTTCACGCATATCTCGAACACGTTGGGCACCATAAACCCTGTTGCCGACCTGTGTGCCAAAGCACGAAAACGGGGTATAACAACACTTGTCGATGCGGCACAAAGCGCCGGGCACATGCCGATTGATGTGCAGGAAATCGGCTGCGATTTCCTCGCGTGCTCAGGGCACAAACTCTGTGGTCCGACCGGAACCGGTTTGTTGTATGGGCGTCAGGAATTGCTCGAAGCAATGCCGCCGTGGCAGGCGGGCGGTGATATGATCTCGAGCGTGGATTTCTTCGAGAGCAGTTGGAATATTGTCCCGCACAAGTTCGAGGCTGGCACACCACACATCGCCGGGGCGATAGGCCTTCATGCTGCGTTTGATTACCTTGATCGGGTGAATCGGACGCTGATTTTTGAGCACGATCGGTTCCTTGGCGAACTGGCCTACGAACGGCTTTCAGGGGTCAGTGGGATCAAAATCCTTGGGCCGCAGAAAGGCCGGGCCGGGCTGGTGAGTTTCCTGTTCGATGATGTTCATGCGCATGACCTGGTGACGATCATGGACAGGTTCGGTGTTGCGTTGCGTGGTGGTCACCATTGCAATCAACCTTTGATGCGCAAGCTGGGGATCATATCGACGGTTCGGGCAAGTTTCTACTTTTACAACACCGCGACTGAAGTTGAGCGTTTCATTGATTGCCTCAAAGAATCTCTGAAGATTTTCTCCGGCGCTTGACGAGCTGGCGAGCCCACACCCAGATCAGTGCCCGTCGGGTAACATTGGTTCCGGCTACGCCGGGCTGCGCTGTTGTATTGAAAAATCAGGTTCCGCGGCATTTTCAGTGCAAAACGGGAAGGGGATGGTGTGGGATAGGCGCGCATTATGGTTAGACCAGAAGAGACATTTGAGCGGCTGTGGCGGATGTTGTTGGCGCATGTTGATGCGGCGCGAGAGTTGGAGGATTGGAGGGAGGTGAGGTGTGTTGGTGCTGACGAGATGAGCGTGCGCAAGGGGCATGTGTACCTGACGGTGTTTGCGGATTTGGAGGCCAAGCGGGTGTTATTTGGGGTTGAGGGGAAGGACTCTGGGGTGTGGGGAAGGTTTACTGAGGAGCTTGAAAAGCGGGGCGGTGAGGCTGGAGGGGTGGAGCAGGTTGTGATGGACATGAGCCGGGCGTACATGAATCATCGAAAAGATCGACCTCATTTTTTGTGGTGATCCGTATGTAGCAGCGAGCAAGGCGCTCGGCCTGACGTAACTTGAGCCTCTCCAAAGACCAACCGGCTTTACATGGAACGCACCGGCAGTAAACAGTACGCGGGCATTTGGTCTTGGCAGCAATAGCACGCCGGGGTCTGATAAGAGACCCTGACAAAATGAGTTTGGCGGAGAAAGTCGCTGTGGCTCGGGATGGGGTTGGCAAGTTCCAGACTGGATGGAACACCCGCCGGTTGACGTTGTTGACGGGGCGGGGTGAGTGCTCGGACGTCTTTACTATGATGCCTCGCAGCAACACTGCTCTCCTTTATGAAAGGACGACTGCAATGTGCGCCCCAGTTCTGGTCAACCTGTATCCCATTCGTCTCTCTCGTTTTCCAACAGGCGCGGTTCGTACCAAGCCAAGCCGTTGAAGGTCTTTGAGGGCGCGAATGGTCGGATTCAAACCCATCGGATTTGGGCCGGTGTCATTGGCTTGCAGAGCACTTGTACAACAGCAGCCCGTTGCCGGCCACGTTTCAACCAGCGTGCGTTGTTTCTGTGCGGTGACATCCACCTGCCACCACCCAAAAGTTAATAAACCTTTCGATCACAAGGTTCGGAATTAGCCGGGCTCGAGACATGACTGGCAGAATGCGTTGCTCCAACACACCACAAATCCCTGAGACGAAGCCAAACCGGAAACGACTTCATTGGCCTGCGGGCAGCACGCACCGGAACCCAAGCAAGTAGTTCGGAGGCCACCCCGAGAAGCGATCCGTTACCCGGCAGTACCCAGCGTGGAACTGCCAACCGCCACCCCGGACCACCCGCTCCGAGCCCGAAGCAGGTCCCCGCGGATCAGACCCTGGCGAGGAACTATAATAGGCGGCATCATACCAATCCCAACACAGTTCCCACACGTTCCCTGCCATGTCATACAATCCATATCCATTGGGCGCAAATGATCCAACCGGACTGGTGTACGGATAATCCCCAACTGCATACTTCGGGTGATACCCTTCGGTCGCACTCGCATCGTATGAATAGAACGGTTTGCCTCCATCCCAGTAGCTATAGTAATTGGCCTGGCTGTGTCTGATGGTGTCTCCCCACGGGAACCGTTTCCCTTCCAAACCCCCACGCGCCGCTTTCTCCCACTCCGCCTCAGTCGGCAGCCGATACCCGGCATCCCATTTGACACATTCGTTTTTCAAATAAGAGTAACCAGCTGTTCTGTACACCTGCGTATGCGCAGCGTCAGTGTAGTATGCCGGCACGCGCCCCTCTTTTTCGCTGCGCGCATTGCACCACTTCACGCATTCCCCCCAACTGACGCTCTGGACCGGATGGTCGGGGGCTTTGCCTGAACCCTGAGTGTCGAAAGCGTAGCCATGGTTCGTCGCCCATTGGTACACCTCATCCCAAAGCGACTTGGTCACCTCGTACCGGTCCATGTAAAACGCGCTCACATAAACCGTGTGGACAGGAAGCTCGTCCGGCCAGCCTTCATTCGGGTCCATGCAGTTGCCCATCTGAAATGAACCTGCAGGTATCAGCACCATTCCAGGCGGAGGTTCTTCTTGAGCCTCTCCTCGGACCCGATAAAACATCGGCACCTTGACCCTAACCGTTCCATCGGCCTCAACCAACACCTCGGCAAGGTTCGTCCAACTGTCACTCCACGGACCATTTACCGTAGGCGCCCACTCGACCGCCGCCCTGCTGCCAGGCTTCAATCCCTTGCAAACCAATTCACCATTCAGGTTGAACGATTCGATCGCCGGAGCCTGCGCAT
>JAAYVR010000026.1 GCA_012517065.1 Verrucomicrobiota bacterium | reverse complement strand
GGAGAGGTCTATGTGTTGCGTGACTTGAAGGTGAGAGCGATCGAGTAAGGGGGCAGGGAGGAGTAAGTCGAGGAAAAGGGGACAGGGGCGTTTTCAGAGATCGGAGTTGAGGGATGCCGAAGGCCTGGTGAAGGTGATCGGCGATGGGGAAGTGTTTTCACGTGATGTCATTGCCGGCTTGGTTGGCGTGGTGATTAGGGGTGAGATGCGCAGTGGGAGGGGTTTTCATGCCGACTGAAAGGGCATTGTAGCGTCAGAGGTGAAGTTTCCGGGGACTGTCTTGAGGGGTTAGCTGGGGTTTTGCGGTGGCGGAACAAATAGAGTGACAGACACGATATTTTGGTGGCCGGGTTGGACCGGGCTGGGCGGGCATTGTGGCGTCATGAGTGGAGTTTACGATGACGGGCGAGTGCAGTTGGCGGGGGTTGGTGCTGGCGGAGCAAATAGAGTGACAGGCACGCTTTATTTGCGCGCACGGGTGTCGGGCTGACCGCGCCATGTTATGGAGGCGTTTGCAGGGAAAGTCGGGAATGTTAGTGCAATGAGGGCTTGGGAGTGTGTTGGCGGGTGAGCTGGTGAGATATCCGTCTGGGTGCTGGCGGGGGTAATGTGGTTGCAGTTGGACTGTGGACTGAAACTGTCTTCTTGACAGATTTCGCCAATTGGCTAACTTGTGCTCCGTCATGCCCGCTGATAAGAACATTTTGGCTCGTTACAAGGCTCAGGCGCGCGTCCTCAAAGCGCTCGCGCACCCGTCGCGGCTGCTGATTGTTGATGAACTGTCCCGTGGCGAACGCTGCGTGTGCGAACTGGCGGAACTGGTCGGCGCAGAAATGCCCACCGTGTCGCGTCACCTAGCGCTGTTGCGGGAGGCGGGCATTTTGGATGATGAAAAGCGTGGCGTGCAGGTGTTTTACCGGCTGAGAACGCCGTGTGTGATGAATTTTTTCCGGTGCGTGGCGGAGGTGCGGGACAAGGCGTTTGAATCATAGAAACGAAGAAACGAGTTTGGGCGAGAGGAGTTTTTCGCAAAAATACTTTGCAAATTCGGAAACTGACGAATAAATAAAGGAAGAACAATGAGTGCGGGGTCAATGGTCGGTAGGTTAGGGCGATTGAATGGCGAATTGAAAATCTTCGCATGGATGCTTGCTGTTTTCTTGCTGGCCTATTACCTGCCGCTTTCGAATCCCAAAGTCACCGCCGCGATCCAGGAAGCGTTCAGGCTTCTCCAGTGGTACGCCAGGAATCACACGCTGGCATGTGTGGTGCCAGCACTGTTCATAGCGGGGGCCGTCATAACCTTTCTCTCACAGGCTTCAGTAATGCGCTATCTCGGCCCCAACTCGAACAAGCTCACCGCTTACAGTGTAGCGTCGGTGTCGGGTGGCATTCTGGCGGTCTGCTCATGCAGTGTGCTGCCGGTGTTTGCGGGCATCTACCGGCTCGGCGCGGGGCTGGGGCCGGCCAGTGCATTTCTGTATTCAGGGCCGGCCATCAACATTTTGGCCATATTCCTGACGGCGCGCGTGCTGGGTTTCTCGATTGGTCTATGGCGCGCAGTGGGCGCGGTTGCTTTTGCGTTCGTGATCGGCCTGTTAATGGCAACGATATTCAGGAAGGAGGAGGTTCAGCGTGTTGCCGCGCAGGCTGCGATGCCGGAACCGGAAGCGCCGAAGCGGCCGTTGTGGAAGACATCGGTGTT
Organism: Verrucomicrobiota bacterium; assembly: GCA_012517065.1. Lineage (GTDB taxonomy): Bacteria > Verrucomicrobiota > Verrucomicrobiia > Limisphaerales > J093 > JAAYVR01. The sequence continues at coordinate 67,056 of JAAYVR010000026.1, read as the reverse complement.
TTTTGTGTGCTTGGTCGCGTTTCTTGTTTTCAGCGACTGGTACAATCCCGGCGACGTTGTTGTGCGGCCCGCAGCAGGCGGCCAGTTCGCCGCTGTTGCTCTCCAGGAGACCCGGGACGACATGATGTTCCAGCTCAAGGAAGACTGGGCTGGCCATCGCATTGGCGAGAAAGTGACATTGGCCAAGAAAGACATCGCCGGTGTCGAAGAAGCGAAGACATGGGTTATTGCGGTGTACCACGCGCGATGGTATTTGGCGGGTGCCATGGGGTTTGCGGTGTTGCTGATGACGTGGCGTTGGATGGACCGCGAGGAGGTCGGTCAATGGATGCACAACACATGGGATTTCGCAAAACTGCTGGTGCCCCTTCTTTTCGGCGGCGTGTTTGTGGTCGGCTTTATCGGCGCCTTGATCCCCGAAACATACGTGGCGACGCTCGTGGGCGATAATTCACTCAAGTCGAACCTTGTCTCCAGCGTGATCGGCGCCTTTTGGTATTTCGCGACTCTGACCGAGATTCCCATTTGCGAAGCGCTTGGGAAGCTTGGCATGGCGCCGGGGCCGATGCTGGCGCTATTGCTGGCGGGCCCGGCCGTTTCGTTGCCCAACATGCTCGTGCTCCGGAGTGTCATGGGCACGAAGAAGATGCTCGTGTTCACCGGTCTGACCGTCGTCATGGCGACGATCACGGGCATGGTATATGGTGCGGTGAAGTGAAACGTGAAACGTGAAACGTGATAAGTAAAACGTGAACAATGAAATGGAGAGCGTGAAAGGAGAAAGCGTATGATTAGTTTGCTTGTGATTGGACCTGGATGCGCGCGGTGCAGGACGCTGGCGCAGTTTGCTGAACAGGCTGCAAAAGAGCTCGGTCTGCAATATGAACTCAACAAGGTCACGGATCTCCAGCAGATCATGGCCCTCGGCGTAATGATGACGCCGGCGCTCGCAATCAACGGGACAATAAAAGTGGTCGGCAAAGTGCCGAGCGTAGCCGAACTCAAGACAATGTTGAGTCAGGCGGCTGAAGGGGAGAAGAGTAGCTGAGACGCGAGACGTGAAAAGTGATGCGTAATACGTGATTCGGGAGACGTGAGACGTGTGAGGTAAAGAGTAAACAATCAGACTCTGGAGGGACAAATGCACCACAAAAGTATCGGGTTCATTGGCGGCGGGCGGGTGACCCGCATTTTTCTCGAGGGCTGGAAACGCGCAAACGCAATGCCAGCCAGAGTGACGGTTTGCGACTGTAATCAAGAAGCGCTTGCGAAGTTGAAGGACAGGTTCCCGAACATCGAGGTTGGGGCCTCGAGCTCGGCGGTGGCAGCCCAGGACATTGTATTCCTGGCAGTTCACCCGCCCGTGATGGTCGAGGTCTGCGGCGGCGTGAAAGCCAATCTCAAACCCGATGCAATTCTTGTGTCGTTGGCGCCAAAGTTTACGGTCTCGAAGCTGACAGAAATCCTTGGGGGATTTGCACGGATCGCCCGTGTGATACCAAACGCGCCATCGATTATCGGCCAGGGTTACAATCCCACGGTGTTAGGTTCTGCGTTGAGCGCCGGTGATCGTGCTGAAGTCAAATCATTGCTCGGGCCATTGGGTGAGTGTCCGGAAGTGGCCGAGGAAAAGCTCGAGGCATACGCAATCTTGTCTGGGATGGGGCCGACGTACCTGTGGTTTCAATTGCAGACCTTGCGCGAGGTGGCTGCGGGTTTTGGTTTGACGGACGCCGAGATTGTGCCGGCAATGAAACGCATGGTTTGCGGCGGCACGCGCACGTTGCTCGAGTCGGGTCTGAGCCCGTCAGAGGTGATGGACCTGATCCCGGTGAAACCATTGGCCGAGATGGAGGCGCAGGTGAGTGAGCTGTATCGCACCCGCCTGCCGGCCATTTACCAGAAGATCAAGCCGTGAACCTCACATCGTGCTGTTCAAGGGCCATTGACGACAGGTGCCCAAGCTGTGGCCAGCGAGGCAGGCCTGTTTCTCCAACAACAGTGTCAGCCATGCTCGTGCCAGAAGTAAGCAGCCGTCTGCCTTCAAAGCCCGGCTTTTTGTTCTGCCAAAGCCCGGAGTGCGAGGTCGTTTACTACCAGCCGGGGTCGAGCGACCTCGTGCGTTTGAATGAAGTGCGCGTCGAGGTTTTCCAAAAGAGCACCAACCCGGATCGGTTGGTTTGCTACTGCTTCGGGCACACAGTGCGAGCGATTCAGAGCGAGGTGCGCGAAACAGGCTCTTCCAGCATCCTGCAAGACATCAAGTCCAAGTGCTCTCAAGGGCTGGATGCATGCGAGCGTACCAACCCACAAGGGTCTTGCTGTTTGGGCAATGTTCAGCGGCTCGTCCACCAAGCAAAAGGTGGCATGACACCGTCCCCTGCTGGAGGCTGCTGCTGCCGGGCCGGTTCAGAATGAGACCCATGGAAAGCTGCAACCAACAGCCAATGTTTCAGAAAACCGGGAATACCAAGTGAGCATGAAAACATCCGCCAAACTCCTCATCATCGCCGCGCTGGCGGTGGCGGTCATCGCCGCGGTAGCGCTGAAACAAAACCACAAGAAATCTGCAGCCGGTGCAGGCGATTCTCCCCCGGCGGCGGCACAGTCGGCGGCTGCCCCCAGCGCCACGGCCGCTTCAGCAGCGCCGGCTTCCACCCAGACAGTTGCCGCGAAGTTGCCGAAGCTGATCGATCTTGGTGCGGACAAGTGCATCCCGTGCAAGATGATGGCGCCGATCCTGGAAGAGCTGAAGCGCGAGTATGCCGGACGACTGGAAGTCGAGTTCATTGACGTGTGGAAGAATCCTGCTGCGGGCCGGGCCTACGGCATTCAAATGATTCCCACACAGATTTTCTACGACGCAGAGGGCAAGGAACGGTTTCGCCACGTGGGCTTTTTTGGCAAGGAAGACATCCTGGCCAAGTGGAAGGAACTGGGCGTGGATTTACTGGCCAAGCAGTCCGCCGGCGTCGTTCGCGAGGAACCTGTCAAACCTGATACCCGCCCGCGCGACAAGGTCTGTTTCATGTGCGATGGGGACGTTGACCCCAAGACAAGGACCGTGGTTAAGGGGCAGAGCGAACAACGCATTTTCTGCAGCCCCCATTGTTACTTCATTTACTTCTCGAGCCTTGTGGGCGCAGACCCGAAGACCGAGGATTCCAAAGTAAGCGTAACGGATTGGGTCAGCGGTAATCTCGTGCCCGCCTCCGCGGCGGTCTATATCTACGGCATGGATGCCAAAGGGCGGCCAACGATAAAGGCATTCGGTGAGAAGGAAGCCGCGACGAATGAACAGCGGTCGAGCGGCGGCAACCTGCTCGCCTGGGACGTGCTTCGGTCCAAAGAACTGGCCACGCGGTGCGCTTTCTGCGACCGCGCGGTGTATCCCGAAGACGCCTGCGTGGTGAAGTTCGGGACCACACGAGGCTACGGCTGTTGTACCCATTGCTCGCTCGGTGTGGCCGCACGGTTCAAGCAGGATATCGAGGTCGAAGCAAATGACGGTCTGACCGGTGAACCAATACGGGTGAAGACGCTCGATGGCCAGATTGCCTCTATCGCCCCCCCGACGGCCATTGCCTGGTTTGGCCAAACGAAAAACGCCGAAGGCCAGTGGGTTTCGGCCGGCTGCTTCAAGCAGGGATTCTTCGTCAACCAGGACAACCTGCGGAAGTGGCTGGACGCCCGTCCCGCGATGACGGGGCGCCAAATCACGATTGCGCAGGCGCTGGCGGACAAAATGAAACTGACGCCTGAGCAAATCGCGAAGGCATGCAAGCTCGGCGAGTGCAAGTGACCGGAACGAAATTCCATGAAGTCCGCACCTGATCTGCTGCCTAACGGAGCGGCGGACCGTTCGCCAAGAGGGCCGCGGTTCTCCGGTGAACGCAGACTGCGCGAGAAATGCGCCCGGTTCGTGAGGGAAGCGGCGCCGTTGGTGGGCGAGATTCGGATAGGCAAATGAAACCCCGCACGCAGATCGTCTTCTTGCTCGGGGCACTAGTGCTGGTGGGGGCAGTATCTTCGATGAAGCGCCGGGGCAGTGCGAGTCGCACGCAAGACAACGGCTCATGCTGTTCTCCTGTGCCTGCCCCGCCTGCGGAGACCGTTGCCCGCCACGCCGATCCAGAGGCCACCAATGACGCGATTTGCACCCTGATGGCCTACTACTTTCACGGCACGGTCCGCTGCGAGACGTGCCTCCAGATCGAAGCGCTGGCCCAAGCGGTGGTGGAGCAGCAGTTCGGTGCCGAGGTGGCGGCAAACCGTGTGATTTGGGAATCGGTCAATTATGATCTGCCGGAGAACCAGCATTATCTGGCCGACTACAACCTGCCGTGCCCGTCGCTGGTGCTGGTTCTGCTGCGGGAAGGCCAGCCGCAAGAGTGGAAGCTGCTGGCTAACACATGGCAACTGGTGCATGAACCCGCCAAGTTAAGCAACTACGTGGAAACGGAAATGCGCAACCTCATTGACGGCCAAGAGCAGCCCATAAGCACCGGTCAAACGGGTTTTCCGCAGCGTCTGGACCAGCAATGATTTATGGAACAACTCTTCACCAACCTCAGTCGTGCGGTGGAAGGGGCGCCGTTGCTGGCGCTGAGCGCGGCGGCGGTCTGGGGGGTGTTGAGCATCATCCTCAGCCCTTGCCATCTCGCCAGCATCCCGCTCATCGTCGGTTTCATCAGCGAGCAGGGCCCGGTGACGGCGAAGCGCGCGTTCTGGACATCGGCTCTCTTTGCGGTGGGCATCCTGACGACCATCGCATTCATCGGCATCATCACGGCCGCGGCGGGGCGTTTGATGGGCGACGTGGGCCGCTACGGAAACTACTTCGTGGCGCTGATCTTTTTTGCCGTAGGCCTGTATCTGGTTGGCGTGATTCCCATGCCGTGGTCCGGACCGGGGCAAGTGGGCATGAAGCGCAAGGGCCTGCTGGCGGCGTTTATGTTGGGACTGATCTTTGGCATCGCGCTTGGGCCGTGCACATTTGCGTACATGGCGCCGATGTTGGCGGTGACGTTCAAGCTGGCTGCGACCAATTTCCTTTACGGCGCCGTGCTGCTACTGGCCTACGGCGTGGGGCATTGCAGTGTGATAGTGGCCGCGGGCACATCCACCGAACTGGTCGAGCGCTGGCTCAAATGGAACGAGCAATCCAAGGGCCTCACTGCGCTGAAAATCGTCTGCGGCATCCTCGTGATGCTCGGCGGCGTGTGGCTGATCTACAGCGCGCCATGAAGGCGTGAAGAGTGAAACTTGATGCGTGAAACGTGATGCGTGAAAGTTGAACCTCAAACCGAAAGGACATCCCATGAAAGACCAAATCAACCGTCGGAACTTCCTGGCCAGCGCCAGCGTTGCCGCGTTGGCCGCAACGTCAACCTCGGCCCGGGCGGCGGAAGCACCCGGCCAGGGTATCGTCAGAATCCTCGGCGTCTCGTGCAGCCCGCGCAAGGGCATGACCACAGCCAAAGCCGTTCAAGCCGCACTGGACGCTGCCAAGAGTGTGGACACGCGGATTCAAACTGAACTGATCGACCTGGGCGGGCTCAACATCGCGCCATGGTCGCCCCAGCCGCCCGACGACGACATGAAGACCGTCCTGCCCAAGTTCCGCGACCCGGCCCTGGGCGGCCTGATCATCGGCACGCCCTGCTATTTCCGCAGCCTGAGCGGCCTGGCCAAATGTTTCCTCGAACGACTCGCCCCGTTGCGTGAGCCGCAGATGGTTCTGGCCGGCAAACCGTTCGGCGTGGTGACGGTAGGGGCGTTCCGCAACGGCGGTCAGGAAATGGCCATCGAGCAGGTGCAGGCCATCCTGCTCTGCTTCGGCATGATTCCTGTCGGCGGCCACGCGCCTGCATTTCAGGGTGCGACGCTGCTTTCGACCAAGGACAGCATCGCGGACGACGAGCTCGGCCTGAAAACCGCCGCCCAGCTTGGCAAGCATGTGGGCGAAGTGGCCCTTCGCCTCGAGGGCAAGAGCTGAGCAGCGCGGTTGTCCGGGCTGCCGGGCGGCCAGCCACATTGGCTGGACGCAGACGACTCAGCCGCCCGCAAGTTCCGCTGGTCTGCCTCGGAGGAGCAAACGCCGAGTCGGAGACAGACTGCGAGTAGCAAATACCGGTTTTGACAACCAATGAATGCCATGGCTGAAATCCAAGCCGGAATCTGCGGATTCCGCACGACCGTGCGGGCACGCAGCGACGATGCACAATACGTGACGTTCGAGCTGGAAACCGACTGCGACAAAATCCAGCAGTTGAACGCGCGCCTTCAGGCGCTCGGTCCGCTGGATGCTTTTCAGGAAATTAATCCGGCCAGGGGGAGTCGCCTGTTGGAAAACGTGCGTGAGTCATTGCCGGGCTGTTGTGCCGGATGCGCCGTGCCGGTGGGCCTGTTCAAGGCCATGCAGGTCGCCGCAGGACTGGCTCTGCCCAAGGACGTTCACATCGCCATTACCCAAACGTGACGCGCCATGTGGATCGTCCGCCTAGCTCTTCGCCGGCCTTACACCTTCGTGGTGGCCGCGCTGGTGTTGTTGCTGCTCACGCCGTTCGTGCTGCTGCGGATGCCGACGGACATCGTCAGCCAGACCATCAACTTCGGACTGCCCGCGCCGTTTGACATCCAGATTGTGGGCCGCGACCAGGCGCAGAACCGCGCCGTGGCGAGGCTGCGCGGACAGCGGTTTGCTGCGGCTGTGGCTCTGGTCAAATCGCTGGGCGGCGGCTTTTCATCCAGGACTTTAACCCCCACAGCATGGAAAGGACAAAAGCCATGAAAGAGCACTCTGAAGAAGTCATAGCGCAGTTTGACAATCTGCCGCATGGCCGACGGGCGGTCGGCGAACCGCTCAAGAACGGAAACATCTCGGCTGTTGCCAATGCGCGACACAGCAGGCTGCCAGCCCGCGCTACTGTAGCGAAGGTTTCCAACCTGCTGTATCGCCGACTTCTAGTCGGCAGGGCGTGGTCACTCGAGGCGCTTCGGAGAGTTTGCAGCTTTTGCGGATTGGAAATCCGCGATACGGCAGACTGGAAGTCTGCGCTACAAGCTGGGTGCCGGATGCTATCCGGCCTGGGCTTGCTCGTCACTTTCGCCTCCGCTGGCGCTGTTCTTGGGGCTGGTGACACCCCCAAACCGCCCGTGCGGGTTTGTCCGCCCTATCAACTCAAGGACGAGCAGGGCAACGTCATCAACCCGGTTAAAGGTATCAACGCCACCACGCCTTACTCGCCGCGCCAAACCTGCGGCGCGGCCGGTTGCCACGACTACGACAAGGTCACGCAGGGCTACCATTTCATGCAGGGCAAGGGCGAAGCTGTGCCCGCCGACATGGCGGCGCGTTATCAGTGGGTAACGTCACCCGGCAACTACGGCGGCACGTGGTGTTCGCCCGCACCGCTTTACCGTTACCTCGCGCCCAAGACAAATGCGTCAGCGGTCACCATTGACATGACCTCGGCCACGTTCATCACGGCGGGTTGCGGCAATTGTCATCCGGGCGGCGGGCCGCTCGAGTTTGACCGGAACGGCAAACGCTACGACATCTGGATGCGCGACCCGGCCAATGGACTGACACCGGGCGGCGACAACCGTTTCGACGGCGATTACTACAAGGCCCGCTGGACCGAAACCGGCGTGGTCGAGGCCGATTGCTTGCTTTGCCACCTGCCCGAATACGACATGAAGAAACGCAACGACCAGCTCGCCAAGCTGAACTTTCGTTGGGCCGCAACTGTAGGGGCTGGTTTTGGCCAGGTGACCGGCGCGGTCGCCAGCAATCAAGTGCCGCAGGTCACTTACGACCTCGGCCATTTCGACGCCGCAGGCAACGTGAAGGTCCGCGTGGTGGCCCAGCCGCGTAATGAAACCTGCTTGGCCTGCCACGCGCAGCCGGGCTGGAAGAAACGCGGCGCGGATTATCGCGCTCGCACAGACGTTCATTTCCGCGCGGGGCTGCGCTGCGTGGATTGCCACCCCGCCGGCAGCAATGCCGATGACCTGCGCATCCACGGCCAAGAGGTGCATCAATTCGGCAAGGGAGATGATCCCGGCGGTCGCGTGCGTGATGACCTCGACAACACCGTGCGGGATTGCACCAGTTGTCACACAACAGGCCGCTTTGGCGCGCCCGTTGCCACGCATCTATGGCTGCCGCCGTTGCATTTGGAAAAGATCGCCTGCCAGACCTGTCACACACCCGAAAAACAGGTCATGCCCATCCAGGTTCAGGCCAGTGATGTGTTTAACACCGACGCGTGGATTGATCCCGGCGGCAAGCAGCTCTGGACTTTCTATGGCGTGGACGGCGCGTATCGCAATCACTACGGCCTGCTCAAGGTCATGGGTTACGACGACAAACCCACCGAGACCTTCCGGCCCGTGCTCGCCCGCTACAAGGGCAAGATTTATCCCGTCAACCGCATCCATTCCGCCTGGCCCGGTATCGAAACGCCCGGTAAACCCGGCCTCATGCAACCGCGGCCGCCCGATATCGTGGCGATGTGGAAGGCCCATCTGGCCGACACCAACCAATACGCCGAACTGACGCGCATCAAGGACGACAACGGCGACGGCCGTCCGGAGATCAACCGGCCCGAGGAAATTGACGCACTGATCGCTGCAACCACACGCCATCTCAAATCGCTCGGCTACGACCTCGAAGGCAAACGCGTGGTGTGGGTCTCAAATGAGCGCGTTTATAGTTCGGGCACCGAATTCCGCGCGCTCGCCAAGACCGAGTGGGAAGCCTCGCCCTACGCCAACGTCCACAAATACAACCACGACATCGCCCCCGCACGGGCCGCTCTCGGCTCGGGTGGTTGCGTGGACTGCCATTCGTTTAACTCGCGCTTTTTCGATCAGCCAGTGCTGCTGGCCGCGTTCTCGCCTGGCGACGCCCGACCTGTATGGGGGCCGAATTACACGATCCTCGGCTATTCGACCGACTCCGTGCGGCTGGGCGCTTTTCGGGAGGCGACGCTTAAGCCGATCCTCTACGGGCTGCTGGCGTTGCTGGCGGGCTTGCTGGTCATCCTTGGCTTGCGAAACGTGGCGCTGCGGCATGGCGTCGTGACACCGCAAACGGCCGTCGCGCTATCCTGGCTTGCCTTTGTGGGCATGGTCGTGGGCGGATTGCTGGTCGTGCGCACGCATGGCTTGGCGGAATACATGACCGCCCGGCGGTTCACGCTGGATGCGGCACATTTCTGGATCGGCATCGGCATCCTGTTGCTGGGCTTAGTTCTGGCCTTGCAACGCCGCAACAAGGGAACGGTGGCAGCCACACCGGCGCCCCTCGCGGGCGCACTGTGGGTGCTCCTCCTCTGGACCGGCGTGTGCGGGGCTTCGATGCTGGTGAAGTTCGACTGGCTCGCCACGGTGACCCGGTTGGCTTACACGGGGTTTGACCTTGGCCTGACACTAGTGGCGCTCGTGTCCATCGTCACGTTGTTGTTGCGGCTGGCTGTAACCGTCCCGGCAGAGCCGGGAATTGGTAAGGGGCAGCCGCTGGAGACATGAGAACGCAACAGCCCGGCGCGGAATCAGCGCCCGCCCGTCAAGGAACAGGATGAACACGACTCTGCTCATCGCTTTCTTCGTGGTGTTGCTGATCTCGGGGGTCTTCTCGATGTTCGGCAAGGGCGGCGGTTCGCTCTACACACCGGTGCTGGTGATGCTCGGCATGGCGGTCGGTCCGGCCATCTCGACCGCTCTCTTCTTAAACCTGGTGACTTCGCTGGTGGCCACGATTGTCTTTCAGCGGAACAAGCTGGTGGACTACCGGTTTTGCCTCGTGTTTTTGCCTGGGACCGTCGCGGGTTCATTTTTGGGAGCCGTGCTCTCCAGCATGGCGCCCAAAAATCTCCTGCTCGGCATCTTCTCCGTGTTTCTTTACGTTGTGGGTCTGCTCATGGTTTTTTCGGCCAAAGAGAAGCCCGGCCAGCAGGTCAAAAAGCTCACCGGAAAGATGATCGCGCTGGTAACAGTTTTCGCCTTCGGCGTGGGCGTGCTTTCAAGTCTCATCGGCGTGGGCGGCGGGCTGATTATTTTCCCGTTTCTCGTGCTCTACATGAAATACGGTGCACAGATGGCAGCGGGCGCCAACTCGCTGATCGTAACTGTCAGCTCTTTCGTGGGCACGATCGGCCACTTCGCTTTGGGCCATGTGGACTGGCAGTTTTTGGCGGTGACGACCGTGGCCTGCGTCTTGGGCTCTGCGGTCGGCTCGCACGTCACGGTAAAGGCCAGCCCCGGCTTTGTGAAGATAGCCTTCGCCGGCATCATGTGGTTTTTTGCCACACAAATCGCATTGAAGCTGGCGGGGATTGTGTAAGGCGTGTCAACTGACACGAAGCAACAACAATACAAGAAAGGAGAGCAGAACTATGAGTACGAGTCAAACCGCAAGGACCAATCACATCCCGCCCGACTGGGCGTTCGAGTTCCATGGCCACCAATGTCCATTCATGCCGCTGGGCTATCGTATGGCGAAACTCGCGATGGCGCGCCTGGGTGTTGAACACGAGCCAGACCACGGCTTTTACGTCTTTCCCGAGCTCGGCGAGGCGCATCCGCAGACCTGCCTGATGGACGGCATCCAGGTTGCCACCGGCGCGACCTACGGCAAGCTGACCATCGCCAAGACGTTTTACGGCAAGCTCGCGGCGACTTTCTATCATCCGAAGAAGGGCGCGGTGCGCGTTTCCATCCGTCCCGACTTTGTGGACGCGTTGGGCAAGTTCGAGTTTTTCGCTCATCGCAAAAAGGGCGTCGAGCCGTCGCAAATTCCGCTGCCGGTGCGGCAGGAAGTTATCCAGTGGACCTACGCCCAGCCGGACGAAGCGATATTCAAGGTGGAGGACAAACCAGACTTCACCTACACGCCGATCAAGGGATCGTTCAACAAGACCAAGTGCAGCGTGTGCGGCGAATATGTTTTTGAACGCTATGCACGGATGAAAGACGGCCAGCCGGTGTGCATTCCGTGCTCCGGCTACGAAAGGAAATAGCCGCCATGCGAATTGTCCAGCCAGCCTGCGCATGACACCAATCCCCGGAACGAAGCGACGGTTTGGTCGCGGAAGCGCCCGGCGAGTCAACGCGGCGGGCAGCATGCTCTTGGACTGCGGCCACAATGCCCCACGGGTGGGAGCGACATCGTTCCGGCCCGAGGCCTGTCGTTTCGTCTTTTCCAGCCGAAAGCGCCTTTGTCGTTGTCCTCCAGTTTTCGCTCCGTTTCGCCTCGGCAGGGTGCCGGCGCACTTCTTGCCGTGGCTCGTGTGCGCAGCAATCTCGTTGCAGGCGGCAGACACGCTTGCTCCCCAAGCCACTTCGCCCTGGTATTCGCCGCTCAAAGACATCAAGGCCGGTCCGGGCAGGCTGGACCTCGGCCTCAACGTCCGCGGTCGCTACGAATATCTCGACAATTTCAACATCCTGCATTACGGCACGGGCGCGGATGATGACGTGCTCTTGCTCCGCACCCGCTTGAGCGCCGATTACTGCTTCACGGATCAGGCGCACGCGTTCGTTGAGTTCCAAGATGCTCGCTACTGGCTAAGCGACCTCGCGTTGTCCGACTTCGGGCGTAGCAGTTCGTACTTCGACCGGTTCGATCTGCGGCAGGCCTACCTCGAGTGGCAGCACATCGGTGCATCGCCGGTCGGCGTGAAGCTGGGCCGGCAGATCCTGCTCTACGGCGACCGCCGCGTGTTCGCCCCGGCCGAGTGGGGCAACGTGGGCAACTACTGGTGGGACAGCGCCAAACTTTATTACGACACAGACGCCGTGAAGGTGGACGCCTTTTACGCTCAACGCGTGTTGAGCGAGCCCAAGGACTGGAACTTCGATCACTGGCCCTATCACGTGGGTGCGGTCTATGCCCGCGTCAAACAACTACCGGTCACGCTGGACGCCTTCTACGTGGTCAAACACGACTGGTCCGGCAGCGCCAAGGGCGAGAGTGGCGTGGGCGACGAAATTCGCCACACCTTCGGCCTGTTCACCGAGCGGCCCGCCGGCAAGGGCTGGGATTACGGCCTGTTCGCCGCCGGTCAACTGGGTGAGTATGGCCGCGACGACATCCGGGCTTTTGGCGTCATCGCGCGCGCAGGCTACACGTTCAAGACCGACTGGAAGCCGCGGGTCGGTGTCGAGTTCAACTACGCCAGCGGCGACCGCGACCCACATGATGGCGTGGCCGGCACGTTTGACGGCATCTTTGGCGCGATGGACATTCCCTACGGCTGGATGAACGTGGTGAGCTGGAAGAATCTCGAGGACTACGTGCTGAACTTCAGCGTTCAACCGGCGAAATCCATCAAGGTCAGCGTGGACTATCACTATTTCCGTTTGGCCCAAGCGCGCGACGCCTGGTACTGGGTCAACGGCAAACCGGAGCGCCGTGATCCCTCGGGCCAGGCCGGACAAGACCTCGGCCACGAGTTGGACGTCATTGCGCGCTGGCAGGTGAACAAGGAACTGGAGTTATTATTCGGCTATGCTCACTTTTTCCCCGGCAGCTTCGTGCGGTCCACTCCCGGCAGTCACACCGGCGCCGATTGGGCCTTCGCCCAGTTCGTTTATTCGTTTTGAGGGGACCCAATGGAGTGCCGATATGGTGCCGATATGGGGACAGACACGTTATTTTCTACACCATGCCGATCTGGTTCCAGGCACGTTGTTTGTGCATAACAACAAAGCGGCAGCAAGCTGCCGCACTGCAAGCGCTTCGCGCCAACCAACGCCCACTGCATCCGCGGCAGCGCGTGAGAAACCATTGGTATCAGCGCGCTTTTCCTTGGGATGGAGTCGCAGGGCATATTCCCCGAACCGGCGTGACTGAAGGTCAGGGGGTGTGCAAGAGCCGGGGGGCGTTGCTCGTCAGGCGACTCTGGTTCCGGCTTCGCCGGGCTGGGAAACATGAGGGCTACGGATAAGAAAACTGTAACTATTCTGTGAGTAACGGCTCCTGATTATTAGCTGTTTTGCATTTTTGCTAAATATGCTTACCGTTGCCGACGGCTTTGAATAATGGGATAATTGTTATGCAATGTGAAAAAGCCATGGCGGGAGATCAAAGAAATGAAAGCGCGTTTCTGTGAATTGGCACTGGGATTGTGCGTCTTCTTTGGACCATGGGCGGCGGACAAAGTTTGTGCGCAGGCAGCTTCTTCACAAGGGAATGGGTTGGCGCTGCATCTGACACTGGCACAGGCGATCGAGGAAGCGCTCAAGGCGAATCCGAGTCTCAAAGCCAGAGGCCACCAGAGTCGCGCTGCGGAGAGCGAAGCGAAGGCTGCTGATCGCTCGCGGTGGGGCGCACTCAACGCCGTCGGTTCATATTCTTACCTGAACGATGACCAGATCATTCGGCCCATGTCGAGCGAGTTGATGGCGAACGGTATCCTTGGCGCGCCGTGGGATCGCAGCCAGGCGCACTACGGGTTGAGCTACGAAATCCCGTTGTATCTCGGCGGGCGGCTGCACAACCAGATTCAAATCGCCAAACTCGAAGCCAAAAGGTCGGCGGAACTTCACGAAGGCACGCGTTGGCAGGTCCGCTTCAACGTCGTTTCGCTTTACTCCTCGCTTCAGGCACTCGAGCAAGCTGCTTTGGCGCTCGACGGCCAAATCGCGGCGCTGACCCAGACCAGGACAAACCTTGACCAGATGGTTTCGATCGGCAAACGGCCAGAGGTGGACCGGCTCAAGGTGATCGAGGAACTGGAAGCCGCGCGAGCCAGCCACGCCAGTCTGGGTGCTGACCGGCGCAAGGTCGCTTCGCTGTTGTTGTCCGTTGTTGGCCGTGATCCGGCAATTGAGCTTGAAGTGGATCCGCAGACGGCACCGTCCATGGCAGCGACAAGCGGCAGCGCCTTGCCATTGACTGTTGATGACAACTCCGCCATTCGCGCTGCCAAGCTGGCCGCCGAACAGGCGGCACGAGGGGTGAAGGTGGCCCGAAGCGACCTGCTCCCCCGAGTTATCGCCAGTGCCAACGTCTTCGAGCACACCGGAACGCGAACCGACCGCGACGAGGAAACCTGGGGCGCGACCGTGTCGGTGGTTCTGCCGCTGTTTGAGGGTGGTTCTCGCCTTCTGCGGGTGAGCGCTGCTCGGGCGCGGCAGGCTGCCGCCGAGGAAGCCTTGCGTCAGGCGCAATTGCAAACCCTGGCGGCGTGGCAGGATGCGGTGGCGAAACTCGAAGCCGCGCAAACCAATCTGGCTGCCGCGGCGGCTCGTGTAACTGCAGCCGCCGAAGCCGCGCGCATCGAGCAGGTGCGCTACGACACAGGCTCGAGCACGATCGAGGACCTGTTGCGGGCGCGCTATCGTGAACAAGCCGCGCGCGCGGCACTGGCAACGGCCCGGGCCGATTTTGTCATTTCCGCCGAGCGCATTAACACCATAGCGGAAAAGGAGATTCTGCCGTGAACAAAAGTCGAATCATCGGAATTGTTGTCATCGCTGCGATTGCAGTGGTGCTGATCCTGGTGCGCGCCAAGCGCGTCCGCCAGAAAGAAAGTGCGCCGCTGGTCAAAGAAACACCCGTGGCCGTTCAGACTGTATCAGTCAGCGAAGGGCTGGTTGTGCGGAGCCGCCATGTGCTGGGCACGGTGATTGGCGGTGAGGAAAGCGACCTTGCACCACAAGTCATGGCGCGCGTTGTCGAGGTCAAAGTGCGTGAAGGCGACGACGTGAAAACCGGGCAATTGCTGGTGCGTTTGGACGAACGCGAATTTCAGGATGTGCTCCTCGAGTCGGAAGCAGCGTTGGCCGCGGCGGAAAAGTCGTATGCGGCTCAACATGAAATCACTGCGCGTGACAAGCGGCTGTTCGAGGTGAAGGCCATAGCCCAGGAACAGTGGGATCGCTCGCAAGCCGCTGATGCCGTGGCATTGGCTCAACTCGAGTCTGCCAAACAACGGCTGAATGTGGCTCGCACGCGGCTGGGGTACTGCCAGCTTCTTGCGCCGACAAACGGTGTGGTGGCACGGCGGCTGGCTGATCCGGGCGACTTGGGCGTGCCGGGCAAGCCACTGCTCAAACTTGTTTCGCAGCATAGCGTACGAGTTCGGGCGTCGCTTCCACCGGAAGATTTTGCCCGGTTGCACGTTGGTCAGGCAGTCACGGTGAAGGCCGATGGCGTTTCTCTGGATGCTGCGGTGTCACGCGTGTTTCCTGCAATGGGTGAGAACCATCTGGCGAGCTTCGAGTGTGACATTACGAACCCGCCACCGGGTTTTGTGTCCGGTGCGACTGTTGGCTTGGACGTGCAATTGAGTTCCGCGCAGGGCTTGGTCGTTCCTGCTGATGCATTGCTGGAAGGCGAGACCGGCGCGTGGGTGTTTGCGGTTGAGAACGGCGTGGTGAACCCGGTCAAGGTCGAGGTATTAGACCGGTCGTTGGACAAAGTGGCGATCAAAGGCGATATGCGCGCTGGCGACAGGGTGATTGTGGCGCGGCCATCGCGGCTGATGACACTGGCATCCGGAATGAAAGTGACAACGATCAGCACGCCAGGTGACAGGGGGAGAGGTCAATGAAAATGCCAAGCGGGATCGGTTCACCGTGTTTCTTGAGACCGGCGAGGTATCTCTGGATTGTATCGCGCATGTTGGCCATCGCCTCCTCGCGCTTTATTCCTTGTGAGACACAGCCTGGCAGCGCGGGGCACTCTGCAACGAAAACGCCATCATCATCCGGCTCGATGATGGCTGGCAACTTCATGGCTGCAGAAATAACGTCTGTTCCGGTACACCGCAACACTGGAAACCAAGGCCTGGTTCGCAACCGCCAAAGCTGGAGGGCTCAGCCATGAACTTCGTCGAAGGTTATCTCAAGAAACCGCACTTGATCACATCGTTGGTGCTGTTGGCGGCGGTGGTTGGTTTTGTTGGCTATCGCCGCATGCCGGTGAACTTGTTTCCGGATTCTGAACGGCCTCAGATTGCCGTTGTAACGGTTTATCCGGGCGCGTCCGCGGCGGATGTCGAATCGGAAATCAGCCGCACCATCGAAAAGGAGCTGAACACCATTGAACAGGTACGCCGCGTTACCTCTGTGAGCAAGGACGAGGTCTCGTCTGTGTCAGTCGAGTTCGAATACAGCAAGGGCCTTGATTCAGCGGCAACTGACGTCGCCAACGGCCTGCAAAAAATCAAGGCGCTGCTACCGGATGGAGCGCGTCCGCCTATGGTTTTCAAGGTTTCGTCGGCCACACCGGCTGTGCTGACGCTGGCACTGCGGCCCAAAGAGGATTCTCCCCTTGACCTTTCGATGGTGCGCCAGTTGGCCGACAACGAAATCAAGGAGCGGTTGTTGCAGTTGCCCCAGGTGGCGAACGTCGAGGTCTTCGGCGCGCATCAACCGGTGGTACGGGTGACCTTGGACCGTGACAAACTGCAGCGCTTCGGTCTTACGCCAGCGGAGGTGAGCCAACGGCTTGTGGCCTTCAATGCCAACCAGCCCATCGGCCTGTTGCTGACGTCCGACAGCCAGTTCCTGTTCAAGCGCACTGGCGAGTTCGAGCGCCTGTCCGACATAGCCGGGATCGTCGTGGCGCATCGACCCGACGGCGATGTGCATCTGGCCGACGTGGCAACGATTTCGCGCGGTGTTCTTGAACCGCAGAGCGCTTATCATGGATACGTTGGTAACCTCGGCGCGGCGCCTGATGCAAGGAGCGGTGCTGCAATTGCCGTCAACATTCAGCGCGCGCTTGCTGGCAACTCGCTCCATACCATTGCGGACGTGGCCGGTCTGCTGCCGGAGCTTGAAAAAAGCTATCCCGGAATCGAATTCACTGTACCCGACACACAGGGTGAACTTATCGAACTGTCAGTTGGCAACATGCTCGATGCCCTGCGCGACGCGATCATAATGACAGTGATCGTCATTTTCCTGTTTTTGGCGGACCTGCGGGGAATGGCCTTGGCTGCGATTTCGATTCCGTTCACTTACCTGCTCACGTTCGCCGTCATGTGGCTTATCGGCTACGAGTTCAACATGGTGACTCTGACCGGCGTGATCATTGCCGTGGGCATGCTGTTGGACGACGCCATCGTTGTGCTCGAGAACATCGAACGACATCTGCACGAAAAAGGGGTTGATGCACACAAGGCCGTGGTTGGCGGCACGCAGGAGGTCATGCTCGCGATTTTCTCCGGCACCTATGCAACCGTGATGGTGCTGGTGCCGATCATATTCATTGGCGGATTTGTTCAGACCGTGCTGCGGCCGTTGTCGGTGAGCCTCTGCATCGCGTTGGCGGCGTCCTACGTCATTTCCGTGACGGTGATACCGCTGCTGGCGCCGTTGTTCTTGCGCAGAAAAGCCGGTGCGGGCCGGAATTGGTTCGAGCGGATCATTTACCGTTTCGACGCGTGGGTTGTTGAACCGGTCCGAGATTTCTACGTTCGTCTGACCGGAACGGCCTTGAAACACCGCCTGCTCTTTCTCATTCCCGGATTGTTGCTGTTGGCGGTTTCAGCCCGGCAAATGCCACTCATAGGGCGTGACCTGATGCCGCCGATGGATGCCGGCATCATCAAGATCAACTTCGAGACAGACGCGAACACTTCATTGGAAGAGACCGAGCGCCTTCTGGACCGCATCGAGGCGATCATCCGCCAAAGACCCGAAGTCAGATCGGCTTCGTCATTGATCGGGTCCGAGCCGGCGGTGATTTCATTCGGCGCCGGCCGGCTACCTCAGCAGGGCAACATCACGGTGCATTTGACCGATCGGTTTCACCGTAAGACGTCCATTTGGGAGATCGAAGACATATTCAGAGACGAGTTTCGAAAACTGCCAGGGCTGAAAAGCGTCGATGTGTTTGACTTCGGCGCGACACCACTCTCGACCATTCGCTCTTCGGTGGACGTGATGATTTCAGGGCCTGACCTCGAGACGCTGGACGCCATTGGCCGCGACGTTGAACAGCGCTTGCGGAAAAACCTGCGCGGCGCCACGTCAATAACGCGTTCGTGGACGCTGGACTCGTTCGAGGTGCAGTTTGCTGCCAATCCGGAAAAACTGGCGCTCTACCAAATCTCCCCTGCTGCGGTTGCGGGGCAGCTTGCTGGCGCGGTGAGAGGCATGCCCGGCTCGATCTTTCGTGTGCCAAACCAGGACGGCCTGACCCTGTGGTTGCAATTGCCCCGGGACCAGCGTGCCCACGCGGACCAAATGGCAACATATCCGATCCAGACGCCAGTCGGCAGCGTGCCGCTGGCCGCACTGGGCAAGGTAACCCGCCGTCCCGTGGCGTCGGTCATTACACGCCAGGGATTGCAGCGGACGTTGGACATACAGGCTTATCGCGCGAAGCAGACGATCTCGCATCTGCAGGAAGACGTCGATAAGGCGCTTCAGGGTCTGCAACTGCCGCCGGGCTACAGCTTGAGCCACGAGGGCGAAATCAAGCAGATGAACGAGTCGTTCGGTTTACTGGGCAAAGCGCTCCTGCTCGGCCTTGTGCTGCTGTACTTCTCGCTGGTGCCGGCGTTCAAGTCGTGGCTGCACCCGCTGACGATCATGTCAGCCATTCCGCTGGCGTTGATCGGCGCGGCATGGGGGATGTTGCTGGCCAACAAACACGGTTGCATGCCATCGATGATGGGCATGATCCTGCTGGCTGGCATTGTGGTGAAGAACTCGATTCTGCTGATCGACTTCATCACCGCCGCCAAGGAACGCGGGGCAAGCACGTATGACGCCCTCGTCGATTCGGTTCGCATCCGCACGCGCCCGATTCTCATGACCGCAGTTGGCACGGCGGTTGGGATGGTGCCGATCGCGCTGGAATGGGCCATTGGATTGGAACGACTCTCGCCACTGGCGGTGGTGGCGATCGGCGGGCTGCTGGTTTCGACATTCCTGACGATGGTTTATGTGCCGGTGCTCTACTCGATGTTCGAGGATGCGCAGAATGCTCTGGGACATTTGTGGCGCCGACTCTCCCGCCGCGGACTCGCAGGGACCGCCGCTGAGCCTTCCACCACGCCAAACGCTTGACGAATCACAACCCTCATTGAATGGAAAGGACAATGGAAGAGGAGAAGAATAGAACGGACCAAACATAGAGCGGACCAAACAATCCACGCCCGTGGTCACGCCAACTCGCTCGAAGAAAGTTCGCTTGCAACACCACGCGCGGGGAGGAATGGTTGATGGTGTGCAGTCCAGCGTGTTCGATGCGTTACACCGAAAGGTCTGCGGCGGACAATGACGGCGGACGGGAGTCCGCGCCCGGCGAGCGCCGCCAGCATTTCGTTGTTAACGGAGAGTCGTGGTCATGAAGCTGAAAAAGGAACTCATATGAATTCAAAACCAACGCCCCCTTTAGGCACCGGCGGCGCGGAGGGCAACTATTCAGCCCGCCGCCCCAAACATTCGGTCGTGTTCTTCACGTGTGACGCTCCGCATGCCAACAACGTGTCGTTGGTTGGCGACTTCAACAACTGGCAGCCCGATGCCAATCCAATGCAACGAATGCCGGACGGGTGCTGGACGGTGCGCTTGGAACTTCGGCACGGGAGCTATCGTTATTTGTTTCTTGTGGATGGAAAACCGATGCTGGACCCGCGCGCCCAAGGCGTCGTGCACGAACCGAACCCATTGCACGAAGCCGCTTCGCTCATCGTGGTCAGTTGAGCCGGTTGCAGCATGCATGCGCCGCAACTGACACAGCGCAGCGCAGCCACAAGCGAATGATGAAGGTTACAGTGTGTAAGTAGTCTGCTTGCCGCTATCGGCTACGGTGATCAGGCCTTTGTTAGGTCTTGGAATTGAGATTCTCTGGTTTGGGCGCGGGCTCGCTGGCCCCGGAAATCTCATCGGCCACCCCCTCGGACTCACTCATGCTTTCGTCCCGGTGAGATTTCCGGGCTAAATGGCACGGAGTGCGCCACAGAGAATCAGACCAGCCGCCACAATCGAGCCGATGACACCGACGGCGTGCCCTGCAAACAGCAATGTGTTGACGCCCCACGGTTTTGGGGAAAGACCACGCCGCCCGCTCCAGGCACCCACCGTCATTGCGAAAGCAAATCCGTATCCAGCCGCAACAAGACTCCATACAACAATCCAGATCGCAGAATTACTCAGGGCAAGCCGTGGGATTGCCACTGCCACGGCCAGCATCCACAGTCCTTGAGCGATCAACGTGGCGTGTGCGACCCGCCATGCACGGCAGGCCGGGCCGGATTCATTTCGTGCAATTGCCCGCCACAGCGGCAAGCCGACCAGCAACCCCGCCAGCATCACAATGGCACTGTTGAACAGAAGCCATTGGCCCGGCAAATTCTGCCGGCCCGGTTCGTTGCGCTTGCTGGCCAATTCGATGGTAGCGCCGCAAAGCCCGAGAGTGATCCGCGCCAGAGCGCCGAAGTCGATCTTCTCCATTGTGTCGTCCTTGGTCGTATGCGACGCGCTTCTGAAGGCGCCGGTATCGGTCACCTGCACGCCAGAATAACCGAATTCCCAAAATGAACTGTGGTCGGACCACGTCACTCCACCCACCCATTCAGGCGCCAGCCCGGCTGCGATCGGGAATGAACTCCACTTCCGAAACCCGAGGGTGGCCACCTTCACACACTGCCTCGAGGACAAGTTGCCGATGAAAGCCAGAAAGTTGCCCCGGTCAGGATAGAAAAGAGAAAACGGCCACGGCAGCTTTTGCGATCCGGGCGTGTGCTTGTAAATGCCGATGGAATCAAGCGACAGCATTGCGTGGATGTCGTCGCCGCGCTCATGACAGGCTTTGGCGTACACGTAGCTGCCCATCTGCTCGGTGCCAAAGAACGGGTCCTCTTCGTTGACGAACTGGATCAACCGCACAGTGCGGTCCAGGCGCTGGCCCTTGAGCAGCTCGCTCAACCGCAACAGTGCAGCCACACCCGAGCCATTGTTGTTGGCTCCGGGCGAATCCGGCAGAGTGTCATATTGCGCCGAAATCACCACAACTTCGGACCCAGCAGCCGTTCCGGGGATTTCGATTGCAAGGTTGGCGCATGCAATGTTGCTGACGGTGAATTCGTGCCGTTGGACATGGTATCCTTGCGCCTGCCATTCTCTCTCGATCCAATCGGCGCATCGTTGTAGCTGAACGCAAGCCGTCTCATTGCCGATGTGCCGCGGGCCAAGGCTTTGCAGAAAAGCAATGTCGCTTTTTAATCGCGCCTCGATGGCGCCCAACTCAGCCGTGCCTCTGGCTTCCAGCGGAACGCCCCGCCACGGCCCATCACACCTGACCATATACCAGTACGCGAATCCAAGTGCGCCCAGTGCCAAAACGCCAATGGCCAGCAGAGACTTTAGCGCCAGGTGACGCGGCCGCGATGTTTCGGCGTCGGATTCCGGTTCAGTGTTCATCGGGCAACTCCCAAAAAAGGTTCTTGAACAGCCGAACTCGCAGACGGTGCGGAATCAGAATCCCAAGTCGCGCGCTCAGTCCTGTGAGCACGTCCGAATACACCCATCTGCTGCCAGCTCGCAATGCCTTGACCAACCGCTGTGCCACGCGCTCGGGCGAATGCACCAGGAACCTTGGCACACGACGCATATCCATGGCCGACCGCGCCATGAAACCGGTCGAAGTGAACCCCGGATGGAAACACATCACGCGGATGCGTGTTCCGGAAAGCTCGCATGCGAGCGACTCGCTGAAACTCGAGATGAACGCTTTGGTCGCCCCATACACAGCGAGACCCGGATAAGGAAGCCGCCCAATGCCGGAACTGATGTTGACGATGCAGCCCTCGGGCCGGGTTCGGAGCAATGGAATCAGCTCATGAGTCAGATGCAGAAACCCCAGCACATTCAGCGCGACCACCTTCTCCATGTCAGCCATCTCGGAGGCAGCGAATGAACCAAACCGCCCGCCAATGCCCGCGTTGTTGATCAGAATGTCAGGCGGTGTGCTTTGATCACGCAGCCAGCCCACAAGCGCCATCCGCTCTCGAGCATCAGCAAGATCGGCTGCTTTGGTCGCCAGGCTCGCAGCAAAAGGCTTCAGCTCGACTTCGAGTCTGGCAAGCTCCTCGGCTTCGAATCCGGTCAAAAGCAACCCACACCCGTTGCGCGCCAACTCCACGGACACTGCACGACCGATTCCGCTGCAGGCGCCGGTCACTAATGCGCATTTTCCGGTCAGGTTCGTAGGCTAATACGAATCTACACATTCCCAATCCGCCATCAATAACCAAATAGACACCATCCGGCTGCCTGGCTGCCATGCTTTCTGTGACAGTGGCACGTTTGGTACCAACTGGACTCCCATATCGAGCGCCGCTATCCCGGGCATCTGACTGGGCTGGAGACACGGGTTGGGTGCGGCAAAAAATCGCCGCGCCAGTCCCGCCCCCGCGGGAGAGAGTCCGCAGAGCTTGCTCTCGCTTTGGCATGCGACAGTTCATCCCCACTGTGTATTCCGTATTCCATGCACAACGTTTTCTGCTTAATGGTGTTTCGTGGAACCTGGTGGGTGATATGGGGACAGACACATTGTTTTCGGCGTTATGCGGATCTGGTTCCAAGCACGTTGTTTGGGCATAAGAACAAAGCGGCAGTAAGCTGCCGCACTCCAAGCGCTTCGCGCCTACCAACGCCCACTGCATCCGCGGCAGCCCGTGAAAAATCATTGGGATCAGTGGCGAGATCGAATGAGGCCATATGGGGACAGACACGTAATTGACACGTAATTGGCTCGGAGCGCGGCAGGCCGCCTATTGGCGGAGGTGTAGAGCGCTGGGGTACCACAATCAGGACCAGAACACTTTCACTGTTCCGCGTAAACGCGGGACTCTGGCGGCGATAGGTTGTCCTGCGCTTCGGGCGATGCTGCACCCACGACCGTTAGAGTCCCGCCTTTAGGCGGAACAGTTTCGTGAACCTGACCACGAGCACTGTTTCAGTGAACTGCCTGTGTTCCGCGTAAACGCGGAACTCTGACGGCGATAGGTTGTTGCGTGCATCGGGCGATGCCGCGCCCACGGCTGCGAGAGTCCCGCCTTTAGGCGGCTTTGAAACGGGCATTCATCGAGCAGTAACACCTCTGAAGGTTGTACGTTGAGCGTTGCACGTTGGACGTTCGCAAGAAGACGACCATGCTGATAAACCTACGAAAACTTCCAACGTACAACGTTCAACTCGCAGCGTTCAACCGGGTCGCGGTTTTGCCAACCGAATGGCTTTATGGGCGCGCGGAAGAGCAGGCACCGTGTCACCGCCCGTGAGGCGACTTTGGTTCCGGCTGCGCCGGGCTGGGAAATATGCGGCTAGCCCGGAAATCTCACCGCTTGACCAGCCCAAGACACCCAAAGCTTCATTCCGGTGAGATTTCCGGGCCAAAGAAACCCGCGCCCAAACAAGAGAATCTCAGTTTCCAGACCTCACACCGTGCTCCCCTCCGGAGCCGATTTCGGCAACGCGACTACTGACACACTGTAGAAGATATCACTACTTGTTCGGTTTGGCGCGGGTTTCCCAGAGCCCGCATATTCCTTTGTTGCTTGAAGACACCCGTTTCGCAGACTGCTCAGGGTATGAAATATGCGGGCTAGGCTCGTTACGCGAGGATCATGGGCCGCGCATCGGTGTTGACTGCTTCGTTTCCGCCTTGTAAGCATCTGTTTCAGCAGTCAAGGCCGGTGCTGCCGATGTTGTGTTGGCTGGTCCGGCTCGAGTTCAGCCGGGAAGAGAAACAAAATCCGCAACTGGAGATGGAAAGGTCAAGCCCAATGAACGAGGCCGCTGCGAAAACCGGATCACGCCGACGCCGCTCAAGGCCGAGTCCGCCCAGTTCATCCAGCAAGCACGGTTGTCTTCTGCCCGTATCGACTGGTGACCTGCGCTCCGGCATAACCGTCGCTGATCTCAAGCAATCATTTCTGGACACCCTGTTTTGCACCTTGGGCCGCGTGCCCTCAGCAGTCACACCGCATGACCTGTAAACGGCCCTTGCCCTCGTCATACGCGATCGGCTGCGCTGGGTGCCGCAACACGTCGTGCAGGGCATCGCATACGACCCCCCCATCCTCGGTTACCGCGTCAAAAACACCTTTGTACTGAGATGTGGAAGTTGACTCTGCTCCAAACTTGCGCCGGCTCTGCCAGGCGGGTAGAAGACGTCTATGAAAAGTCTCCTCCTAACAGTCCTTCTCGCCGAAACATGCGCCTACCTCTTCTGTGCCGCCAACCAAAACGCTCGAGATTCGTTTCATGTCTCGCTACCCCCGCCCAAGTTTGCAACCGCGTTGCGACCCGACTCCCCATTCGGCATCAATACCGCCTTCGGTCCCGAGACGCCCGATCTGGTGCCAAGGCTCCAGGCCATCCAGCAGGCCGGCATCAAGTGGGGCCGACAGGATTTTACCTGGCATCGCATCGAGAAGGCCCCAGGCGAATACGACTGGTCAGGTTACGATCGGTTGGTCGATCTTTGCCACCAGCATGGCTTGATGATCTTCGGAAATCTGACGTACGCCCCAGCCTTCCACGATCCCCGAACCCCCGCCGGCGTTGAGGCCTACTGCGCCTTCGCCCGAACCGCTGCCCAACGGTACGCCGGCAAGGTGGACGACTGGCAAATCTGGAACGAACCCAACGGCGGTTACTGGAGGGGAAGTGCCGATGAGTACGCGCGTTTGCTCGCGGCCGCCGGCAAAGCCATCCATCAAGCCAATCCGAAAGCCCGCGTGTTGGGTCTGAACAGCGCGTTCTGCGACGTGCGTTTTGCTGAGGCGGTGCTCAAGCAGGTACCAAACGATTGCTTCGACGTCGCCTGCTTTCATCCCTACCGTCCACCTAACGCACCCGAAGACAAGTTTGATTGGTGGATGCTGGACCAGTACGTCAAGAGCTGGAACAAGAAATCGCTGACAACCGATTACCCGCTGATTCGGATGACTTTGCTGGAACAGGCAGAGGAGCTGAGCCGCACGATACGCCAGTTCGGCCCGGCAAAGCCGCTCTGGGTTACCGAAATGTGCTGGAACACGCATATTCATCCCTATGGCCTTTCCGAGCTGCACCAGGCCGATCTCCTGGTGCGCCTCTACGTGCTGGCCATCGCGTCCGAACGAATCGACAAGGTGTTCTGGTGGACACTCAAGGATCAGGGTACGCGGCAGTTTGACCAGGCCGACATGGTGGGGCTCATGCGCGCAGACCTCGCGCCCAAGTACTCCTACTACGCATATGCCTGCATGACTCGAATGCTGGAAGGCAAGCGGTGGTTGCGCAACGACGCGTTCGGTCCCGATGTGTTTGTCTGCGTTTTTCGGGATGAAGCCAGCGGCGAAGATACACTGGTCGCCTGGGCCAACAAACCCTTTGCCTACGTGCGTGTGTCAAACACCGACCGAGGTTTGGATTTCTATGACATCTTCGGCACCTATCGCCATGTTCCCTACGACAAAGTCCGGACTGGTCATCTGCCCGTGCCGCTGGGCGAGAGCCCGGTTTATATCGTCGGGGCCTCCGGAACCAAAGCCAACACCCGACCAGACCCCGGCTGGTAAAAGTGTCAAGACCCCGCCCGGAAATCTTACCGCCTGACCAGACCAAGACACTCAAAGTTTCATTCTGGTGAGATTCCCGGGTCAGAGCCCGCGACGTCACTGAAAAGGTGCTGAGGATAGGGTGACAGGCACGCTGTTTGGGCGCTGGGAGTCTTGGTCCGGAGCTGCCCATGCAGCCCCGTGGGAATCGGGCTGCAAGCCTGGTCCGGCTTGAAAGCAGAATAGGGTGACAGACACACTGTTTAATCACCTCGCCTAAGACCTAACTCGGAGATTAAAGATTTTGTTTTGGGAGTAACTCCTGTTACAACGGGACATATCATGAACTGGAAGCACATGACGGAGAAACAAATCATCAGGACCGCCCGGAAACTGGCAAGGCCGTTTCGCATCACCAACGGCGCAAAATTCCGGCTCAAGGACGTGGACCCCGGCGACACACTTGATTTTTCCCCCGACGACAAGGCGGAGCTCAAGGAGCGGCTCGCCGCCAACGGGATTCGCATGCTGGCCGCGTTGCAGGACAAACTTTACGCTGACGACAAGTGGGCCGTACTGCTCATCTTTCAAGCCATGGACGCCGCCGGCAAGGACAGCACGATCAAACACGTCATGTCAGGAGTGAACCCGCAGGGTTGCCAGGTCTTTTCTTTCAAGGCACCGTCAGTGGAGGAACTGGATCACGATTACCTCTGGCGCTGCGTGACACGGCTGCCCAACCGCGGCCACATCGGCATTTTCAATCGCAGTTATTACGAGGAAACACTCGTTGTGCGGGTGCATCCGGAACTGCTCGAGAAGCAGAAACTGCCGCCGCAACTGGTTGGCAAACACATCTGGAAAGAGCGCTTCGCCGACATCCGGCATTTCGAGCGTTACCTCACGCACAACGGAATCATCGTGCGCAAGTTTTTCCTCCACGTTTCGAAAAAGGAGCAGAAACGCCGATTCCTGGAACGGATTGAAGATCCGGACAAGAATTGGAAGTTTTCCGCCAGCGACATCGCGGAGCGGGAGCATTGGGACGAGTACATGGCGGCATACGAAGACATGATCCAGAACACCGCCACTCCGGAGGCGCCGTGGTATGTGGTGCCTGCGGACAACAAATGGTTCACGCGCATCGTGGTTGCCGCGGCCATCATCGAAACGCTGGCTGATTTAGACCTGAAGTATCCTCAAGTTGGGCCAGCCAAGCAAAAAGAGCTGGCTGCCGCCAAAAGGGCACTGCTGACAAAGAAATGAATGCAGCGCTGTGAACTTGCTGGCTGCCAGGGGTTTGTGTTGGAAACCCAAATAGAGTGACAGACACTTTGTTTGTCGAGCGCGGATATGGGGACAGGCACGTTGTTTGGGCGTTGTGTCGATATGGTGACAGACACGTTATTTGGGCGCACTGCGAACCCGCTGGGTGCCGGGAGTTGGTGTTGGGACGGTGACCTCGATGGGGCGGGTGCTGGCCGGTGGTGGAGGTGAACCGTCGGCCGTGCGGGAGTTTGAAGCTGGCAAATCCTTGGTGGTGGTCTATCGTGAATCGGACAACGGCGAGTTCCTCGTCACGGCGTTCTGGACGCGCCGAGTGGCGGTTTTAACGCGGAGAAAACGACTATGACCGTGACCGATGTACACGGGTTTCTGAAGCTTGTGCCGGTAGTGGAGGCATCGCCCCGGAGCAGCGTGTGGTTGTCTTGCGATGCGGAGGCGGCGAAACTGTACTGCAATGCCGAGTCCGTGCGGCAGGTGATCATCGAGGGTCTTGGTCCGGTGGCTGTGTCCCATTGGGAAACGTTTGGTCAGTGAAGCTGCCTTTTTTGCATTCGCTCTTGCAACGCATTCCGCCGCGCGGACGCGTGGTGGTTCAGACGTGTGTCTTCGGCTTGGGCGCGGGCGTGGCGACGGTTGCATTCCAGGTCGGGATCAACCGGCTGTATCGTGGCACATTCGTGCCGTTGTCGGCACAACCGCGAACGACGTTCCTGCTCGGCAGCCTTGCGGTCATTGTGGGCAGCGCGCTTGTTGTCGGTTGGTTGTTGAATTCGTTTTGCTGTGAGGCCCGAGGCAGTGGCATCCCACAACTCAAGGCAGCGTTTTGGAAGGATTTCGGTTATGTGCCGTGGCGGGTGGCGTGGGTGAAGTTCGTTGCTGGCATTTTGAGCGTTGGCGGCGGATCGAGCCTTGGCCGCGAAGGGCCAAGCGTGCAACTGGCCGGTGCGGTCGGGTCGAATCTTGCCGGGCTGTTGGGAGAGCCGAAACAGAATCGTCGGCTGGCGTCGGCAGCGGGCGCGGCGGCGGGGTTGGCGGCGGCGTTCAACACGCCGTTGGCGGCGGTGACGTTTGTTTTGGAGGAAATTGTCCAGGACCTAAACAGCCGGATTTTGGGCAGTGTATTGCTGGCGTCGTTGCTTGGTGCGTTCGTGGTGCAGGGTGTTATTGGCAAACAGCCGTCGTTCAGACTGGGCGCAGTCGAGCCGTCGGGATGGACGGTGTATTTGCTCGTGCCGGTTGTAGCGGCGGTGTCGGCGATGATTGGTGTGCTGTTTCAGAAAGCCACGCTGGCGCTGCGCGACCAACGCCAGCACCGCGCGCTGGTGGGCTTGCCGTTATGGCTGCGCCCGGCATTGGGGGCGTTGGTAACGTGGGCGCTGGGCGTGACGGTTTTTATGAAGACCGGGCATCTGGGTGTGTTCAGTCTTGGCTACGACGATTTGTCGGCCGGGCTGGCTAACCAATTGCCATGGAAAATCGCAGGCGTATTGCTGGCAGCGAAGCTTGTGGCGACCATCGCCTGTTATGGGTTCGGCGGCTGCGGCGGCATTTTCTCGCCAACACTGTTTTTCGGCGGGATGTGCGGACTGTTTTTGGGCGGGCTGGCCGGGTTGTTGGGCCATGTGAGTGCGGCTGACCATGTGGTCCTGGCGGTGGTGGGCATGAGCGCGTGTCTGGGCGCGGTTGTGCGTGCGCCGATCACAGGCATCCTCATCGTGTTCGAAATGACACATGAGTTTGCTCTCGTGCCCGCGTTGATGCTTGGGGCGCTGGTCAGCCAGGCACTGAGCCGACGGCTCCTACGGCACAATTTCTACGACGCCATCCTGACGCAGGACGGCCATCGCATCGAGCACCTGATCCCACCGCGCGACCTTGCGGGCTGGCAGCAGCAACCCGTGTCGGCGCTTGCCACGCGAACGCCGGTATTGGCACAGACTCTCGAACCAAAAGCCATGCAAAAGCTGCTGCGCGACCATCCTTACGAGCGCTTTCCGGTCTGGACCAATGGCCGGCTCGAAGGCGTGCTGACGCGTGCCGAGGCATTGGCGGCACTGGCCGAAAACCGTCAACCGCGCCTTGTGCCGGCGGTGATCTGCTCACCCGATGCCAGCGTGCGCGAACTCCAGCAGCTATTGCTGGAATCGCCGACGGGCCTTGTGGTGGTCCGCGAAACCGATGGCGACGGTGTGTCTGGCGTGGTGACGCTTCACGATTTACTGCGGGCGGAGATGGCGTTGGGCGGCGACGTGAGTGCGCAT
Source organism: Verrucomicrobiota bacterium (assembly GCA_012517065.1). GTDB lineage: Bacteria > Verrucomicrobiota > Verrucomicrobiia > Limisphaerales > J093 > JAAYVR01. The sequence continues at coordinate 37,985 of JAAYVR010000026.1, read as the reverse complement.
GCTATTTGACCGACCAAATGTTTGTCCTACCAACCACGTCGAAAGCCACGCACAATGGAAAGAAACCGATCAACGATTGCATCATGAACCTCAAATCTAATGATATCGCCGAAAGCGCTGCCGAGCTTTTCGACAAGGGCTTTTGTTGTTCCGAAAGCGTGTTGCAGGCCGTCGCGCAAAGCCGCGGGGTCCAATCCGACCTGATCCCCAGAATTGCCACGGGCTTTTGCGGTGGCATCGCGCGTACGGGGAACGTGTGCGGCGCGCTTGCTGGCGCAGTGATGGCGCTCAGCCTTTTCACCGGCCGGAACCGTCCGACCGACCCACGCGACGAAAACTGCAAACTCATCCAGCAAGTAATCCGCCAATTCGAGGCGCGTTTCGGCACAGTGCTTTGTCGCGATCTCATCGGATGCAGGCTGGACACTCCGGAAGGCCACCGATATTTCGTTGAAAACAACCTTCGCGCAAAGTGTGTCGTGTTCACCCGCGAAGCGGCACGAATGGCAGCCGAAGTTTTGATATCCGCATCTCCGCCGCCGGCCCCGGGAATCTCGAGGGAATGAGGCTTTGGGTTTCTTGGTGTGGTCAGGCTGTATTGTTATATTTAAAAATCATTCATATTTGCGAAGATTCTCAACCTGCCAGCTTGGTCAGTTTCTCCGTATCTGCTTCTCTTGCAGCCAGTAAGGCGGTCACAACGGTACGGCCTTTATGGGTGAGTCGGATAAAGTGACAGGCTCGTTGTTTGGGTTTTGCACTCTGATTCCGGCCTGGCCCGCAAATTGCCTCTTGTTCGAATCCGCGCTTGCCGAAGTCCGTGGAGGAACCCCTCGGGTACCGATATGGGGACAGGCACGTTGTTTGCGCATAAAAACAAAGCGGCAGCAAGCTGCCGCACTCCAAGCGCTTCGCGCCTACCAACGCCCACTGCATCCGCGGCAGCGCGTGAAGAACCATTGGTATCAGCGCGCTTTTCCCAGCGGCGGAGTCGCAGCAGATATTTCGCAGCCCGGCGCGGGTGACGGTCCGAAGGGGTGCAGGAGCCGTGCGGTGCCCGTGGGGCCACTTTGGTTCCGGCTACGCCGGGCTGCGAGATTTCCGGGTTAGGCCGCGCAGGCAAGTGCGGCGCATGTGCGGTCTCACTGCGACCCGCGGCGGAGGAGCTGATCAACGAAACCGGTCGAATAGACACCGCGGCGGAAATCTGGGTCTTGCAGGATGCTTTGTTCGAATTGGACGGTAGTCTTGATACCGGCGATCAGATACTCACCCAAAGCGCGGCTCATGCGGTCGAGGGCTTCGCGTCGGTCGCGCCCGTAGGTGATCAATTTGCAGATTAGGGAATCGTACGTGGCGGGGATGCTGTAACCACTATAGACGTGGCTGTCCACACGCACGCCCCGGCCGCCGGGCTGATAGTACATTTCAATACGGCCCGGCGACGGTCTGAAATCGTCGTACGGGTCTTCGGCGTTGATTCTGCACTCGATTGCATGGCCGCGCGGATGGACATCTCCTTGGGAAATCTTGAGCGGCTCGCCCATCGCAATCAGGATTTGCTGCTTGATAATGTCTATTCCGGTGACTTCCTCGGTGATTGGGTGCTCGACCTGGATGCGCTTGTTAACTTCGAGGAAGTAGAAATTGCCGTTGTCGTCCACGATGAACTCGACAGTACCGGCGCTGTTGTACTGGGCGAGCTCGATGATTTTGATGGCAGCGCGCCCCATTTTCTTGCGCAAGTCCTTGTATTTGTTCTCGATAAGCGGTGAAGGGGTTTCTTCGATCAACTTTTGATGGCGCCGTTGGATCGAGCAATCGCGCTCGCCCAAATGGATGACATTGCCGCGCGTGTCAGCAATGATTTGGAACTCGATGTGGTGAGGGTTTTCGAAGTACCGCTCGATATAGACTCCGGAGTTGCCAAAACACGTTTCGGCCTCTGTGCGGGCGGTGTGATAGCATTTCTTGAGCGAAATGTCGTTGTGGGCAATCCTCATGCCCCGGCCGCCGCCGCCAGCCACGGCTTTGATCAATACCGGATACCCGATCTTCCTTGCCACGCTCAAGGCTTCCTCTTCGGATTCCACCGTGCCTTCAGAGCCCGGGGGGACCGGCACGCCGGCTTTTCTGGCAAGGGCGCGGCTTACGGCCTTGTCGCGAAGCGCTTCCATGGCGCGTGAACTTGGCCCGATGAACCTGATGTTGCACTTCTCGCATATTTCGGAGAAATGGCTGTTCTCGGACAAGAATCCGTACCCTGGATGTATGGCATCGACATCGGCGATTTCAGCGGCGCTTATCAAGCGGTCAATTCGGAGATAACTTTCGCTGCTGGGCGGCGGGCCGATGCATATTGCTTCGTCAGCCATCTGGACGTGCATCGAGTCGGCATCGGCTTCGGAATAGACCGCGACGGTCTTTATACCCATCTCTTTGCAGGTGCGGATTATCCGCACTGCTATCTCGCCGCGGTTCGCAATCAGAATCTTCTCGAACATCAGGGTGTCAGAGGTGGACGGGGCGTTTCGGAAAGTCCATGGCATGTTTCAGAAGCAACCGTGACACCTTACTCTGTCGGTCGAATCTTGAAAAGCGGCTGGCCGAACTCGACCGGTTTTCCATTTTCAACCAGAACCTGAGTGACAACTCCATGGACTTCGGCCCTGATCTCGTTCATGACCTTCATTGCTTCGATTATGCAAACCACCGTGTCAGGGTTCACTTCGCTGCCCACATCAACATAGGGCTCAGCTTCGGGTGAAGGCGCACGGTAAAAAGTGCCGATCATTGGTGATTTGATTTCAATTTCCGGCGGTTGCGATGGCCTTGGCGGTTGAACCATCGGTTGCACGGGCTGAGAAGGCGGGAACTGGCCGATGCCAGCGTTTGCGCCGACCTGTTCATCGGCTTGAGCGCCTGCGTTCGAGCCGTTTGGACCCCGTTTCAGCCGGATTTTGAACCCCTCTTTCTCGAGCTCGAACTCACAAATCGAGTTCTTCCGCATCAGGTCGATGATCGCCTTGATGTCTTTGAGGTCCACAGCAGCCTCCACGTTGGTTGGTTTGGCCTAGACTTGCTAGTATTCACGTTCATTAAGCAAAAGAGCAGAGGCCGAAAACCGACCCTGCTCCAAACCCTAACTGTATGAATCGGCGAAGAAGCTAGGCAAACCCCGGGCCCCCGTCAAGCAAACATTCCGTTCTCGGACGAAATCGGTCAGTCCGCCTTCTGCGTCGGCAATTCAATTCCCGGCTCTGTTGTGCCCGGCAACCATGATCGCAGCTTCGAGCCCCAACACATAGCTCCCCGCCCCAAAACCAAGCACCTGCCCGCAACAGACAGGCGCAATCAGTGATTCCCGCCTGAACGGTTCCCGCGCGTGAATGTTGGACAGATGGATTTCAATGGCCGGTATCCCGCAGGCCGCAATCGCGTCCCGTAAAGCAACGCTGGTATGCGTGTAACCCGCTGGATTGAAAACAATTACGTCGAACCTGCCACGCGCCTGCTGAATCAAATCCACCAAGACGCCCTCGGAATTCGACTGCGCAAATTCCACTTCCACCCCGCGTTCAGCAGCGCGCTTCCGCACCTCGGCTTCTATCTCGGCCAAGCTGAGCCGACCGTACACCTCCGGTTCACGCGACCCCAACAGGTTCAAATTCGGTCCGTTCAGGAACAGTATCTTCATAAACGTTTGCTTGCGACTGCGCCACTCATGCTGAAAGCGATGTCCCGAGTCCCACACTTGAAAACCGTCACTGTCCCACGCGTTGATCTCTCAGACGCACCTAATACTACCCGAATCGCCTATTCTGTCGATTCAGATTTGCCAACCAACCATCCAAACAGAAAAAAGGCCGTCCAACTCGACGCCGGCACATAAAGACCAAACTCGGTCAACCCTTGGAGCGACCATCCCATCAACCCTAGCCACACGGCATGGGACATTTTGTCGCTCAAAGACACCCGTCTGCACTGGTACAATGTGCCCCAGATGAAAACAGCGTATGCTATCGCACCCGGCAACCCAGAATCACAAGCTTGCTGCAAGTAGTCGTTATGGGTCAATCGCGCCATTTCAGCTTCGCGTGGTTTCAGCCTTTGATAGTTCGTCTTGAACGTGCCAGGCCCGGTGCCAGTGACCGGGTTATCGAGGAAAACGCGCACAGCCACCCGCCAGTATTCGATTCTTGCGCTGGCGCTGGGGGCGCCTCTTTGGAAGTACTCGGAGAACCTGAAAGCGAATACAGTCAGCCCCGCAAGTATCACGGCAACCACAACCATGATCTTCCAGCGCTTTTGCAAGCGCGTGCCAAGCAACAACACCACCCCTTGGACAAGTGCAAACAGCCAGCCAGCTTTGGAACCGGACCAAAAAAGACAAGCCAAACCAACGATCAATACAAGCCCTGCAAGAACCAGGCGTGTTGGTTTGGTGAGGAAATGGCCGATTTGCCATGCTGCGACGGTCATTGCGGGCAGAAGCAAAAGGAGTGCCCCGGCAAGCGCGTTCGGGTAGATCATTGTGGCGAAGATTCTATTGCTCGCGAGGCGTTTCAAATACTCCGGGGAGAGGTTTTCCCAGCCCGGCTGTGAATAAATGAACCTTCTGGTTGCTTCGAGGCCGCCGAAATGCTGTTCAAACCCAATGTAGATCATTAGCAGAAAACCGAGCAAAATCGGCGTCCAGAACAGCCTGATTGATTCCACCTTGGACAGTGCAAAAAGGCCAAGGCAGTAGCACAAGACCACCGTGGTCAAATGAACCATGGTGAGCCGGGTTAATACCGGATCGATCGTATCGACAGCGCTCACGAACAGCCAGATCAACCAAAGCAATGGCGTTGCGGCCAGCCATGTTGGTTTCGGCAATCGCCAACGAGCTGCGCAAACTCCGAGGCAGGCCAGCGCTCCGAGCATCCAGTACCCCCAGTGAAGCGGCCATGCCTGAAACAACAACTCATAGATGTCGGCCGGTCCCCTGCCAGTTCGGCCCATAAGGATTTCTGCGAGGCCAGCGTTGGATGGCGACGACTGCGCCCCTGTCTGTGCAATCTGCACCGCATGTTCAAGGATTGCGGGATTCCCGAACTTGAGCAGCGCAATGGCAAGAAACAATCCTGCACACAGGGCGAATGCGCCGGCAGTGCGGTTTTTCCCGGACTGTTTCATGGGGCGCTGACTTGGCATTCAACCTGAAAGTGTTCTGACAAGGTAACCCGTGTGCGGCGATCAGAGATCAAGCTTCAACAGGCTGGTTTCCAGCGCAAGCGTTTCCTGCACATTCGAGCGCGCAAGCATCAGATGCGTTTGTTCGACGATTCGCAGATTATCGAGGGCTTGCTTTGGAGAAATCCGCCGGGCAATTGCGGCGGACTGTTCTTCGAGGGCGGGGAATCCCAGAGCTGAACCGCCTGTGCCCGAGGTCAGCAGCCAGACATCGCGAAGCCACCAAAGCAAAGCACCCAGCACTTCGCCGCGTTGCTGGCGGTATTCGGCCTCGATCGAGGCGTTCAACTCGCTTTCGAATTTCTCTTCTGTTTCAGGTTCTATATCGGCGTACTTCTGCAACGGCGAATCTGCCGAGAGCTGTTTCTCGATGGCTTTTCTGCGGTTGGCGAGCTCACTTAGCAGCAGGCTCAAGAGCCGGTACCGAGCCAGCGGTTGAGCTTTTGCTTGTGCGGCAGTGTCAACAAAACTGGTGAGCCATGCCAGGACCGCGGGGTCATGCGGTGCGGCGTGGCCTTCGCCGAAGGCGAGGTGCAGGCATCTGGACCGGATGGTATCGAGGAGCGCGGATGGTTCCGTGGTCAGCAGGAGGAGCAGCGACGTTGGGGGCGGTTCTTCGAGTGTCTTGAGAAAAGCGTTCGAGGCTTGATCGTTGAGTCGATCCGCCCACGAAACGATGGCGACCTTGAACCGTCCCTCGTGTGATTTGAGATGAACGGCGCGGATGAGCTCTCGGATTTGTTCTATTCTGATCTGTCTGAGCTTTGATTCCGGGCGCAGTTCGTGGACATCGGGATGTTCATGGGCGTCGATCCGCTTGCACGATGAGCAGGCGTCGCAGCAGTCAAGCGGCAGACCTGCCCGACCGACTGTTGGCGGGCTTTGACAGTTGACCACTTTCGCAAGTGTGCGCGCGACCGCTTCAAGGGCGGACACGCTATCGCCGCTGAAAAGATAAGCGTGCCCCAACCGTCCTGCGTCGAGGCTGGACTGGAGCAATGCTATCTGCGGCCGGTGCTCTCCGAAACTGGACAGTGACATGCCGTAAAGCTGATACGTTGGATCGCCAGTGCCAAAGATGACACCCGCTATTGCGATGTGGCCAGCAAATCTTCAAAGCGCCGGTACGCTGTTTCCCACGCGGGTTTGTCGGCCGGCTGGACCACGCCCATTTCGAATGAAGCGCGCACCACCGCGCGCGCACGGGCCAGAGAATCGAGTTCGCCCAGGCCAATCGCCTGCACCAGAATATTGCCGGCGGCGGTTGCTTCCACCGGACCGGTGTAAACCGGGATTTGCAGTGCGTTGGCGGCAAACTGATTGAGAAGAGCGTTCTTACTGCCGCCTCCGACGATGTGGAGCCGGCTGATTTGCCTGCCGATGAGCTTCTCGATTTGCATGAGAGTCCGCTTGTAGAGCAAGGCGAGACTTTCGAGAGCGCATCTGACATAGGCGCCGGGAGTTGAGGGGACAGGCTGACCGTGTTCACGGCAGAAAGCAGCAATTTTGCCCGGCATATCGCCCGGGCTTATAAACCGCGGATCAGCCGGGTTGATCAGCGACACGAACGGCTCGGCTTTCGCCGCAAGATTGGTCAGCGTGGAATAATCGTATTCTGTGCCCTGGCGCGCCCATTCGCGCCTGCACTCCTGAACGAGCCAGAGGCCAATGATGTTCTTGAGGAACCTTACCGAGCCGGCAAACCCGATTTCGTTCGTGAAGTTCAAAGACAAACAGGCGTCGTTGATAATCGGCGACGCCAGTTCCACACCCATGAGCGACCATGTACCAGAGCTCAGATATGCCCAGTCCTGGCCTTCAGCAGGAACTGCTGCGACGGCTGCTCCGGTGTCATGCGAACAACTGGCAACAACTTCGACGTCATCCAGCCCGGTTTCTTTTGCCAGATCAGCACGCAATGGTCCGAGGCGTGTTCCTGAGGGCACAATCTTTGGGAAAATGGACGGCGGCAGGCCGAGAGCCGACAGCAGTTTTGGGGACCAGTCGCGTGTGCGGGGGTTGTAGAGCTGGGTTGTGCTGGCCAGAGATTCCTCGAATCGCGCCACGCCGCTGAGCCAATGGTTGAAACCGTCTCCAATCCCGAGAATCAATCGTGCCCGGGCGAGCCGTTCTGGCGTTTCTGCGGCGAGCTGAAAAATTGTGTTGAACTGGAGGAACTGGAGGCCTGTTTCTGCGAATATCTCTTCCCATGGGATTTTGGCAAAAGCGTTTTTGACGCCCACGGGGCACCGCGAATCCCTGTAATGGAAGGTCGGGTCGATCAGCTTCCCTTGTTCGTCGTACAGGAGATAGTCCACGCCCCATGAATCAGTGCTGATGCTTGCGATTTTCACCTGGCGCTTCGAGGCGACGCGCAGTCCGTCGCGCACTTGGTCGAACAGCTTCGGGATGTCCCAATGAAGCGAATTCCCGGACTGGACCGGGCCGTTTGGGAAACGGTGTAGTTCTTCGAGCTGGAGTTTTCCGTTCTCGATTGTGCCGAGGATCAGGCGGCCGCTTTCGGCGCCAAGGTCGCAAGCAAGGTATCGTGTTGTCATGTTGTGTGATGGGTTTTGGGTTAACAGAATCCGATCGAAGACGCCGGCTATTGGCCGGGCTCACAAGCTGTCCACATATTTTTGCATTGCTTCTTCTTGTTCCATTATCGAGCGGACGAGTTTGAACTGGGTGCGGCACCTGTCGAGGTTGTGATGTGGTCTGTGCACGCGGAAGTAGGTATCGCCCATGAGATAATCCGTGAGGAACCGGATGCCGATTGTGAATGTTATGAGCCGCCCCGAAAAGGCAAGGTACTGTTTCTCGGCCGGGGTGAGGAAATTGCGTGTTGCATCGATGTATCCCCTGGCCAATTCTTTGAACATGGGCATCTGCATCTGCACCTTCGAGAGATCGGTCTCGTCTTCGAGGGTCGGGCTGGTCGTGGTGCGCACCATGTCGCCGAAATCGTAATGAACCAGTCCGGGCATGACCGTATCAAGATCGACGACGCACACTGCTCTGCCGGTTTCCCAATCGAGCATGACATTATTGAACTTGGTGTCGTTGTGGGTGATTCGCTCGGGGATATCGCCGCGCGCGTGCGCGTCGAGGAGGGTCCCGATCCATGGTTCCTGTGCAAGCGCGAACTCGATTTCCGGTTTGGCAAACTGGGCGCGGTCGTGACTGTCTTCCTGAATCGCTTTTTTCAGTGCGGCGAATCGCATGCGGGTGTCGTGGAAATGGGGGATTGTTTCGTGGAGCCGTTCCCCGGGCAAATCGGCCAGCAACGCTTGGAATTCGCCAAATGCGCGCCCTGCTTCGTAGGCCTGAGCGGTGCTCTGGACGCTTTCGAATGACTGGACACGCTCGACGAAAACGTAGGTTCGCCAGAAGTCGCCGTTGCCATCGCAGTAGTACGATTTGCCGTCGCGAGTGGGTACAACCGTGAGCGCTCTGCGTGTGATTTGTCGTGCCCCTGTGGTCTCGAGCTTCTTTCGCAAGTGGGAGGTGACTCGGACGACGTTGTCCATAACGGCGGCTGGGTTCTGAAAAACGGCGCGGTTGATTTTCTGGTGGATGTACCTGACGGAAATGCCGCCCTGGTCGTATGTAGCGGTGTATGTCTCGTTGATATGGCCGATCTTGCAGGGTTCGGCGTGCAGAATTTGACCATAAATTTGGAACTGCTGGGAAATCGCCTGCAAGTGTTGTTGGCGGTACAATGGCATAGGACCTTGCTCCATTTCAAAAATGCCGCGTCCGGCAGCGTTTCTTACGCGTGGACGTCCAAAGCATGATGAAGCCATCATTCGCAGACAACAAGCCAATTCTACCGAGGTCCTTGTCTTGGATGCTTCGTAGCCCGGCATAGCCGGAACCAAAGTTGCCTGACGGGGAGTGGACCAAGCTCCCACGTCGTCTGATGAGGGCTGTCGGCTACGTCGGGCTGCATTGTCATATTGAAAAGTCATTCATATTCGCGAAGATTTTCAGACTGCCAGTTTGGTCAGTTTCTCCGTATCTGCTTCTCTGGCCGCCAATAAGGCGGTTACAACAGCACGGCCTTTGGGGGTGAGTCGGATAGAGTGACAGGCTCCTTGTTTGGGTTTTGCTCCAGGATCGTGGCATGGCGAGCCGATTGCCCCTTGTTCCAATCGGCGGCTGCTGAAGTCTGTGGAGGAACCCCTCGGCTGACGATATGGGTGCCGATATGGGGACAGGCACATTGTTTGTGGGGATGCCGATATGGGGACAGGCACTTTGTTTGTGGTGTGCGCCGAGCGCCCGCCCTGACCCGTGCACGGTTTCATGAACGGCAAGGCGCGGCGTCGTCCTCGGCCGCATCAATCTGACCCCGGATTGTACGATCGGTTTCGATCCCACAGAGCGGACGCCTGAACGTTGACCGGCTGGGGATGCGCAAACTACGTGTCTGTCCCCATATCGACCAGGAATAAGTGGGCTACGCACTGGATTTTATCATCGTGATCGTGTATGGAATGTCAGGAAAACCGATGCAAGATTCAAAATGTGTCATACTGGGCGTCACCGGTTCAATCGCTGCGCATCGCGCAATCGATCTTGCCAGCACGCTCACAAAAGCCGGAGCGGATGTGCGGGTGGTGATGACCGCAGACGCGCAGAAATTTGTTAATCCATTGCCCTTCAAGGTATTATCAAGGAACGAGGTGATCACCGACCTGTACGACGATGTGGATGACTGGCAGCCGGCGCACATCAAACTGGCAGATGAGGCGCGGTTGTTTCTTGTGGCGCCGGCAACGGCAAACTTCATAGCCAAAATGGCGGTCGGCCTTGCAAATGACGCGTTGAGTTGCATTGCGCTTGCGCTCAATCCGCAGGCACGGGTCCTCGTGGCGCCGGCCATGAACGGCAAGATGTGGTTGCACCCGGCCACACAACAGAACGTTGCCACACTGCAACAGCGGGGGGTGGAGTTTATTGGTCCGGAGGCGGGTGCTCTGGCTTGCGGATACGAAGGTGTTGGGAGACTGTATGACGTGAACAAGATTGCAGCGAGAGCTCTCGAGCTGCTGGCATTGCCGGCAAAGAGTGTGTAGTTGAGCAAGGATGCACCAAGCCCGGACACAACCTGTGCGGTCGGTGGGAGATTTGCGGGCGCTCGTCTCGTCCGAACCCGCTCAAATGGAGCGCAGGATCGTCCTTGTCGAGCGCGATGTGGGGCTTGTCGTCAAGGGCCTTGTGTTGGTGATCCTTTTCTACTTCCTTTACTGGAGCAAGTGGGCGCCGGATTATTCGCTCAACCCAAACCTTGTCCCTGAGAATCCGACGTGGGTTTTTGCGCAGCGGGTTTTGCAGCATGCTTTTCTGGTTTACCTTGCGTTCAACATTGGCGCTGCATTCGTGTTTTTGGGGATAGCGCAGGTTTCATTCCCGGTGGTGCCGTGGACGGTTTTCATTATTGCTTTGGTGGACGGGCTGTTTCTTGCGGGTTTGGTTGCGATGACCGGCGGGTTGCAAAGCCCGCTTTATGTGCTGTACGTGCTGCTGATCATCCGCAATTGCGCCAGCATGAACACCGCTCTGCCACAGTATGTTCTCAATGTTTCGATGGTGCTGTTCTATTTGGCGGGCGTATTGACCGACATCGCCATCACCAAGCTTGATGCGACCCCGCCCGGCACCGAGTTCGAGGGGCCGGTGATTACTTCGGATGACATCCGCCAGATGGGCACAACGATGTGGATCAGGCTGGCTCTGTTGGTTGGCTTGGCTGCATGGTGCCGCGGCTTGCAGATTCTGCTCGAGAAACAGCAGAGAGAGTCGGCTTTGAAAGCCGAACTTGAACTGCGGCGCCAGCAACTCGAAGCCGCTGCGAGGCTCGCCGCTGAAATCGCGCATCAGTTGAAAAACCCGCTTGCGGTCATCAACAACGCTTCGTACACACTGCAAAAGACCGTCCGGGAAGGTAAAACCATAACCCAGCAAATACAGATCATTCGCGAAGAAGTCGAAAAATCGGACCGGCTCATAACCGATCTGATGGGTTATGCCAAACTCAACGAGGGGCTCGTCGAGGCGGTCGATCTCCAGGAAGAACTTGACAGGGCGATCAGGAACGTTTTTCCGCCTGCGGTCAAGTACGAGGTCCAGATTCACCGGGACTATGCCCTTGGGATTCCGCCGCTGCTGGCGCATCGGAACAACATCCAGGAAGCTTTTGCGAACGTTCTCCAGAACGCGCGAGAGGCGATGAACGGCCGCGGCAATGTCTGGGTTAGGATTGCCCATGGACCAAACCGGTCCGTGGAAATCAGCATAGCAGATGACGGTCCCGGGATTCCCCCGGAAAACATCGAAAAGATATTTCAGCCCTATTTTACGACGCGGGAAAAGGGTACCGGGCTGGGCTTGTCAATAGTCAAACACAACGTCGAGACTTATGGCGGAACAATCAATGTCGAATCCGAGCTTGGAAAAGGATCGCGATTCACAATAATCTTTCCCGCCAGGACACTGTTGACGATCCGAAAATGAAAAGGCCTTTGCCACCGTTGTTGATCGTTGACGACGAGCGCAATATGCGCGCGTCGCTGCGCACGATCATGGAAGGCGAGGGTTTCGAGGTCGAAGCCGCCGAGTCGGCAGAACAAGCGCTCCAGCTTCTGAACCAGGAAGAGTTTTTTCTTGTGATAACGGACGCGCGGCTCGGCGGAATGAGCGGATACGATCTGCTGAAGGAAATCAAAAGCCGGCGTCAGAACCTGCCGGTTTTGGTCATCACCGCTTATGCCACCCCGAAACTCGCCGTCGAAGCCATCAAGGCCGGTGCCGAGGATTATCTGGCCAAACCGTTTGCTCCGGAAGAGCTCGTCCACGCAGTCCAGCGCTGCGCACGTGAGTACCAGCAGAGACAGGAAATCGCCGCCCTCAGAGCCAAGGCTGGAGAAAACTACGGTCTCGAACAGATAATCGGCGAATCACCCAAAATGCGGTCTTTGAGGCAATTGATCCAGACCGTGGCGCCAACGAATGCGACTGTTCTTATTTTGGGCGAGAGCGGGACCGGCAAAGAGCTGATTGCAGGCGCTCTGCACACGCTGAGTCATCGGCGTGAGCGGCCATACGTGCGGATCAATTGTGCTGCTATCCCGGACACGTTGCTCGAGAGCGAATTGTTCGGCCACGAAAAAGGCGCGTTCACAGGCGCGCTGCGGCAGAAAATCGGGCGCGTTGAAGAGGCCGATGGGGGGACGATATTCCTTGACGAGATTGGCGACATGAGCCGGCCGTTGCAGGCCAAGCTGCTGAGGTTTCTGGAGGACGGCACATTCACCCGGGTGGGCGGAAACCAGGAACTGCGCGTTGACGTGCGGCTCATAGCAGCCACAAACCGGGATATCGTCCAGGCAATTCGAAACGACCAGTTTCGAGAGGACCTTTTCCACCGGTTGAACGTTGTGCAGTTTCAACCCCCGCCACTGCGTGAGCGCGGCAACGACGTGCTGTTGCTCGCAGAACATTTCCTCGCGCTCTACTCGACCTCAATGAACAAGCACATCACCGGAATCAGTCCCGCCGCGCAACGCAAGTTGCTGGCTCATCACTGGCCGGGCAACGTGCGCGAACTGCGGAATGTCATTGAACGTGCCGTAATCCTCGAGACCTCGAACACCATCCAGCCCGAAAACCTCCCTGACTTCATTGTAGAAAACCGGCTCCATAAAGGGCCCACCATACCCGGCCCGGGACGGCTTTCATTGGATGAAATGGTGGATCGGTACCAGCGTGAACTGATCCTTGCTGCGCTTCGCGAAAACAACAACAATCTTGCCAGAACGTCTGAATACCTCAATATCAGTCGCAACCAACTCCGGTACCGCATGGTCAGTCTGGGGATCAGCATGAAGGATTTGTCTGAAGACGAGCCCGGTGCGGCAACCCGAAGGTCGTCGTCATGAAACTCTTGGCACAATCGTCGCTTGACCAGTTGCCTGTTGCACCATCAGGCGGGCCAGGAGGATTCCGTCTTCCGGCGTTTTTGCAGGATGTGCCGGTATTGATCGGGATCGCGCTGGTGCTGCTTGTGATCTTGCTGCTGTGGGCGCGGTTTTTCCGGCGTCGTTCCCGCAAGCACGCCGATCTCAGAGTTGCCTCACACGTTCTTGTGGAGACAGACACGCCCGAGTCCTCTGAGCACAAACACCGTCATCATCGGCGGCGCCACCGGCGAGAACACCGACCGCGCAACCCTACTCTTGCCGAAACGGGCGGACTGCCTCCGCCGCGGCAAACGGACGAACTGCCTCCGTCACTTTGAGCGGGTCCGTCAGCCAAACCATTACGCGCCGGAGCGAATCCAATCTCGCTTTGGGTTTTATTCTGTTGCCCCCGGCCAAACGAGCTGCGATGGCGGCCTTGTACGCCTTCTGCCGCCAGGTGGACGACATCGCCGACGAGACAAACCAGCCCGTCGAGGAAAGAAAGAAAGCCTTGGCCGCGTGGCGCGATGACATCGCAACGCTCTACTCCGGCGGCGAACCGCGTTTCGCGGTCAATCGCGAGCTACAGCGCGTTGTCCGCCAGTTCGCACTCCCGAAGGAGCTTTTCGATGAACTGCTCAACGGTGTCGGCATGGACCTTGATCAGCAGCGGTACGAAACCCAGCAAGACCTCGAGTTGTATTGTTACAGAGTGGCATCGGTTGTTGGACTGCTGAGCATCGAGATTTTTGGCTATCAGAATACGGTCTGCAAAGAATACGCGGTGTTTCTGGGCAAGGCCCTCCAGCTCACAAACATCCTCAGAGACGTGCGAATCGACGCCGACCGGGGCCGCATTTATTTCCCCAACGAATGTCTGCGCCGGTTCGATGTCGCGCCCGAGGAGATTCTCGATCACAAGTACACAGGCCGTTTTCGTTCGCTGGCCGCCGAAACAGCCCGGCGCGCCCGTGAGTTTTACCGCAAGGCAAACGATTGCCTTCCGCCGACAGACCGTCCTTCGATGATCGCAGCCGAGCTCATGGGAGCTGTCTATTGGCGTCTCCTGCTGAAGATGGAACGCTCAGGTTTCAATTGCTTTGGTCCTGAGTGTCCCCGCCTTCCCAAGTCCGAGAAGTTGTATCTGGTGTTGCGGACGTGGTGGCGGATTCGGACATGTTCCTCCCTGCCAAACTATGGTTTCCTGTGACCGGCGCATCCGCCTCGTGGTCAACGCTGATGACTTCGGCAAGTCTTCGGCCGCAAACCATGCCATAGCCATGGCGCACCAGCAGGGCATTCTGACAACTGCCAGTCTGATGGTCACAGGCGACGCTTTCGACGAAGCAGTCGCAATCGCCAAAGCAAACCCGGGTCTGGGCGTTGGCCTTCACCTGACGCTTCTCTGCGGTCGCTCCTGTTTGCCCCCGCACGAGATACCCACCCTTGTGGACAACCGGGGCAGATTCAGCGACAACCCGGTGCGCACAGGGCTGCGATACTTTTTCAACCGAACACTGCGCAACCAGTTGGCAGGCGAGATCGCAGCCCAGTTCAATCGCTTCAAAGAAACAGGCCTGCCATTGGATCATGTAAACGGCCACCTTAACATCCACCTTCACCCGACAGTGACAGCCCTGTTGTACCCTTTCATCACCATGCCGCGCCCGGTGCCGATTCGCCTCACAAGGGACTTTTTTTGGCTCAATTACCAAATCGCGCGCGGCCGGTACTTCTACCGAAGCAGTCATGCGATCATCTTTGCCTGCCTGTCTGCCTGGGCACGGCCACGCCTTCGAAAAGCCGGCATCCGACATACAGATGCTGTGTTCGGCCTCCTTCAGAACGGGCGCGTCGATGAAGACTACATCTTGCGTCTCATGCCAAGGCTGTCGGCGGGCGACTACGAGCTTTACTCGCATCCGTCCCTCGATCAGTCTCGTGCCGAACTCGAAGCGCTGGTGAGCGGCCGTGTTCGCGAGCTGGTGCGGCAGTTGAACATCAGATTAATCCGTTATTCAGAACTCTGAGATGGCCAAACTCCTTGTCATATTGCTCGTTGCCCTCGTGCTCGAAGCCACGGGCGTCGTCCTGTTGAGCAAAGGGCTTCACCAAATCGGAAACGTCGAGAGAGTCTCAGGCGCCGAGATCATGAGGGTTGCAAGGCAGGGCCTGACAAACGGCAATTTTCTGTTGGGCGTGTTTTTCGAGGCGCTCTTTTTTGCCGGGCTTTTGTACCTGATGTCGCGCAGCGACGTCAGTTTTATCTGGCCCCTCACGTCGTTAGGGTTCGTCCTCACGACCTTGGCCGCACGGTTTCTTCTGCACGAACAGGTTTCCGCCATGCGATGGTGCGGCGTGCTGCTCATCGTGCTTGGCGCTGCGGTTGTTTCATGGACCGAGCACCAAAAAAGTGCGCTTCCACCCAGCGCGCCCAGCTCGGAGTCCACGCCGGCCAAGTGAAAGGAGCTTTCAACGTGCGACGCTTGAAAGCGCAGCGCTCAGCAACGGGCGCAGGCACGTTGTTTGCGCACAAAAACAAAGCGGCAGCAAGCTGCCGCACTCCAAGCGCTTCGCGTTTACCAACGCGCACTGCATGTGCGGCAGCGCGTGAAAAACCATCGGGATCAGCGGCGCGATCCAATGAGACCATATGGGGACAGACACGTTGTTTGTTGTGTGTGCGGAGCGCCCGCCATGCCTTGCGCAAGATTTCATCCACGGTAGGGCGCGCCGTCCCTGGCGCGCCGGAGCTGTGACAGACAGTCTTCTCGTTTCCGCTTAAACGCGGAACTCTAACGGCGGCGGGTTATTTCCAGGCATTTGGCGTTGCCGTGCCCGCGGCCGTTAGAGTCCCGCCTTTAGGCGGCCTTGAAACGAACATTCGTCGAGCAGTAACACCTCTGAACGTTGTACGTTGAGCGTTGTACGTTGAACGTCGAACGTTCTCGAACAGTGATTCGTCGGTAAACGTGCATAATACGGGCTTTCAGCCCTTATTGATACTGATCTGGCGCCTTTGACCTGGGCCGCTGGCCCAGGCTGGTATGGGGCGGGGCCTTCGGCCCTCGAGTCATTGGTCCACGAACACCAACGGTCTCGAACACAGTGATTGGCGTTCATGGCTGAAACAATCAACTACGCTGCCATGCACAACGCGGTTGTCTTGGTCGGTCATCGAAGCGCCAAGGGCGCGGTCCATACCAGCGTGGGGTGAAGCCCCACGACAAGGGCCATCTGGACATCACCTTCCACAATCCAAGGGCTGAAAGCCCTGACTATCACAGCAACGTTTTCGCGCTCCGGGCTGTTCGAGTCCCGCCTTTGGGCGGAAGAGTTAGATGTGGTTGGGACATACTCTGGCAGTGACACGTCCGGTGCGTGGCTTGATCAGAGTGGTTTTGCCTGCGACGGAGTCGCAGCGGATATTTGGCAGCCCGGCGTGGCAGAGGGCTCTGGTCAGCGTGCGCAGGCGCCGGATCAGTGCCCATCGGGCAACTTTGGCTCCGGCTGCGCCAGGCTGCATTGCTATATTGAAAAATCACTCATCTTTGCGAAGATTTTCACGCCGCGAGTTTGCTCAGTTTCTCTGTATCTCTTTCTTTGGCAGCAAGTAAGGCGCTCACAACAGCACGATCTTCGGGGGTGAGTCGGATCCGGGTAGAGCCGGTGGTTTTCCATCGGCTCCCCCACAGACCCGTGCGAACTGTTTTCTCGCACACGCTTCTTCCAGTTACAGCTTCGCGCCGCAGTTGCCATCCGCCGTTTTTCCGTTCACACGACTCCGGACCTCAGTGTGTCCATCGTGTTTCCTCAAGGCGGCTCCGTAACAGTGTCTGCCTCTTCCCTACTCCCCGGCTTCGGGCGGCCCCGTTCGCAGGCTTTCTAGCCCGGAAATCTCACCGGAATGAAGCTCTCGGTCTGTTGGTCTGGTCAGGCGGTGAGATTTCCGGGCTGGGGACTTCGATGCCGCCCCCGCAACTCTAACAACGAAGGCTCCAGCAACACCTTTATTTCGAGGCTCAATCACACGGCTTTGACACTGGCTGTCGGCGGCTTCGTGCTGCCATTGCTGACAACTACGCAAAACTCGCTTCCGGCTGGTGGTTAGCCTTTGCCGGGTGGGATTGGTTACCCACAGAGTTCCGTTTGAGAGTTTTGTGCCCTTTCGAGCACGCCCCTCTCACTGGGTTTTTCATGATGCAATAGGGTGACAGGCACTTTGTTGCTCATCAGGCTCCCGCGGCGGTCCATCTGCCAGCTCGCAAACCAACTACAGCTTCATGCCCGACCGCAGCGCCAGCCTCGGCAATAGGGTGACAGGCACTTTGTTGCTCATCGGACCCCTTCGGCTGTCCATCAGCCAGCTCGCAAACCAACTGCAGCTTCGTGGCTGGCTGCGGCGCCAGCCTCGGCAATAGGGTGACAGGCACTTTGTTTGCGGTGTGCGCGGAGCGCCCGCCCTGCCTTGCGCAAGATTTCATCAATGGTAGGGAGTGCCGTGCCCGGCGCGCCGAATGCATCAGTGGAGATGTAAATAGAGTGCCAGACACGTTGTTCGCGCATAAGAAACAAAGCGGCAGCAAGCTGCCGCACTCCAAGCGCTTCGCGCCTACCAACGCCCACTGCAACCGCGGCGGCGCCGCGTGCAGTGGGGGCTTGATCAGCGCGCTCTTCCCGGCGACGGAGTCGCAGGGCATATTTCCCAGCCCGGCGCGGCTGAAGGTCCGGGGGGTGCGAGAGCCGGGGGCGTTGCCCGTTGGGCGACTTTGGTTCCGGCTACCCCGGGCTGGGAAATATGCGGGCTAGGGCGCCCGGCCAATGAAGCCGGGGCAACGGCCGGGGAGTCAATCAGTGTTCGGTCGTGAATCGGTGGGAGATTCCAGGAGTTGCTGCCAAAAAACGTGGATGTTTTGGCAAAGCAAGGTTGGCTCAATTGATTGATGGTTTTAGGTTTTGGGCGTACTCACCGGGGGCGGAACCGGCGTTGGAAAACTCGAGTTTGAATTCGACGAAATCCGCCATGACCGGAAGACGGTCTGGGTATGGCCCAACGACTGACCACGTGCACTTTTTGCGGTGTCGGATGCGGTATTTACCTCGAAACCGAGGGAAACCGGATCACCGGCGTTTATCCGAGCATGTCGCATCCGGCGAACCGTGGAAGGATTTGCGTTCGGGGCTGGCACGTGCACGAGGTGGCCAGTTCACCCGATCGATTGAAAATGCCGCTCATGCGGCGCGGTAGGGAGCTTGTCGAGGTCGGGTGGGACGAGGCATTGGGTTATGTTGCAGACCGGCTGAAAAGCATACGAGACCGGCACGGTCCAGATGCACTTGCATTCTTCAATTCACCACGATGCTCGAACGAGGAGAGCTATTTGCTGCAGAAACTCGCGCGCGGGGTTGTGGGAACGAACAATGTCGATCACGGGACAGGCGCCTACTGCAACAACAGCATTCAGGTTTTGGACGAAATGATTGGAGTGCCAGCCACGACCAACTCGATTGGCGAGCTGGATCTGAGTGATGTGATTGTGGTGGACGGTGTGGACCTTGGTCTGCAATTGCCCACTGTTGGGGGCGTTGTCATTCGGGCCAAACTAAATGGGGCAAAACTGATCGTGATTGATGCCCGGCGACATCGGGTGGCCGAAAGCGCCGATCTGTTCCTTCAAGTGCATCCCGGAACAGAGGCAGTCCTTTACGGTGCGATGGCGAAGGTGATTTACGATCGGGGATTGCGCGATCTGGGTTTCATCCGCGCGCACTGCAAGGATTACGGCGCGTTTCTCGCGCGATTGCAGGAATACGATCTTTGGTCGGCAGCGGAGGAATGCGGTGTTAATCCTGCTCAGATCGAGGAAGCGGCCCTAATTTACGCACGCGCCAAAAGAGCGGCCCTGCTCTATTCGACAGGGATGGAAGCGCGCAGCAAGGAAACGATTCGCGCGATTGTGAACCTTGCGCTGCTGTGTGGAAACGTCGGAAAGGAAGGAGCGGGCATCTACGCCCTTGCCGAGCAAAACAATCTTCAGGGTGTTTGCGACATGGGGATGTTGCCGGACCGGTTCCCCGGGTACCAGCCTGTCATTTGCGATGAGGCGCGTGCGCGTTTCGAGCGGCTTTGGGGCGCGCGGCTTCCGTCGGTTCCCGGCCGGGGCGCGAGAGAACTGTTCGGGAGGAATTCCACTTCAGACCTTAGAGCTTTATGGCTCTGCCGGTATGACCCTGTGAACACCGCGTTGTTTGGGGATGCGGCGAAGGTGCTCGACGGGATGGAGTTGGTTGTTGTGCAGCACATTTTTCTGACAGAGACAGCGCGTCGTGCGCATGTGGTTTTGCCGACAACTGCTTTTGGTGAGGAGCGCGTATCTTTCACGAACACCGAGCGCCGGATTCAGCTTGCGGAAAAGGTGTTGGAATCGGCGCCGAGTTTGACGCCTGCGTGGCAGCAGATTGCGCGCGTCGCGCAATTGATGGGAGCGGACTGGCGGTACAATGACAGTTCGGATGTGATGGAAGAAATTGGCGCTGCGGTTCCGTTTTACAGTGGCGCGTCGTACGAGAATCTGGCACGGGATTACGGTCGGCAATGGCCATGCACCAAAGACCGGCCGTTGGGCACGCGGTTTTTGTTTGGGGAAGACGGGCCGGCACGTCGTTTCAAGTTTGTTCCCGTGCCGCGTGAAGCTTCTGGCGGCGCTGCAATGTCAAAGGAATACCCGTTCACGTTGGTACTTGGGCACTCGCTTTATTACTGGCATCAGAATGTGCTCATTCGCCACAGTGAGACCCTGAAACGGGAGTATCGGATACTTTTGCTGGACTATCCGAATGGGTTTGTCGAAATCAATCCCGAAGACGCGGCGATGCTCGGCGTAAGAGACGGGGCGAAGATTCGCCTCTGTTCTTCCACGGGCGAGGCGGTTTCAGTTGCGCGCGTCACCAAGGAAGTGCGTCGTGGGACGGTTTTTGTTCCGTATTTTGTGCGCGAAGTCGAGCGGCAGATGCGCGGTGCTGGCACGGGCGAGCAACTTATTCCAGTGCGCATCGAAAAGGTGAAAGAATGAAAGCGCGTTTGATGCGCAGCGAAGACCTTGCGATGCTGGTGAACGCGATTCGCCGGCGCGGGTACGAAGTCGTTGCGCCTTTCTGCAACAAAGGGCGCGACACCTACTATGACACGGTGACGGATGAGAACATCGGCCGTGTGCGGTTGCATGTGCCGAATCCGTATTATCCTCCGAAGCGGTTTGTGCTGCCGCCGATCGAGCGGTTGCTGCGGGTGAAACGCGCCAACGGCGCGTATGACATTCAGGCGACCTATGAGGCGCCCAAGCGCGCGATATTTGGGATTCGTTCATGCGATGTGGCGGGGATATACCACCTTGACCGGTTTTATCTCGGCCGTGAATTTCCGGACACGTACTACGCGAGGCGGCGCCGGGAACTGTTGCTGGTGAACGTTGTCTGCACGAATGCGGAGTTGGACATCAGCGACGCCTGTTTCTGTGTATGCACTGATACCGGGCCGGCGGCGAGGGACCATTTCGACCTGCAACTGATGGACCTTGGGGCAGGCGAGCTGCTTGCGGTTGCAGGGTCGTCTGCGGGGGAAGCTCTGTTCGAAGAACCAATCTTCACAAGAGCTGCACAGGAACATGTCGAGCGCCGGCGGCAAATCCTCAGCGAAGTGCGAAAGAGATTCAAGACAACCACCTGTTGGTTCAGTGCAACGGTCCGATATGTGTCCCAAGGGTCCGTGCCTGAGAGGACATGGGAGGAAATTGGCAACCGTTGTTTGGAGTGCGGCGGATGCACCTATGTTTGTCCGGCTTGCACGTGTTTCACTGTGTCGGACAGGCCAACAGGGCGCGACGAGATCGAGCGTGTGCGGATTTGGGATTCGTGTGCGCTTGGCGGGTTTACGAGGATGGCAGGCGGGCACAATCCGCGAAAGAGCGTGCACGACAGGCGCAACCGCCGGTTTTTCAGGAAACTGGCGCATTATTTCATTCAACGTGAATTGAGCATGGCATGCGTGGGATGCGGCCGGTGCGCCGCCGTGTGCCACGGCGATGTTGGCATGCCAAGCGTTGTAGAAATGATCAGGCGCGCTGCAGCGCTTGAAGAAAAGATCGAACCTGTTCCGGCTGATGGGCGTTAATGGCAAAATCACCGTAGCGGCTGAAGGTCGTGGCGTGCTCGATGGCGCGATTCCCGGCCCGGTTGAGAACGTTTATATGCCAAAACTGGCCGTGCTCGACGGGGTCCAGGACGAAATTGCCGAAGTAAAAACCTTTTACTGGCATTTTGTTGATGCGGCTGAGCAAGCGAAATTCCGTGCGTTCAGGCCGGGTCAGTTTGCGCAGGTCTCATTGTTTGGCGTGGGGGAGTTTCCGGCTTCGTTGCCGCCGAGCCCGACTGAGGACGAACTGTTTTTCACGGTTCGGAATGTGGGCAGTTGCACGGCTGCGCTTCATGCTCTGAAGCCGGGCGAGATTTTCGGCGTGCGTGGTCCGTATGGCAACGGGTTTCCGATGGAACAATACTACGGTCGGAACCTTGTGTTTGTGGCGGGCGGGATAGGTTTGATCCCGTTGAGGTCCTGCATTGTATATGCGATGGCTCATCGGGAGCGTTACGGTCGGCTTCAGGTTTTTTACGGGGCGAGGACGCCGTCAGATTTGATGTACGTGCGGGATTTGAAAGCGTGGGAAGAATCTGCGGGGCTCGAGTGCCATGTCACGGTTGATCGCCCGGCGGACGGGTGGAAAGGGAATGTTGGCGTGGTGGGCAGCCTGCTGAAGAAACCGGGGATCAACGTGGCGGTGGCGAACTCGACGGCGTTTGTGTGCGGACCGCCCGTGATGTTTCGTTTTGCGATCAAGGACCTGCTGCAACTCGGTTTTGCGGAACGCGACATTGTTTCGACGCTTGAACGCTACATGAAATGCGGGGTTGGCAAGTGCGGCCATTGCTGCATCGGGGTTGCGTACGTTTGCGTTGACGGGCCGGTTTTCACTTACGAGCAAATCAAGAAACTCGGCGAAGACATCTGATGAACGACATCAGACAACACTTGCACAGCATCCTTGGCGCTCCAGGGCGCGTGGCCGTGGTCGGCATCGGCAACACCGAGAGCGGCGACGACGGGTTCGGAGTGTGTCTGGTGAACGGGCTCATGAACAGGCTTGGTGTTCTGGGCGACGATGGCGAAGACGCTCGATTTGGAGGGTTTGGAGGGCGGGCGAACTGCGAGTTTATTGTTGCGGGCGTTGAACCTGAGCGGCATTCGCGTCGGCTGGTTGAAGGCGGGTTTGATCGGGTGTTGTTTGTGGATGCGGTTGCGTGTGAAGGCGACCCAGGGACGATTGTGCTGATGGACTGCAACGAGTTGGAAGAATTGCGTTTGGAGGTTTCGACTCACAGAATCGGGCTAGGTTTGTTGGGGAAATATATCGAAGAAGTTGGCGGGGCCCGAGTGTGGCTTTTGGGCGTGAAACCTGAGTCAGTGAAACGCGGAACCGGTCTATCGGCGCCGGTGAGAGAGAGCTTGAACGTTTTGGAGTCGTTGATTGGAGAGATGCTGGAGGTGGCCAGGTGTTGACGCCTGAACAAGCAGTCGTAGGAGCGATTTTTCTGTGCCTTGGCGGCGCGGTGCTGACCGCTGCTGTTGCTTCCAGCAGGAGGCTGGCGGGTTGGGCTGCGTTTCTCGTGACGGCGCTTTCTGGTGCTCTGGTGCTGGCGGCTGTGGCCCGGGTTTTTGCGGGCGGAGCGTCTGAAGAACCGGCCCAGTTCCTTCAGATGCCGGCACTGGGATTTGCGTTGCGGCTTCATGTGGACGGTTTGAGCGCGGTGTTTTTGGTGTTGTCGGTGCTGGTTGCGGTGCCGGCAGCGCTTTACGGCATCCGGTACATGGACCACTACAGCGGGTACGGTGTTGGCAGGTACTATCCCTATTTTCTTGTTTTTCTGGCGGCGATGTACGGGTTGCTGACCACGACGGACATGATGTGGTTTTTCTTCATTTTCTGGCAAATGATGACCATGCCGGGCTATGCGCTCATCAGATACGAGCACCGCATCCGCCAGAACGTCCGCGCAGCGAACAAGTACCTTCTGATGATGCAGATTGCGTGTGTGGCAACGATGGTTGGCGCGGAACTCCTTGCGCTTACCGGCGCGGCTGCCACCGGCGCAGGCGGGCTGAAATACGATTTCGAGAGTGTCAGGAGCAATTTGCCTGCCATGTTGCAGACGCGGCCGACTGCATCGGCGATTGCGTTTGGTTTGTTCCTGATCGGGTTTGGCATAAAGATGGGGATGTGGC
Source organism: Verrucomicrobiota bacterium (assembly GCA_012517065.1). GTDB lineage: Bacteria > Verrucomicrobiota > Verrucomicrobiia > Limisphaerales > J093 > JAAYVR01. The sequence goes on along the minus strand of JAAYVR010000026.1, from coordinate 14,447 downwards.
CGTTTGGGCAGTTTTGGCTGCCCGACGCGCACCCGGCGGCGCCTTCGCCAGTGAGCGCGATGCTCTCGGGCGTGATGATCAAGACAGGCGCATACGGTCTGATGCGGTATTTTCTGTGGCTGCCGTCGCCGGCGGTGCGCGCAGAATTCCCGATGGCATCGTGGGGCGCATTGGTTGTAGCGCTGGGGACGATCACGCTTTTCACCGGCACGATGCAGGCGCTGCGACAGGAACAATCGAAGCGGTTGCTGGCGTTCCACAGCATAGGGCAGATCGGTTACATCATGCTTGGGGCAGGGGCGTGCATGGTGCTGCTGGCCAAAGGGGGTAGCATTGGCGCGACGCTTGCGGCGGTGGGTTTGTGCGGCGCGTTGTTTCACGTGCTTAATCACGGGCTGTTCAAGGCGCTGCTGTTTTTGAACGCGGGCTCGTTGTTGTGGGCCACTGGCACACAAGACCTGAATAGGATGGGAGGATTGGTGCGCCTGATGCCGCTGACGGCGGCGACTGCGTGCATTGCGTCGTTCTCGATTGCGGGGGTGCCGTTGTTCAACGGGTTTGCCAGCAAGTGGCACATTTATGTGGCGTGCATTACCGGCAGCAGCGCCGTCAAGTACCTTGCTGTGTGCGGTCTGATAGCAATTCTTACAAGCGCGCTTACATTGGCTTCGTTCATGAAGTTCTTTGGTGCGAGCTTCCTGTCGCGCAGCAGCAAGTTGGTGAAAGAACGGTTTGCAAGCCGCGGTCGGCTTGAGGTCGGGGGATTGATGCAGGTGCCGCAGGTGTTTCTTGCGGCGGCCTGCGTATTGCTGGGAATTTGGCCCGCGTTGGGTGTGGTCCTGATTGGGACGGCGTTGCGGCAGAGTCATCAGGGCTGGGGCGAAGCATTGGCAGCAGGAACAACAGCCTCCGGCGGTGCATGGTGGGGAGTCACACTGGACAATGGCGCGGCGGTGTTTGCTCCTGCGGGTGTTGCTTTGGTGTTGGTGGGAGGGCTGCTGGTTGCGTTGTGGGTGAGCAGGGCGGGGGGCGCGAGTCGGCGCATCGCTGAACCGTGGTTGTGCGGTTATGCGCGGGAAGGCGAACACAATCGTTATCGAGCGCACGGGTATTACGGGGAGATAAAGAGGCTGTTCAGGTGGGTTGGTGGCGGGTGGCGCGGGAGCATGGTTGAAGAATCGGCTGTGGCATCAAGAGGAAACGGCCGGAAAAGCGGGTGAGAATCGAGGTGACAAACTGTTAACATGGCGGCGAGAGAGAAACTTGGTTTTTTGCGGCAGCGGTTTGGGGCGGCGATTATTCGCGCCGACCTGACGAGCGATCGCCGACTTTACGTGTTTGTCGAGCCGAGATCGGTGAAGGAGGTGTGTCGGGCATTGTTTCGTGAGCTGGACGCCCGGTACGTGATAACGATTGGGGCCGACGATCGGCCGTGGTCGGGTTGTTTCATGGTTGCGCACAACTTTGCGTTTGACCGGGACCGGTTGCTGGTGAGCGTGATGTGTCTGCTGCCGGCTGACTCGCCGCGGATCGAGAGCATTTCCGATGTTGTGCCGGCGGCGAATTGGGCCGAACGCGAAATGCGTGACCTTGTTGGGATCGAGGCGGTGGGGCATCCGTATCCGAAGCGGTTAGTTTTGCCGGATGGTTGGCCGGAAGGCCTGCATCCTTTGCGGAAGGATGTCGAGTGGGATGAGGCGCCGGATTGTGACGAGAGCGGGGCTGGCTACGATTTCGATGATCCTCCGGAAGGTTGCACTGTGGTGCCGTTTGGGCCTTTTCATCCGACGTTGGATGAGCCGGCACATTTTCGTCTGTACGTTGAAGGGGAAACCGTTCGCGGGTGCGAGTATCGGGGTTTCATGGTGCACAGGGGGATCGAGAAACTGGCTGAAAGCGTGCTGGGGTACAATGACATTCCGATCATGGCGGAGCGGATTTGCGGGATATGCGGCTGCGTGCACAACGTTGCATACGCGCAATCGGTCGAGGAAGCCGTTGCTTTGCGTCCGCCGCCCCGTGCGGAGTACATTCGCACCATAATGCTGGAGCTGGAACGGCTGCACAGCCATCTTTTGTGGGTTGGTTTGGCGTGTCACATTGTTGGGTTTGACACGCTGTTCATGCAGGCCTTCAGAGTTCGGGAACCGGTGATGTGGATTGCGGAGAAGATCAGTGGCAATCGCAAGACCTACGGCTTGTGCGTGATTGGCGGGGTAAGATGGGATATTACCTCTGAGCTGAGTGATGAGCTCAAAACAGTTTTGGACAAGCTCGAAAGCGAATGGCACAACGTGGCCAGGGCGGTCAAGAACGACAAGAACATCCAAAGAAGAACGTGTGGCGTTGGCGTTGCTGACGCGAGTGTTGTGAAAGAAATGGGGTTGATCGGACCTGTTGCGCGCGCAGCGGGCGTTGACATTGATTGCCGGCGCGATCATCCATACGCGGCGTATGACAGGGTCGATTTTCGAGTGATAACCGCCCAGAGCGCCGATGTGTGGGGCAGGTTGGTGGTGCGAACCGACGAAGTATTCGAATCAATAAGCATTATCCGCCAATGCCTCGCGCGACTTGAGCCAGGTCCGATCCAGACCCCGATCAAGGAAGATCTCCCGGCCGGGCGGTTCGGCCTGTCTTCGGTCGAAGCCCCACGTGGTGAATCGCATCATTTCGTGATCACGGGCGAGAACAACCGGCCTCGACGGTGGCGGGTCAGAGCGCCGACCTACCAGAATCTGCAGGGTGTGCCTTCGATGATTCGGGACGCACAACTGGCGGACATGACAATTGCTTTGGGGAGCATCGATCCATGCTTTTCGTGCACGGACCGGATCGAAGCTGTGGACGTAAGGTCTGGGGCGGTCAAGGTATGGACGCCGCGCGACCTCAGGGAAATGGCAAAACGCGCGCAAAGCGGACGCCACATCAAGGATTCGTAGGGTACTGATGGTCATGAGTTGGTTTTGGGCAATAATTGGATGCATCTGCAACGCAGCACTTGTGCTGGTGCTGGCGCCTTTGTTCGAAGGCATTCTCAGGAAAGTGACGGCGCGTGTGCAATCGAGAAAAGGCCCCCCGCTGTTGCAGCCTTATTACGACCTTTTCAAGCTGCTCGGGAAGGAAGACATCGAGTCCGGGGAAGCGCCGTGGGCACAGCGATTCGCTGCGTGGCTGTCGATGGGCGTGGTGCTTGCCGCAGTTTGTTTTGTTCCGATGGGATTTAATGCGCCGCTGGGTGGGGCAGGCGATGCGTTGGTCTTGATTTATTTGCTGATGCTGGGTGGGCTTTGCACGCTGATGGCGGGGCTTGCCGCGGGTTCGACCTACTCGCTTTTGGGGATGAGCCGCGAGATGATGCTGATGATCACGTTGGAACCGTTGTTTGCGGTGGCCATGATTGTCGGAGCGGTTCACGCAAACTCGTTGCGTCTGGACGCGGTCCTTGGGGGTGCAGTCTATGAAGGGCGGTTTGGAGTGTCCGGGTTGCTGATGCTGGTGGTGTCAGCGGCATCGTTTCAAGCTCTGGTACAGCGTGTGCCGTTCGACATACCGGAAGCTGAAACTGAGATAATGGAAGGGCCGCTGTCGGAGTATTCGGGTCCGAAACTTGCGTTGTTCAAGTGGGCGCGGATGGCAAAGCTGGTGGTTTACGCGGCACTGTTTGTGGCGTTGTTTGTGCCGTGGGGATCGGGCTTGCCGTTTCCCCTTGGGTGGGTGCTGTTCTGGTGCAAGGTGTTGGTTCTTGTGCTGCTTGTGACATTGGTAGCGGCAACACACGCGAGGTACCGGGTGGACCAGGCGGTGCGGTACTTTGGCGGGATGCTGGTGATTGCCGTGTTTGCGCTGATCCTTGCAACGTATGGGTACTGAGTCGAACATGGCGAATCCAACAGAAGCCGCGGCGCGTGTTGGTTTCACGGCTGTAGCCGGACGAACTGCGGGGTTTGCACCGCGGATAATCTAGTCAAAGTCATGTCATTGCTGAGCAAAATCAGGGAAACAGTTCTTTGCCTCAAAGCTGGCCGCGTGACGCTGCCTTATCCGGCAGAGCCGCGGCCGGTGCCGCCGCGGTTTCGGGGCCGACCGATTTTCGATGCGGCCAAATGCATCGGATGCGCGGGTTGCGCGAACAACTGTCCTGCTCGGGAGATTTTGGTGCACGACATTTGCCAGGAACTGCGGATTATCCAGTACCTTGGTAGGCGGTGCACATTCTGCGGCCGGTGTGCGGATGTTTGCCCCGAAAAAGCCATCACAATGAGCCACGACTTTGAAACGGCGACAAACGCAATCGCCGATTTGAGCCAGCGTCTCGAGCTGTTCATGAGCACTTGCCAGCGTTGTGGCAGGTGTTTCCCGGAACCATCACCGCTCGAACGGTTGAAACTGAAGGGTTACAGATTCGACGATGTAGCCAGTGAAAGATGGGTATTCCACTCGAAGGGTTATCTTGATACCGAGTCAACAGTGGCTGATATCAGGATTGATCTGGACTGATTGGCGGTTGTTTGCCGTCGTGTACAAATGATCAAGCAACTTTGCAGGAAGATGTTTCGCAAATCGCTGTGGGTTTACCATGCCAACAGCGGCGGTTGCAACGGTTGTGACATTGAAGTCCTCAACGTTCTGACGCCCTACTACGATGCCGAGCGCTTCGGCATAAAGCTGGTGGGTTCACCGCGGCACGCGGATGTTATGCTTTGCCAGGGTCCTGCAATGCGGCCCACCGCAGCGGCACTGCGTCGCGCATACGAAGCCATGCCGGAACCGAAGCTGGTGTTTGCAATCGGTTCGTGTGCGTGTGGCGGCGGGATTTGGCACGACTCATACAACGTGCTCGGGCCTGTTGAAAAGGTGATCCCCGTTAATTACTACATCCCGGGATGTCCGCCCCGGCCGGAAGCGATCCTTTACGGGGTTGCTCTTGCGCTGGGTCTTGTTGAGAAGAAGATGTGTCCGGTGACATTACAACAGCGCAGGTTACCAATTCCTCGCTATCACCCGGAATCACTTGTCGGGACCGGAATTGAGATCGTGTACAAGGACGCTGAGAAGGTTTAGCCCGCATATTTCGCAGCCCGGCGCAGCGGGAACCAAGGTCGCCTGACGGACAACGCCCCCGGCTCTTGCACCACCCGGACCTTCAGCCACGCCGGGCTGGGCAATATGCCCTGCGACTCCGTCGCAAGGAAGAGCGCGCTGATCCCGACGGTTTCTCACGCGCTGCCGCGGATGCAGTGGGCGTTGGCAGGCGCGAAGCGCTTGGGGTGCGGCTGGCATTTTCTGCTTGACGTCAATGTTCAGATTGTATATTTCGTTCAATCGGTTTTGAACAATCTGCTGTCACGCGCCAGACCGGGTCGCCAAAGCAGAGCCGACCTGCGAAGTGACCAGCACGAAGTGTCAATTCAGTCTGATACCCCGCAAGAGTCCGTCATGCCCCCCCTTCGCTCTCGAAGCAGGCTCAAATTCATCGAAACAGCCGGCAATGTGTGCCGCCGACTCGGCCTGCTGCGGTCGTTGGGTCGGATTTATTGGTTGCTATTTTTTCAGCGGCGCCTTTGTCATTGGATGACATTGTTCGGTTGCTTGGCATCAGCAAGGCCAGCGCAAGTACAGGCACCCGACGATTGGCCGCGTGGGGCGCAATACGCCAGGTCTGCATTCAGAGGTTGAAAGCCCTGAACCGGTTGCAACGAAAGCTGGAGGCTGCCGCGCTGGATTCGACAGCTTGACCGGACGCGCTGAATCAAGCATAGTAAAGCTGTGATCAACACCTTGCGCATATACGAGGAACTGAGCGAGGTCATGGACCCGAGACCTGCTCAGAAACTCGCATCCGTGCTGGGCCTGATCTATGAGGACCTTCAGGACACGGTCAAGAGGTCCGATTTCGAGGCCCTGCAACGTGTTGTTAGCGAGCTCGCAGTGTCGCAAAAGGAATTGGCCGAGGCACAAAAGCGGACCGAAGCTCGCGTCGAAGAACTCAGTGCGGCACAGAAGCAGACCGAGATCCGGCTTGGAGAACTCGCCGAAGCGCAGAAACGCACAGAGACCCGTGTCGAGGAACTTACTCGGTCGTTAAACGAACTCAGCGAAGCGCAGAAAAGTACAGAGATTCGTTTGGGGGAACTTGCCGCGGCGCAGCAACGAACCGAATCAGCATTGGCAAAGCTCGCAGAAAGGCTGGACGACACGAACAAGCAACTCGGCGGCCTGGCAATCACTGTGGGGTACACTCTGGAAAACGAGGCATATCGGGCTTTGCCGGTGCTCTTGGAACGCGACCACCAAGTCAAGCTTACGGAACCTCTTCGCCGCGACTATCTCGCGGATGCAAGGGGTCGGGATTTGGAGGTCAACATTTTGGGGCGTGGGACCCGAGGGAGTGAGCCGGTTTGGATAATCGGGGAAGCCAAGGCGCAATTGTCCAAGAACGAGGTGGACCGTTTCATTCGCAACAGGGTGGAACCTCTGAAGGCGGTCTGCGGCAAGGTATTTCCCATACTGGTTGCGCACATGGTTTCGAGCCGTGACGTGCCTGAATACGCGCGCCAGCGCGGGGTGGCATTGTACTTGTCATACCAGTTCGGCCAACAGTAAGGTCGTTTGGTTGTGCGCAGTGCCGACAAGGTGTGCATTCCGCTGCGCGCCGAAGCACAGACGCAGCCTGTCAGAATCCCCTAACATTCATAAGTAGATAAGTCTATGAAAACAATCGCAGTTGTTGGTCTCGGGTACGTGGGACTTCCTCTTTCGCTCCAGTTTGCGCGATCGGGTGTGCGCGTGCTCGGGTTGGACATTGATCCTGCCAAGGTGGACTCGCTCAACCAGGGCACCAGTTACATTCAACACATCCCATCCGCCGCGGTCGCTGAACTTGTAAAGAACGGATCGTTTGCAGCATCGACCGATTTTTCCCGGGTCCGCGAAGTTGAAGCGATCATCATATGTGTTCCGACCCCTTTGAATCGGAACCGCGAACCTGATATTTCGTATATTTTGGCGACCGGACGCACCATTGCTCCGCACCTTCAACGTGGGACTTTGGTTGTTCTCGAATCGACGACATATCCGGGGACTACCGACGAGGACCTCCGCAATGTTCTCGAATCGGGCTCCGGGTTGAAGGCGGGGAAGGATTTTCATCTTGCGTTCAGTCCGGAACGTGAGGACCCCGGCAACCCACAAAGCGAGGTGGCGCGCATTCCGAAAGTCATTGGCGGGTTTACCCCTGCGTGTCTCGAGCGGGCGAAGCAACTCTACGGCCGGGCAATACAACGAATTGTCCCTGTCTCATCCTGTCGCGCTGCGGAAGCGACCAAGCTGCTCGAGAACATTTTTCGCAGCGTTAACATTGCACTTGTGAATGAACTCAAGCTTGTCTATGGCGCGATGGGGATTGACATCTGGGAGGTCATTGAAGCTGCGAAGACGAAGCCGTTCGGGTTTATGGCGTTTTATCCGGGGCCGGGCCTTGGCGGGCACTGCATACCGATAGACCCGTTCTACCTGACATGGAAAGCGCGCGAGTATGGTCAACACACGCGGTTTATTGAACTGGCAGGCGAAATCAACACGTCAATGCCCAAGTACGTCGTCAGCCGCGTCATCGAAGCGTTGAATGCACAGCGCAGGGCGCTTAACGGCAGCCGCGTGCTGGTTCTCGGCCTTGCCTACAAGCCAAATGTGGACGACGACCGCGAATCGCCCAGCTACATTCTCATGGACCTTTTGAAGGAAGGCGGCGCCGAAGTGGCCTACTACGATCCGCACATCCCGGTGATCCGGCCCAGCCGCGAGCATTCGCATTGGGCCGGTACGCGGTCGGTCTCATGGGACCGCCAGACAATCGCGTCTTTCGACGTGGTTTTGATCGCGACTCACCACAAGGCCATCAACTACGAGGAACTTGCCGAGTGGGCTCAATGTGTTGTCGATACGCGCAACGCCATGGCCGTCGTCAAGACAAAGCCCGGCCAAGTGTGGAAAGCTTGACAGGCTTTGACTCGTATTCCAACGCTTTCATTCCCAATGGAAGACCCCCAAAACGGGTAAATGCCAGCCAAACTCGACGAAACGAATGACACGCTTGAGTTGTTGCGTCTGAACAACGATCAGCTCGGGGTTCTCTTGCGCACTCTCGCTCGATTCGACCCCGCTGCAGTCTATGTTTTTGGGTCGCGCGCCCAGGGCACATCCGGGCCGCAAAGCGATCTTGACGTGGCTTTCCTGTCGTCGCAGCTATGCGATGTCTGGGAGGTCTATCTTGCGAGCCAGGAACTCTCATCGTTGCTCGGTCTCGAGGTTGAACTGCTTGACCTGCGTCGCGCCAGCACCGTGATGAGGAAAGAGGTTATTCGAACGGGTCGTTGTATAGCACGCGTGCGCCCCAATGAGGTCAGCGAGTTTGAAATGTACACTCTCAGTAACTACGCGCGCTTGAATGAGGAACGAGCCCCGGTCCTCCGCGCAATCGCTGACGAATACAATAGCCATGCCTGAAGACACCCAGCTCAACAAAGCGGATATTATCCGCCGCTGCCTCAAACGTATTCGCGATGAGTACGGAGGGCAGACGTCGAATCTCGAGGATTGGACCAAACAGGACGCAATTGTGCTCAACTTGTTGCGTGCCTGCGAAGCGGCCATAGATCTGGCAATGTACGAAGTGGCAAAACGGCGCCTTGGCATTCCACAAGCCTCACGGGATGCATTCGCAATGTTGGAACAAGCCGGGGTAATTGCTGCAGAACTGTCGCGGCGAATGCAGGCCATGGTCGGATTCCGAAACATAGCAGTGCACAGTTACCAGCAAATCCAACTCCCCATCTTATCCAGAATCCTTGATCATCATCTCGGGGATTTTGAGGCGTTCATCAGCGCAATCCTTAGCAGCAAAACATGAGAATTCTGGTTACAGGCGCCGCAGGTTTCATAGGGTACCATCTGGCCAGGCGTTTGCTCGACAGGGGTGACACTGTCATCGGCCTCGACAACCTGAACGATTACTATGACGTGTCGCTCAAGCGCGCGCGCCTCGCGCTGATGGACGGCCGGCCCAACTTCAAGTTCGTCAAGCTCGATGTGGCCGACAGGCCGGCGATGGACCGCCTGTTCGCGGAGGAAAAGTTCGATCGCGTTGCGCATCTTGCGGCTCAGGCCGGCGTGCGATATTCCCTTGTGAACCCACATGCATACGTTGAGGCCAATCTGGTGGGGTTCATGAACATTCTCGAGGGCTGCCGCAAACATGCCATCGAGCACCTCGTGTACGCGTCATCCAGTTCAGTGTACGGCGCCAACACAAAGCTGCCCTTCTCCGTGCACGACAACGTGGATCATCCGGTCAGCCTGTATGCGGCCACAAAGAAAGCCAACGAGTTGATGGCGCATACCTACAGCCACCTTTACAGCCTGCCAACTACCGGGTTGCGGTTCTTCACCGTGTACGGTCCGTGGGGTCGGCCTGACATGGCGTTGTTCAAGTTCACATGCGCGATCCTCGAAGGACAGCCGATCGATGTCTATAACCACGGCCGGATGCAGCGCGATTTCACCTACGTCGATGACATCGTCGAAGGCGTTGTCCGGGTGATCGATCGTGTGCCTGCGGGCAATCCCGGTTGGGACGGTGCCGGACCTGACCCCGGCACGAGCCGCGCGCCATACAAGATTTACAACATTGGCAATCACCGGCCGGTCGAACTCCTCCATCTGATTGACGTACTCGAGCGCGCTCTTGGCAAACGCGCAGAACGACGTCTGTTGCCGATGCAACCGGGCGATGTCCCGGCAACGTTTGCCGACATTGACGATCTGACGCGCGACACGGGATTCAGGCCGACAACGTCGATCGAAGAAGGCGTTCCGAAGTTTGTGGCTTGGTACAAGGAATACTACAAAAGGTGACAGGCACTTTGTACAATCCCGGCAATCGTGCGGCCTTCAACGTCGTCCCGGCCGCAACCTTTGTCGGTCCTGCGATCTCGCCTTCGGATCGGATAAGGTAACGGCAAATGTAACGACAAAGGTGGTGGCAAAGGATTATGGACCGGGAACAGAGAATGGGTTTGAACCCGTTAGCGCGGGTTCGCCTGACAGGATCGAAGTGTCTGTGGTCATCCCTTGCCTGAATGAGGCTGACACGATTGAGTCTTGCATAAAGAAGGCCAAGGAAGGCCTGGCCGCAGCCCGGGTTCTGGGAGAGGTAATTGTCGCTGACAACGGCAGCACGGACAATTCAGCCGCGCTTGCGGAAGCCGCAGGCGCGCGCGTGATCAGTGAACCCAGCCGCGGTTACGGTCGCGCTTTGCGTGCCGGCATCGAAGCAGCCCGAGGGCAGTTCGTCATCATCGGAGACGCGGATGACAGTTACGATTTCAGGGAGATACCGAAGTTCATTGCGGCGTTGCAGCAGGGATTCGATTACGCCCAGGGCTGCAGGCTTCCGTCTGGCGGGGGACAGATTCTGCCCGGAGCGATGCCGTTTTTGCATCGGTGGTGGGGTAATCCGATGTTCTCAATGATGGCGCGGTGGTGGTTTGGTGCTACGGTGCACGATGTGTATTGCGGGTTTCGGGCATTCCGCAAAGACCTTTACAACAAACTGGGCTTGCGCAGCACAGGCATGGAGTTCGCCATCGAAATGGTCATCCGCGCAACTTTGATCAACGCAAAGATCGTGGATGTCCCGATAACCCTCCACGCCGATGGGCGAAAGTCGCACCCGCGGCATTTGAAAACGTTCCGCGACGGCTGGCGGACATTGCGTGTCTTGCTGATTTACAGCCCGCGTTGGCTGTTCCTGCTGCCGGGGGTGGGCCTCGTGTTGTTGGGTCTGATCGGATACGCTCTTGCGCTCCCGGGCGCGAGGGTAGGGCGTGCGACGCTTGACGCGCACACGCTGTTGTTCGCGAGCCTGTTCATACTGTGTGGTTACCAGGCGATCATCTTTGCACTGCTCACGAAGACGTTCGCTGTCAACGAAGGATTGCTCCCGCCTGATCCGGGGTTGAGCCGGTTGCGAAAGCTGATAACCCTTGAACGCGGTCTTGTGTTGTCGGGCGTTGCGTTTGTGGGCGGTATTGTTCTGTTGGCGAGTGCGGTCAACGAATGGCGTTCGGTGAACTTCGGTCGTCTTGATTACGCACACACGATGCGGCGCGTCATCCCTGGCGCCACTCTCACTGCACTTGCAATCCAGACGGTGTTCAACAGTTTTCTTGTGAGCATCCTTGGCATCAGAAAAGACTCGCAGTCGTGATGCTTGGGCGGCCTCGAGACATGGATCGTGTATGCCATACGGGGTTCAGGGGGGCGGAGTTTCGGCGGCAAGAGTTTTGCTGACCCTGGAATCTCACCGGAATGAAGCTTTGTGTGTCTTGGTCTGGTCAGACAGTGAGATTTCCACGGTAGGCGGTTTGGAACGAGCATTCGTCGAGCAGTAATACACCGTAGTACGTTGTACATTGAGCGGTGAGCGTTCCCGAACAGACAACCCAAATGGTCGGCGTATAGAAACTTTCAACGTACAACGCTAAACTCTCGAAGAGTGTCTCTGGCGAGATGAGGTTCTCGGTGTGATCGCCAACTCTCTTGCCAGCCGCCGAAACTCTGGCCTCTGAAACTCCGAGGCTTCGAAACTCCAACATTCTATCTCCTCCCAAGTCTTCCGGCACCGGGCTCGCCAGTCCGGCCGGTTGACTTAACAACGCATTCCTGAGAAATTGGCGTTATGCGATTAAGCGAGCACGTGGCCAAGGTCATCGGCGATACCGTGCGAGCTGCCGATCCACAGGCGCAGGTCTGGCTCCACGGCTCACGAGTGGACGACACCGCCCGGGGTGGCGACATCGACATCCTTGTTGTATCCGATACGTTGACGTTTCACGACATCGTCCGTCTCCGGCGCGCCATACTCGATCGCATCGGCTGGCAGCAACTTGATCTCACCGTGCGGCGACGCGACGCGCTCGATGACCCATTTGCCGTGCTATGTCTCAGCACCGGACTGAGGATATGAAACCAGGGCTCGCACAACAATTGCTCCGCGCAGCCCTTGACGAGCTGGCCATGGCTCGCAGCCACCTCGACTATTCGGCAGGCAAGGTCGCAGATTTGCCCGAAGACCTCCGTGGTGCATCTGCCGATCAGCTTGAATGTGTCGAGGCGTTCTGCAGCCGGTTCGCCCGCACAGTGGACCTTCTTGTCAACAAGGTCCTGCGCAGCCTTGACCGCGCCGAGCTGCTCAGCCAAGGGACCTTGATTGACGTCGTGAACCGGGCTGAAAAGCGGGGATTTGTGGAGCGAGCCGAGGTTCTTCGTGAAATGAAAGACGTGCGCAACATCATCGCCCACGACTATGCGGGAGCAAAGCTCCCGGAAATCTTCGCATGGTGCAAGCAGCAAAAGCCGGTGTTTGATGGCGTTTGTGATCGGACCATTGCCTATGCGCTGCGCCTGTTGCACAAGTGAGATTGGGGGTGGCGTTTCGGAGTCTCCGGGCAGCCGGGGACCTCAGTCGGCGGATGCAAAGCACGATCCAGTGCACAGTAACAGAGTTAAACGTTGTACGTTGAGCGTTGAGCGTTGTGTGTTCCGGAACACGCAACCCAAAGAAACCGAAAGTTGTTTTTGGGTGATAGCCGGAAGAATTGAAAGAGGTGTTGTATTGCCAGTTATTGGAGGGCCAAAGGCGTTGCTCATACCAGCCTGGGGCAACGCCCCGGGTAATTCGCCAAATCATTGACCATAAGGGCTGAAAGCCCGTGCCGTGCCCGATTCTTCGGAAGTCAGGCTGAGAATATCACTCAGATTTCCGGCTTAACCCCCGTGTGATCTCACGTCCTCAGTTCTTATACCTACGATGCAATTCATTGACCTGAAAACACAATACAATCGGTACCGTGAAACAATCGACCAGCGTATTAGCCGTGTTTTGGAGCATGGCCAGTACATACTGGGTCCTGAGATCAACGAGCTCGAGACAGCTCTTGCCCGCTACGTTGGTGTCAAACACGCCATCACAGTTGCCAGCGGCACTGTCAGTCTCGAGATAGCGTTGCGTGCGCTGGGGATCGGCCCCGGCGACGAGGTGATCACCGTGCCTTTCACATGGATCAGCACGGCGGAGGTCGTCATGCTGGTCGGTGCGCGTCCAGTGTTCGTCGATATCGAGCCTGTCACCTTCAACATCGACATCGACAAGATCGAATCAGCCATCAGCCCGCGAACAAAGGCGATCATTCCGGTCAGCCTGTTCGGTCAAATGCCCGACTACGATCGCATCAATGCCATCGCGGCCGAGCATGGTCTTGCTGTGATTGAGGATGGGGCCCAAAGCTTCGGCGCCAGCAGAAATGGCCGCAAAAGCTGCGGGGTGACGTTGATTGGCAGCACAAGCTTTTTCCCGGCAAAGCCTTTGGGATGTTACGGCGACGGCGGCGCGCTGTTTACGAACGACGATGCGTTGGCCGACAAGTTCCGCGCTATACGCACTCACGGCGGCATCCGCCGACACGAACACACATTGCTGGGATTGAACGGGCGATTCGATACGCTCCAAGCGGCGGTGTTGCTGGCGAAGCTCGAGCATTTTGATGCCGAGCTCGAAGCGCGGAAGCGTGTGGGCGCGCGTTACACGGATCGTTTGCGCGGCTTGTGCGCCGTGCCGGAAATCGCGCCCGGCAACACGCATGTCTATGCCCAGTACACAGTGCGTGTCCCCAACAGAGACCAGGTGGCGGAGAAACTACGGGCGGCTGGCATCCCCACCGCTGTGTATTACCCCAAGTGTTTGCATCAGCAACCCGTGTTTGCGTCGCTTGGTTATCGGGAAGGCGATTTCCCCGAAGCAGAAAAAGCGGCGCGCGAAGTCCTGAGTTTGCCGATGCACGCGTTCCTGGCCGATGCCGATCAGGACCGGGTGATTAATGCTTTGCGGGCTGCGGTCAGACAGGAACCCTTGGATTCGTAGCGATGCTCAGGGGAGTGAACGCCCTGCCTTGTGCGCGGTTTCATGCAAAAGCCTCGAACGATCACACAACATGCGATGCTTGCGCGGGTTGTTGATTACAACTGACCCTCATGAACGAGCGACATTGAGACAACACTTGGGACTTGAAAGCGGTGGCGAGCCACCGCACTCCAAGCGCTTCGCGTTGGCAAGGCGCGCTGCAGGCGCATCGCGTTTGGAGTGCGCCGGCTTGCCGGCGCTTTGTTGTGAACGGATCGCTTCACCGGTCCAGGTGAAGAGCATTTAGCGATTCAAGATAGATCGAGTTAAAGTGGAAGATGACTTTTGAGTGGAGGATTTGGAGGGAACTTGAAAGCGGTGGCGAGCCACCGCACTCCAAGCGCTTCGCGTTGGCAAAGCGCACTGCGGGCGCAGCGCGTTTGGAGTGCGCCGGCTCGCCGGCGCTTTCGGATGGTGAGTTTTCATG
>JAAYVR010000189.1 GCA_012517065.1 Verrucomicrobiota bacterium | reverse complement strand
TTCGTGGGGCTACGCCCCACGCTGGTATAAGGCCGCGCCGTTGGCGCTTTGGTGGCTGGTCGGGCCACCGGTCTGGAATGAATCCGAACTCGGCGTCGAATGTTCAATCCTACACACGAGCTTGATTGTATCTCACACCATATTTGTTCAGGAACATATGAAGCATGACGGTGATTATAGGGCCGAAGGCCCGATCTATACCAGCCTGGGGCAACGCCCCAGGTAAGTGGACCAAATCAGTGAAAGCAAGGGCTGAAAGCCCGTCCTAATCCGGAGTTTCTTGAGGTTCTCGTGAATGTTTGGCTGCGGGTTCGTGTGATCGAAACGTGGTGCAAGATCGGTCGTCACGTTGATGCAGCCGGGGACGGCCGCGCTCCTGGAGCGATTGCTGAACCTCAAATCAAGGTGTCTTTGCGGCAACCGCGTATAACCGTTTGTTTGTCCGGACAAACAGTTGCCCATGGGCTATGGCAACCGACGATCGGATCCGATCTTCGTCGCCGTCGCCCATCGGAACATTGGCCAGTGTTTCTCCCGTGTTCGCGTCCAGCACTGCAACGTCGCCCCGGAAATTAACCGTGTATATCCGCCCGCCCGCGCCTGTTGGCGATGCCTCGTACTTGGCTCTTCCGGGAAGCGACACCGTCCATTTGGGTTTTCCGGTCTTCGGATCGACGCGCGACAACATGCCGCGAAGATCGTTCAAAATGAAAAAGTCACCCATATAAAACAACGGCGTTGGCACGTCACTCGACACTTCACGATGCGACTCGCTCGTCCACTGAACCCAGCTCTGATCAAGGACGCCTGAACCGCCTGTCCTCACAGCGTAAACTGGCGCGCCTTTTGGTGCACAGACAAGAATCACATCCGCCCCGGTTACCGGGCTCGGAACAAGACGCCAATGACTGAACCGCTTCGGGTTCCATGTGCCCCACCGCCACAGTTCTTTGCCCGTGTCGAGAGCGTGCCCGGTCAAACAATCGCCCCCGGCAATGAGAAGCTCGCGCCGCCCTTCCGCGAATATCGGGATCGGCGTCGAGTAAGCTTCGTGTGATTCAGCAACAGCTTCAGTCGGTCGGGTCTGCTTCCAAACAGTTTTGCCTGTGGTGGCATCAAGGGCCAGCAGGAAAGACTCGATCGGTCCGTCCTTGCGCCCGCGGCCACCAACCGGCACGTCGCGTTGTAATACCTGCATGTAAAGTCGCCCATCGATCAAGGTCGGACTCGACGAAAACGTAAACAGGAACGCAAAGTCACCGTAATCCGTCTGAAGGTTTCTGGCCCACAGCTTCTGTCCGCTGAAATCGAACGCGACCAGATCGCCGTTTCCGTAAAAAAACACGACCGTTTTTCCGTCGGTAGTTGGCGACGGAGACGCATAATTGCTGAGTCGATCTTTCGCGAACGCATCGGCAATCTTGTGTTGCCACAAGACCTTGCCTGATTTCCTGTCGAGTGCCATCGCTTCGAGTGTCTGCTCTCCAGCGTCGGTCGTTGAAATGAAAACCTTGTCACCCCACACGATCGGAGTGGCCGCGGACGGCCCGGGCAAGTCAACGGTCCAGGCAACATTATCCGACTTCGACCAACTGGTGGGTAGGTTCGTTTCATCAGACGATCCGTTAAAAAATGGCCCGCGCCAATGCGGCCAATCCCCAGCCACTGACTCAAACGATACCCCAAACAAACACAGCCCAATGCCCAATTTGGCAATCCAACTTCCAATTCCTTGTTCCAGTTCGTTCGTCATGCGGTCAGAGTACCCATAAACTTGAGTTTTGAGTATTCCAATCACCCTCTGGCCCGGGAACAGCGCCGGCTTTCACGGTGAAAGACACCCAAAGCTTCACTCCGGTGAGATTTCCTGGCCAGCCTGACACTATAACATCAAACGCGTGCATTAGGCCGAGCCTCGGCTGAAACTCGCGCTCTTGACTTGTCAGGGCAACGGCCATCCGGCACGCTTAAAGAAGGTGATGTGCTACATTGTGTCATAATATGAAACCAATCCTTGCAATTGCGGTCCTTTTCGCAGCAGTGGCAAACGCGATTTCGTCGGATGCACAGCCCCCTACTCTGAAGATAGGGGCGCAAGCACCGGACTTCGAATTGCCGGGCGTTGACGGGCGGAACTGGCGGCTCAGTGATTTTGCGGCGGCGAAGGTATTGGTCGTCGTCTTTACGTGCAACCATTGCCCCACCGCACAGTATTACGAGGAACGTTTGAAACAGTTCACCGTCGATTACAAAGACAAGGGTGTCGCGGTCGTCGCAATCTCGCCAAATGACCCCAAGTCAGTGCGGCTTGACGAGCTTGGCTGGACTGATCTGGGCGATTCATTCGCCGAAATGAAAATCCGCGCCCGTGACCGCGGGTTCAATTTCCCTTACTTGTACGACGGCGATACAGAAACGGTTTCGCGCGCGTACGGCCCGGTGGCAACACCGCACGTTTTCGTGTTCGACGCCCAGCGAAAGCTCCGATACCAGGGCCGTATAGACGATTCCGAGAGACCGCAAAGCGTGCGCGTCCACTACCTCCGCGACGTGGTTGACGCCCTGTTAGCCGACAAAGAACCACCCCACACTTCAACCCGGCCTGTCGGTTGCTCGATCAAATGGGCCGGCAAAGCTGACGCCGTAAAAGAGTACATGGAGAAACTGGCAGCCGAACCGGTCACTGTTTCTCTTGCCGACGAAAACACGTTGAAGGCCCTCCGAGCCGGCAACCCGCAAAAGTTCCGGCTGGTAAATTTTTGGGCGACATGGTGCCCGCCGTGCGTGGTCGAGTTCCCGGAACTGGTGACAATCAATCGAATGTACCGACACCGCGACTT
This sequence comes from Verrucomicrobiota bacterium, assembly GCA_012517065.1. Classification (GTDB taxonomy): domain Bacteria; phylum Verrucomicrobiota; class Verrucomicrobiia; order Limisphaerales; family J093; genus JAAYVR01. The sequence goes on along the minus strand of JAAYVR010000189.1, from coordinate 4,768 downwards.
CGAGCTCGTCACTGTGTCTGTCAACCGGCCGGAGGAACAAGCACAGGTCCTCGAGTTTCTCAAAAAACAGCAGGCATCAAACCGCAACCTGCTGTTCGCTTCCACCGAACGCGACAAGCTCATTGAAGCGTTTGACCCCGAATGGCCCGGCCACGTTCCGTTTACAGTCTTGATATCGCCCGAAGGTAAGGTCATCGTACGCCAGCTCGGATCCATAAACCCGCTCGCTTTGCGCCGCGCCATACAAAAAGCCCTCAACGAACGCAAGCCGTGGTGAGCACAGTTGCACACATCAGCCTGACTGTGTAAATTTGGCTTTCTGATTTGGTAGGATATCACCGTATGAGGAATCAAACAGAGCCAAACAATACCAACAACAAGACCGGTTCCGCTGAGAATGCGGTGCCCGAGGCAAGGCTTGACGCCAGCGGCGCGGAGACCCAAACAACCGAAGCCGCCCAGCAAAACAATGCTGCTTCCGACTCCGACGAACTCCCAACCATGCCGGCTTTGTCTCCGGAGGAAGCCGCCGAATTGCGCGCAAAAGCAAGAGAGGCGGAGGAAAACTATGACCGTTACTTGCGCGCACTCGCCGAGCTCGAGAACTACCGAAAACGAGTTGCGCGCGAGCGTGAAGAGACTGAAAAGTATCGTCATGAGCCGCTGCTTCGAGAGTTGCTCCCGGTCCTTGACGGACTGGACATGGCTTTCGCAGTTCAAGCAACTTCATCTGACCGCTCGTTCGAGGCGCTGAAAGCGGGCGTGGCAATGATCAGCCAGCAACTGCGAAACGTCCTCCGCCAGGCCGGACTCGAGGAAATTGACGCTCTCGGCAAGGTTTTTGATCCAAGGTTGCACGAGGCCGTCGAGCACAAGGAAACATCGGATGCAGAAGACGGACAGGTCATCCAACAACTCCGCAAAGGTTACAAGTACCGTGATCGACTGCTCCGACCAGCAACCGTCGTGGTCGCCAAAAAAGCATCCGAACCAAAAACAACCTGATTCGCGCCCAGTCAGAAGCGCTGGTGTATCATGGCCAAACGCGATTATTACGAAGTTCTTGGCGTGGACCGCAACGCCAGTGATGAGGAAATCAAGAAGGCTTATCGCAAGCTGGCCCTCAAGTACCACCCGGACAAAAACCCCGGCGACAAACAGGCCGAGGAAAAGTTCAAAGAGCTTGGCGAAGCGTATGAGGTCCTCTCGGATCCCCAGAAACGCGCCGCCTATGACAGATACGGCCACGCCGCATTCGATCCTCGGGCCCGCGCAGGCGCAGGCGCATGGGGCAGCGAAGCCGCCGGATTCGGCGGATTCCACGATCCATTCGAAATCTTCAGAGAGGTATTCGGCGCAGGCAGCATTTTCGAGAGTTTCTTCGGAGTCGAATCTGACGACCCCACTCAACCGCAGCGCGGAGACGATCTCAGATTCGACCTCGAAATCACCCTCGAAGAAGCAGCCAGAGGATGCGAAAAGGAGATTTCCATAAAGCGCGCTGAGTTATGCGACGTCTGCAAGGGCACAGGCGCCGAGCCCGGGTCCAGACTCAAAACATGCCCAACTTGCGGCGGACGACGCCAGGTGGTCGCTTCTCGCGGTTTCATCAGCATTCGACAGACATGTCCCAAATGCGGCGGTGCCGGACGCGTCATTGACAAGCCGTGCCACGCATGCCGTGCCTCAGGCCTGCAAGAGAAACCAGCTAGAATCAAGGTCAGGATTCCACCTGGAGTTGACACCGGCACCCGATTGCGCTCAGTTGGAAACGGCGAAGGCGGAAGAAACGGCGGCCCCAACGGCGACCTCTACGTCGTCCTCCACGTCCGGCCACACGACATTTTCAGGCGCGACGGAGACGATCTCTTGTGCGATGTGCCGATAAGTTTTCCACAGGCAGCTTTGGGCGCAGACATCGAAGTGCCAACCCTCGACGGCCCAGCGCAGATCAGAATCCCGCCCGGCACACAGAACGGTACGGTCTTCCGTTTGAAAGGAAAAGGCTTGCGCAACCTCGAAGGCTATGGCCGCGGCGATCTCCGCGTCCGCGTTTACATCGAAGTGCCAACCCGGCTCGACAGCGCCCAGCGCGCCAAATTGGAGGAGTTCGCTGCCCTTTGCGACCAGAATGTTCACCCACAAAGCAAGAGTTTCTTCGAGCGCGCAAAGGAGTTCTTCCGCTGACCGACCTGGCGCTTACGCAGTTTCCGGGGAATCACATGCACAGGTTCTTCATCGCAGGGGTTGCGCCTGATTCAACCGAGCTGTGCCTCGAAGGATCAGAGGCACATCACGCACTGAACGTCCTACGCGTCGAAACAAACAGTCCCGTCTCCGTGTTGGATGGCGCTGGCTCCGAGTATCTCTGCACGGTCAAAGATGTGCGGCGAAATTCCGTCGCCCTGGCTGTGCTCGAAAGGCGCCAGTTCACCCAACCACATTACCCAGTGACTCTGTTCCAAGCAGTAGTCAAGAACAAGGCAATGGACCTCATCATCCAGAAAACCACCGAGTTGGGTGTCCACAAGATCGTGCCGGTGATCTGCGAACGCAGCGTTGTCAGACCATCTTCAGCCGATGCCGCCGAGAAAGTCGCGAAATGGCGCGCCGTCGCCATCGAAGCAATCAAACAATGCGGACAGCCATGGCTGCCCTTGATAGACGAGCCCCGACCACTCGCGCACGTGCTTCGGGAACAGCAAGCAGCCGGCCTCTCGATTGTCGCGTCTCTCCAACACGGCGCAAAACACCCACGCGAGTGTTTCATGGCTCACCTTGCGGTGCATCGCAGCCCGCCAAAGACAGTGTCAGTGTGGATCGGCCCCGAAGGCGATTTCACCAAGGATGAGCTGGCGGCAATCCTCGCCTCTGGCGCGGTCCCAGTTACCCTTGGACCGCACGTCCTGCGGAGCGAAACCGCGGCGATTTGTAGCGTCGCAATTAGCATGTATGAATTGACCTTCGGCGCAAAATGACGGACCGAGCGCCCCGCCTTTCATGAAACCGCTCATGACAAACATCCTGCCTGACACTCTATTCGCAGCGGGGATTCCACACGGATTTCGACAGCCGCTGATCGGCCAATAGATCATCTGTGCGGGATGCCGTAATCTGCGGAGAAATGGATTTCCTCTTGACCCAGAGACCAAATGCGCGAAACTAAATGTGAAAAGAGTAGTAAAGAGTGATTATGCGTATTGAACAATTCAACGCTTTATCCCGGCGCACAGCCGACCGGGAAGCTTTCACCTTGATCGAGTTGTTGGTCGTAATCGCCATCATAGCAATTCTCGCCGGAATGCTCTTGCCCGCCCTCGGCAAAGCCAAAGCAAAAGCCCAGGGAATCCAGTGCATGAGCAACAACAAACAACTGATGCTCGCGTGGCGATTGTACGCCGAAGACAGCGATGACAAAGTCGTCGAGGGGTACGGTCGCACTTACGGTTATGTGGGTGTCAGTTCGCTGGATTTCGACGGCAGCAACCCTTCGAACTGGGATGTTAACCAGGACATTGCCAAGGGTCCCCTTTGGGAACCGTCCGGCAAGTCGCCAGGCATCTGGCGTTGCCCCGCTGACAAAAGCATGGTCAGGCCAACCACTGGACCGTTAAGAGGTCAAATGGTGCCACGCGTTCGGAGTGTCTCGATGAACAATTTTGTCGGCGGCAACGGCGAGCTGGCTTGGATTCCGGGATGGACACAAGACGGATGGCCCGCCGGCGTCTGGCGCGTGTACAGGAAGATCAGCGAGATGGTCGATCCAGGCCCAACAATGACATGGGTCTTTCTCGATGAACGAGAAGACAGCATCAACGACGGTTTCTGGGTAACGCAAATGAATGGATACCCAAACCCCGCCACCACCGTAATCGTGGATTACCCAGCAAGCTACCACAACGGCGCTGCCGGTTTCTCTTTTGCGGATGGTCATGCCGAGATCAAGAAATGGCGCGATAAACGTACAATGCCTCAGCTCAAGAAAGGACAAACCATCCCGCTCAACGTGGCTTCGCCAAACAACCCCGACGTTCTCTGGCTTCAAGAACGGGCCACCCGCCGGCTGCCGGGCAAATAGTGTTACATATTCCCTCAAGAGTCATACAACTATTAGTAGCGCTTGTCTGTGTCACGGGGTGCGGATTCTTTGGGAATCAGTTCCTGAGCGTGCGCACGGGTAAAAGCGTGGTTTACCAGACTGAAAACGGCCAGCTAATTACTGCAACGTACTACTCCCTCTCAGACGGCAGCCTCAGCTTCGTCAAGGTCAAGTTGCCCGACGGCAGAGAACGCACTCTCCCAAGAGTCTTGTCCGCATCCGGAGAACGCTACACTGACGATTCCGACCTTGTATGGTGGACAAAAGGCGATCGCGCGTTCGCCGAAACGCGCGGTGAGAACGGGCAATGGCAGGTGATCTACGACAACTGCCGGCCTGTGTCGCGATAAACTCAGCGCCGCCCAGCCGCTACAAAACGCTCCGCTAACCCGCATACTTCCCAGCCCGGCGTAGCCGGAACCAAAGTCGCCTGACCGGCAACGCCCCCGGCTCTTGCACCCCCGCGGACCTTCAGTCACTCCTGGCTTGGGAATATGCCCTGCGACTCCGTCGCAAGGCAGAGCGCACTGATCCCAATGGTTTCTCACGCGCTGCCGCGGATGCAGCGGGCGTTGGTAGGCGCGAAGCGCTTGGAGTGCGGCAGCTTGCTGCCGCTTTGTTTCTATGCCCAAACAACGTGTCTGTCCCCATATGGCCCCATCCAATCTC
>JAAYVR010000188.1 GCA_012517065.1 Verrucomicrobiota bacterium | reverse complement strand
TTACCCTGAAGTTTGATTCTGGGCAGTCTCATTACAACCTCCTTGATTTGTATTGTTGTTCTCCTTGCAACAGAGCGACAGGCACGCAGCCGTGCCTCCCATTGGCCGACTGGTTGGGCGGGTCCGGGTCGGAACCCCGGGCGCCCAAATACCGTGTCTGTCCCTCTATTTGGAGATAAAATCGCACAACACGCTCTGGTAGTCAAACGGGACCAAGTGCTAGCCCGGCAATCTCACCGCCTGACCAGACCAAGACACGCAAGACTTCATTGCGATGAGATTTACGGACCAGACTGCAACTTGCGCTGAAGCCTCGGCTTCGTTACCCTGTGCGCGGATGAGTTCAACGACCGAATACGAGGCTGTCATTGGCCTCGAGACACACGTCCAGCTCAGAACCCGATCGAAGATGTGGTGTGGTTGCGCCAACGAATTCGGCGCGCCACCGAACACGAACGTTTGCCCGGTGTGTCTTGGGTTGCCGGGTGTGTTGCCCGTGGCGAATGAAGAGGCGCTGCGTCTGACTGTCCTCGCGGGTTTGCTTCTGAATTGCGAAATACCCGCGCGCGCACGATTCGATCGCAAGAACTACTTCTATCCGGACATGCCCAAGAACTATCAAATCACCCAATATGACCAGCCTTCGGCGGTGCGTGGCTGGGTCGATTTCGAGTTTGAGGGCGCCATTCAGAGGGTTCGAATCACACGAGCGCATTTGGAGGAAGACGTCGGCAAGAGCATGCATTTCGCCCAAACAAGCGGCGTCGATTTCAACCGTGCCGGTGTCCCCCTTCTTGAAATTGTCTCGGAACCGGACATAACGAGTGCGGACATGGCCTACGCGTACTTGAACGCACTCAAAGACATTTTGGTTTTTGGCGGAATCAGTGATTGTGACATGGAGAAGGGTATGGTCCGCTGCGACGTCAACGTGAGCGTCCGGCCGCGCGGCACCAGCCAGCTCGGCGCCAAGATCGAAATCAAAAACATGAACAGTTTCTCCGGCGTTCGGCGCGCCCTCGAGTACGAAATCCAGCGCCAAGTCTCCGTGTTGAAATCCGGCGGCCAGCTTGTTCAGTCAACCCGGCGGTGGGACGACCAAACAGGCGTCACCGAGGAGATGCGCACAAAAGAATACGCTCATGATTATCGATACTTTCCGGACCCGGACCTGATGGCGTTTGTTCCGAGTGAGCAATGGGTGAACGACGTTCGCAAGTGCGTTGTGGAACTGCCTCTGGCGCGAAAACAAAGGTTTATGCGCGATTACAAGTTGCCGGCCGGCGACGCGCAGGTCTTCGTGGACGATGTGCCGTTAGGAGATTACTTCGAGCTGGTCGCCCGCCACACTCCAAATCCAAAAGGCGCCGCGAACTGGGTGATCAACAACATGCGCGCGCTTATGGTTCAGACCGGCAAAGCGCTCAAAGATATCCGATTCAAACCCGAGGCGATTGGCGAATTGGTGGCGTTGGTTGACCAAGGCAAAATCAGCAGCAAGAGTGCTCAGGAGGTTTTTGCAGAAATGTTTCTCACCGGGGAATCTCCATCTGCGATCGTTGATCGCAAGGGTCTTGTTCAGGTCAGCGACACTGCGGCCGTTGAAGCGTTCTGCGACCAAGCGATTGCTGCCAACCCGGGTCCGGTGGCAGATTTCAAGGCCGGCAAAGCAGCAGCTTTAAACTTCCTGAAAGGTCAGGTTATGAAACTGAGCCGCGGCAGGGCGAATCCGGCCCTCGTGGGAGAGATCCTGGAAAAAAAACTCAAGGGATAAATTAATAGCGGTATTTTTCGGCCAATCGATATGCCTGTACCAGTCGTAACCATCGCCCAAATGCGCCAGTGGGAAGAGGCAACATGGGCAACCGGTCGAACTCAACAGCAAGTGATAGGGCTTGTAGGATCTCGAGTCGCAAGAGAAGCCATGACTCTCACAAGGCGCGACGACGCGATACTCATACTCGCTGGGAAGGGACATAACGGGGACGACGCACGCGCTGCGGCATCCTGCTTGTCTGAACGGTACGCCGAGGTGCTCAACGTCCAAGACCCGGAATCGTCATTATCGGCCGTTTCGGCAACGTTGGCCCGGAAACCTGCTCTGATAATCGACGGTCTGTTCGGGATTGGACTCAGTCGGCCATTGGATGCGGCGTGGCAGGCAATCATATCCGCCATCAACGAAAGCGGAATTCGAGTTCTTTCCGTGGACGTGCCTTCTGGGCTCAACGCTGACACTGGCGAAGCGCTGGGGAAAGCGGTGAATGCCGATGTCACCCTGACATTGGCGGCGCCCAAGCCCGGTCTGCTGCTCACAAAGGCCGAAAAGCACGTCGGGAGGTTGATCGTCGAACCTGACATAGGGCTTGTCCAATGCCCGATCCAGAGCGACCAGCTTTGGGTTTTACCGGATGACTTTTACGGGTATCCACCGCGCAGACCAGTGGGAGCGCACAAAGGGCACTTCGGACACTTGGTGATAATTGCCGGAAGCCTTGGATATCACGGAGCCGGCGTGTTGGCTGCCCGGGCAGCGCAACGCGCACAGCCGGGCCTGATTTCAATCTACACGGTGCCGCCCGCCTACGTGCCGGTAGCAAGCCAGTTGCAGGCCGTCATGGTGCACCCATGGATGGTTGGCCAGCGTTTTCCTGACCGCACAACCGCCGTGCTGGCCGGACCGGGATTGGCCGCAAGCGATCTGCCCTCTGACGTCAAGAATGCCGTTGTCACCCTGTGGCGAGAATCGGAAATGCCGATGATTGTGGATGCAAGCGCGCTGGATTGGCTCAGCCATGGGCAAGTGCGCAAGGACGCCATTCGCGTCATAACGCCGCATCCGGGCGAGGCCGCGCGGTTGCTGGGTGCGAGCGTTGATTCGGTGCAATCTGATCGTCCTGCCGCACTGCGGGAACTTTCGAGGCGTTACGGCGAATGTTGGGTGGTCCTCAAAGGCAGACACACGCTGATCGGACGACACGAAGGCCCGATTCTGATCAACTCGTCGGGAAACTCGCACCTTGCTCAGGGCGGCAGTGGCGATGTTCTTGCGGGGTACGCAGCGGGATTGTTGGCGCAACCGGCCTTGCAGCGTGAGGTTCAACGCACGCTTGCTTATGCTGTTTGGCAACACGGCGCGGCTGCCGACCTTCTCACTGCAACACGCCGCAATTGGGTTATTGAAGATTTGTTGGATCAGATCGGAAACATCGCTTTGCGAAACTTTGCCTCAAACTGACCTGGCGTGCGGTGCCGTGATGCCGGTGGGCAACCGCTGCTCTCTGTGCTCTGCGGACGCCGATCAATCCTTCCCGATTGCTTTTGCGTGGTTTTTGATCATCCTCTATTCATAAAGTCTGTCGCATGTTGTTGGCCAACACCAGAACTGGCAGAGACGTTGCTGACCGCTTCAGGCGGGCGGCCAGGACGCGGCTGCTTGTTTTCCTCTGGTCAGTGATTATTGCATGCCTGCTTGGGGCAGTTGGCCGAGCCGAGTTGCAGTTTGACGTTTTTGTTGGCTATGGCAGCAGTGGAAGCAGCGACGGAATTGTCCGCGAGGGTTGTTGGTTTCCGGTTGCATGCGAAGTTTTCAACGACGGGCCGGCGTTTGACGCCGTGTTCGAGTTTTCGTCGCTTCAAACCGGCGGCGGCCAACTGCGTCGGATGCGGATCGAGCTACCGACAAACACGCGCAAACGTTTTTGTTTTCCTTTGTTCGCCGGGTCGAGTCGGTATGCCACGTGGCAGGCAAGGCTGATCGACGCTTCAGGTCGGCTGCGTGCTGAGCGCCCGGACATTCAGGTTCAAGATATATCGCGTGAATCATACCTGTTGGGCGGGTTGGCTCGATCGTTTGCGGGGCTGCCGGTGTTTCCGCCGCCCGGGTCACCTCGCGGTCCTCAAGCGCGTGTGGCGCGAATGACTGTTGAGCAATTCCCGGACAATCCACTTGCGCTGGAAGGTCTCAACGCGCTTTACATTAATTCCGAGAAAGCCGTTGAGCTGAAGGTTGGGCAGGTTTCGGCGCTCACGGCGTGGCTGCGTGGTGGCGGTGTTCTGGTTGTGGGGATCGAGCAAATCCAGGATATCGAAAGCACGGGTTGGTTGCGCGAACTGGTCGGCATCGAGCTGACCGGCGCGATGACAAATCGGAGCCGGGGCGAGATACACCGCTGGCTGGTGACGCAACCGAGCGCGGTGCCGTGGAGCCCATACTCTCAGCTTGAACAGGACAATGTTTTCGAAGACGGTGAGTTTCTCGCGTTTACGGGTGCAGTGCCCAAGGAGAACGTCAGAATCGCAGTTGCCGGCGCCCCCCTTGCAGTGGCTGCAAGGTGCGGTCGCGGCGAAGTAATCACTCTTCTGTTTAGTCCTGAACGCGAGCCGTTCAAGTCGTGGAAACACCGCCAATGGTTCTGGCCGAAGCTGCTGGGGGTCAGCAATAACTGTTTCATTCAAATGCAGGGAGTTCCCTACGGCGGGCTCAGCACCGACGGTGTTTTCGGAGCAATGATCGAAACCCGGCAGACGAGAAAGCTGCCAGTCGAATGGTTGCTTCTTCTTCTTGCGGTTTACTTGATAGTCATCGGCCCGCTCGATTATTGGTGGCTGAAGAAGATCAACCGGCAGATGCTCACGTGGCTGACATTCCCGGCCTACGTGGCAGTTTTTTCGCTGTTGATCTACTGGCTTGGTTACAAGCTCCGCGCTGGCGAGACAGAATGGAATGAACTGCATCTTACGGACATTCTCGAGACTGACCGGGGCGCCATATTGCGCGGGCGCACCTTCGCTTCTCTGTATTCATCTGCGAACGCGAAGTACAAGCTGGCTTCTGACCTGCCAAATGCGGCGTTGAGGTCTGAATACCGCGGGTTCATTGGTGGCGGCCAGGAATCTGGGCGCATCAACGCAGAACTGGTCGCCAACTCATTTCGTGCCGAGGTCGCTGTCCCTGTGTGGAGCAGTCTTATGTATATAGGCGACTGGGTGCAGCCGGCCGAACCGCCGTTGGTTGCTGGAGTGACGCAGAAAAGCAACCAGCTAACGGTGACAATTGAGAATCGGTTGAGTCGTCCGTTGGGTCAGGCTTTTCTCGCGTACCAAAACAAGCTCTATACGCTCGGCAGTCTTGGGGCAGGCCAGCGAAAGAGTGTCACGATCGGCGCCGGGACCGGGACCGATTTGTTTGCGTTTGTGCGGCTTCACGGTGGGCGATTTCAGAATGCGGCGATGGCGCGCAACCAGGCGTTCGGGCACGTCCAACAGAGCCGGCTCGATCTTGTCCCGGAAACCGTGGTTGCAGCCAGTTTTGTCGATTTGCTGACAGCGAGCCCAGGGGCACCGCAACAGTCCGCAGGCCCGCCCGGCGTTTCAATTCATCGTGGTTTTGTGTCGCCGCCGGGTCAAGACCTCAGCGATATGCTACGGAAAGGCGACGCTGTGCTGCTTGTTTGGGACCCGAACCAGAGTCCGATACCGGGCAGCCTGATTCGCTCGAAACTGCCGCGCGTTGCGCGCAACAACATGTATCGGCTTACAGTGCCTGTAACGTACACACAATGAGTTCCCCACCGAACCAAAAACCCGCTGTTCAGACCTTCGGCCTCACCCGGTTTTACGGGAGCACGGTGGCTCTGTACAATCTTGATCTCACGGTCAACCAAGCTGATCTGTTCGGGTTTATAGGCTCAAACGGCGCCGGCAAAACCACAACGCTGCGAATTCTGGCAACGTTCCTCGCCCCTTCCAGCGGGAGAGCCGAGGTTTTCGGACACGATGTCGTCAAGGATGCCGACAGTGTTCGGCACATCATAGGGTACATGCCGGATTTCTTTGGCGTGTATAAGGACATGGAAGTGACCGAGTACCTTGATTTCTTTGGCGCGTGTTACAAGATTCCGTCTTCGCAACGCGAGAAGATTATCGCTGATGTGCTCGAGCTGGTCGGTCTGAGCGAAAAGAAAGGCGCGTTGATAGGCGCGCTCAGCCGCGGTATGCAACAACGCCTCGGGCTGGCCCGGGTGCTGATTCACGATCCGAGAGTGCTGTTGTTGGATGAACCTGCAAGCGGACTTGATCCTCGAGCGCGCATTGAAATGATGGCAATTCTGCAAGAACTACAGCGCCTGGGCAAAACGATCATCATTTCCTCGCACATCTTGAGCGAACTGGAGAGCCTCTGTAATCGAGTCGCTATCATTGAGAAAGGCCGCCTCATCTACACCGGACCGGTCCAGGGCGTTCGCGATCAAATGTCGCCTGGCCGAATCGTCTGGGTGAAAGTGAGCAGTGACCCGGAGGCTGCAATCCAGATTCTCCGTGCGAGACCGGAGGTGGCAGATGTAACTCTCGCCGACGGCCGGATCAAGGTCACACTTGCTTCGCACGACACCGACCACAGCATAGTTGCAGAGGCCCTGGTCAAGGGCGGTGCCAGACTGTGCGAGCTCAGAGAAGACGAAATCGGGCTCGAAGAGGTTTTCCTTCGGGTGACCAAGGGCGAAACTCAGTAGCATTGTCATCGCCGGGGCGAGACCGAGTTGTTAGTGTTTGATCAGCGATGGGAGCATCCGTTGCCATTATGGACAGTTCGAGAAACGGTCGCTGCCCGGGCAAATACTGGCCAGGGTGGATGTCGGTTTTTCTCGCCAGGGTCATTTTGGGCTTGTTGTTTCCTATCGGGTCATTGGCTGCCGCGCATGACCCTGGAAAGATAGTTGTTCCATTCGAAAGCGCGCCAGCCGGCACACCGGAAACCGAAATTGACAAGCTGGTTTTCAATCGGCTCCGCGAACTTGGGCTTTCTCCAGCGCCCATTTGTTCCGATGCGGTTTTTGTGCGGAGGGTGTGGCTGGACCTGACGGGTACGTTGCCAACCGCAACAGAGGCGCGCGAGTTCATCATCGACCGCAGGCCGAACAAGAGACAACTGCTGATTGACCGCCTTCTGGACAGCCCCGAGTACGCTGACTATTGGGCAATGAAATGGAGCGATATCCTGCGAGTCAAATCCGAGTTTCCGATCAATCTTTGGCCCAACGCAGCACAGGCGTATCATCGCTGGATTCGGGACGGCTTGAGAGCAAACGTTCCCTATGACAGGTTCGTCAGAGAAATGCTCACCGCCAACGGCAGCAATTTCCGGGTCGGCCCTGTCAATTTCTATAGGGCGATGCAAAACCGCAGCCCGGAAGGCATCGCTCAAACTGTGGCTTTGACGTTTATGGGCACAAGGGCCGACCGCTGGCCAAGCAACCGGCTTTCAGGTATGGCCGCGTTTTTCGCCCAAATCGGCATCAAATCAACAGACGAGTGGAAGGAAGAAATCGTGTTTTTCGATCCTTCAAAATGGACGAACGCCGCAGCCCTAACCGGCACTTACCCCGACGGCAAATCGGTTTCGATCCCCCCCGGACGCGATCCGCGTCAGATGTTCGCCGACTGGCTCATTGATCCGGGCAACCCATGGTTCACGCGCAATATCGCAAATCGCATTTGGTCATGGCTAATGGGGCGCGGCATAATCCATGAGCCCGACGACATCCGACCGGATAATCCGCCTTCGAACCCTGCGCTTCTCGAGTTGCTGGAAAAAGAACTCGTCGGTGCCAAATACGATCTGAAGCACCTCTATCGTATCATTGCCAACTCGAAGACATACCAGCTTTCGCCCCTCCCGCGATCCAGCCTGCCCGAAGCCGAGGCGAACTTTGCCCACTATATCGTCCGCCGTCTCGAAGCAGAAGTGCTCATTGACGCTCTGAACCAGGTCACCGGCTCCTCTGAACAATACTCGAGTGCAATACCAGAGCCATACACGTTCATTCCGGAAAACCACAGGTCAATTGCCCTTCCCGATGCCAGCATCACAAGTTCGTTCCTTGAAATGTTCGGACGTCCACCGCGTGACACAGGCATGGAATCGGAGCGAAACAATCGCGTCACCGCCGCACAGCGTTTGCACCTTCTCAACTCCGGACAAGTGCTCAGAAAAATCGATCAAAGCAAGACACTTCAACCCCTGTTTCAGTCTGCCAAACCTCCGCGCGAGATCATTCCTGCGCTCTACCTCGCCATCCTCTCGAGGTTCCCGACATCTGAAGAACTTGCCAGGGCCGAAGCGGCGTTCGCTTCAAACCGCGCCAGCAAACGTGAAGCCATGGCCGACCTCGCGTGGGCTCTGATTAACACAGCCGAGTTCATGTACCACCACTAGCTCGGAGAATCTCAGTCAAATGACAAGAGGCAACAAGGTCAGCATATCACACCCAACGATGAATCAAACACTCCCATACCAACACCAGACATTTAACCGGCGTTTGTTCCTCCAAAAGACCGCACTTGCCAGTTTTGCGGCTGTGTTGTCAGCTTGCAGTCAGTTGCGCCGCCGCACTGCCACTCAAAAGGTGCTCCACATGGCGCTGTTGTCGGACACGCACATCCCCGCCGACCGGACAAATACATATCGCAATTTCAAACCGTGGCAAAACCTTGAACGGACCGTGCCGGAAATCGTTGCTGCCGCTCCCGAGGGAATTGTTATATGCGGCGACGCTGCGCGGCTCGAGGGGAAGACCGAAGATTACAAAGAACTGCAATTGCTGTTGGAACCACTGAGAAAATCCATGGCATTCCACATTGGGCTTGGGAACCACGATGATCGCGCCAATTTCCTTGCTGTGTTTAACAACCTCACTGCAAATCGGGCCCCGGTCCAAAGCAGGTACATCACTGTTCTTGAGCATCAGGCAGTCCGAATCGTTGTTTTGGATTCGCTTCTTTACCCGAACAAGACACCCGGTCACCTGGGCCGAGAGCAACGCAACTGGCTCGCATCGTTCCTTACCGCTGCGAATGATCGCCCTGTGGTTCTGTTTCTTCACCACACACTCGGGGACGGCGACGGCGATTTGTTGGACGCCGACAGGCTGGTCTCCATCGTTCGCCGGCATCGGCATGTCAAAGCAATCTTCTACGGTCACTCGCATGAATGGAAGATCACGCGCGACCATGGCGTCGCGCTCATCAACATTCCCGCCCTTGGTTACAACTTTAAGGACAGCGAGCCTGTCGGCTGGGTGGAAGCACGTTTCCAGTCAAACGGCGTAAACTTGGAACTTCACCCGCTGACCGGCACAACTCAGTGGCAGAAACAAACAAGGTTCGTTCCGTGGACGTGAGTTCGGCATGCTGCGTTCCATGGTCCAAATGCTTCCTTGTTGCACGGTCTCCAAACTATCTTGCACTGCCGCGGCTCAGTACTATTCCTGTTTCTCTCCCCAACAGCTGCCTTTCGACAGATGCCGCGCGTGCAGCAAAGAATTTCTTGTACGAATACATTGGTTGATGTGACTGCGTAGTGCTTGCCCGGAGCTTGTCCTGTTTTCCGAGCCCGTGCACAACAAGCTCGAATTTGGCCAGTTTGTCATCTGACTCCTCCGCAACAAAAGGTCGGATGATTTCGGCAAGGCCGCTTACTCTCTGGCCAAGTGTTTCCGGGACAAAAAGTGTCGATCGCAATCGTCTCAGCTCACTTTTGTACAGATGTCGGAACTCAGGCACCATGAACATGCGTTCAAAGAAAAGGTTATCTCCCAGCCACGGATGCCATATGCTTGCATGGGCGCGCTGTTCGAACGTGCCTGTGAGTGGAAACTCACCCCAACTGTGGTCCAAATCCCACGGCACAAACCCAAACCGACCCCCGTAAGGATCAAGGTATAAAATGAAGTTCTGACCCGTGTTGAGAATGCCGTCGTAGTTCGCAAGCAGAACCTCACACGCAAGAAACCGTGCGAACTGGCCAATATCCACAAACTCGCCTATGCGCTTTGCAAAAGAGGCATTGTCCGACTGCGTAACCAGTCTTGACAAACCCAAATCCTCGCCTAAGCCGGGCGCAACGACGGGTTTCGGGAAAAGCCAACCCGCAGGGGCGTATTCTCTTGTAATCGACCTCCAAAAACCTCGCCTTGAGCTCACAAAAACCGCTCAACCGCCTCCACAGAAGACACTTCCACCGTCCCCCATTCTATAGACTCCCGCCCTTGGCCTGCCCCTATCCTCCCCCTCCTCCCCTCCCGCGCCCCAACGCCACCGCCGCCGTCGCCTGCGTCGGCAATTCGAATACCGACCAAACACTCTGCATCCGCCCAATCGCCTCCCGGCTC
>JAAYVR010000187.1 GCA_012517065.1 Verrucomicrobiota bacterium | reverse complement strand
TGCGGCCGAGGACCGCCGCGCTGCCGGCCGTCGGTGTTTCCTCTAAGGCGCCGGCAGGAGCGCGGCGATTCTTCGCCGCACCCAACCGGTGTATGTTCGGTGGCCCGATTTGGGGGATGGAAACGGGTCGCATGACCGGTCATCGGGCTGATGGGGAATATGGGGACGGACACGTTGTTTGGGCATAGAAACAAAGCGGCAGCAAGCTGCCGCACTCCAAACGCTTCGCGCTTGCCAACGCCGATATGGGGACAGGCACGTTGTTTGCGCATTCCGGCTGGTGAATGTTCGCGCGCCGCATTAGATCGGTTTTTTGACGATCCCGGCCGGGAACGCCGGTCATCCGCGACGATCACAGCGTCTTGACAGCGGCATTGCGGATTTCGGACACTTACCGCTCTTATGCCTGAATTGGAAGCAAACGATTTGATGGA
Source organism: Verrucomicrobiota bacterium (assembly GCA_012517065.1). GTDB lineage: Bacteria > Verrucomicrobiota > Verrucomicrobiia > Limisphaerales > J093 > JAAYVR01. Next base: position 9,899 of record JAAYVR010000187.1, on the reverse strand, counting down.
AAAGGTTGTGTCGCTGTGCAAGCGGCGAGGATTCATTTATCAGTCTTCGGAAATATACGGGGGGATAACCGGTTTTTGGGATTACGGGCCGCTCGGTGCCGAACTGAAACGCAACGTCAAGGAGCTTTGGTGGCGGCAGATGGTCGTGCTCCGTGACGACGTTGCCGGTCTCGACGCGACCATCATCATGCACCCGCAAGTTTGGAAGGCATCGGGGCACGTCGATACGTTCAACGATCCCATGGTCGATTGCAAAGTGTGCAAGGGCAGGTTCCGCGCGGATCAAGTCAGTGAAATCCCGTGCCCGCGCCATCCAAAGATGAGTGTTGCCCAATGCCCGTGCGAAAAAACAGCGCCGCGCCCGTTCAATCTGATGTTCAAGACGTACGTTGGTCCGGTGGCCGACGAAGACAGCGTTGCGTTTTTGCGACCGGAAACTGCCCAGGCGATTTTTGTCCAGTTCAAGAACGTCCTCGAAACTTCGCGGCAAAAAGTGCCGTTTGGGATCGCGCAGATTGGCAAGTCGTTCCGCAACGAGGTTACGCCTCGCAATTTCACCTTCAGGTCCCGCGAGTTCGAGCAAATGGAACTCGAGTTTTTCATCAAGCCAGACGAAGCAGTTGAGGCGGAGGCCGGTTCAATCGCCGAACCAAGCGGCTCAGGGCATCCTGGCGAGCCGCAGCGGAACTGGGGATGGCGAGCATGGCTGCAGTACTGGGTCGAGGAGCGCATCCGCTTTTACGAGAGCATCGGCCTGCCGCGCAGTTCGCTTGTGGAATACTGGCAGAAGGCCGAGGAACTGGCCCATTACGCTCGTGCGACGGTTGATATCCTTTACAAGTTCCCGTTCGGCACGCAGGAGCTCGAAGGAATAGCTGCGCGCGGAGATTTCGACCTTTCGCAGCATCAGCAGTTTTCAGGAAAATCCATGGAAGTCTTCGACGAAGAAACGCGAAATGCGTTTGCCAAGCTCGATGAAGAGAAACGAAAAGCGCTCTGGCAAAGGTTCTACGAGAACAAGAAGGTGGATTTCGGAAAGCGCGGTTGCCCCGAGGATCAAATCGAGAAGCGGGCGCGTGAAGCCGCCGACAAGCTGCTTCGCGGAACGTACATTCCGCACGTGATCGAGCCAAGCGCCGGGGTGGATCGTTTGGTTCTTGCGTTGATTTGCAATGCTTACGACGAGGACAAAGCGCCCGACGAGAAAGGCAATTTGGAAACCAGAATCGTGATGCGCTTTCATCCGCGCGTTGCGCCAATCAAGGTGGCCGTGTTTCCGCTACTGAAAAACCGGCCCGAGCTGGTTGCAAAAGCACGGCAGGTCCGCGACCTGCTGCGGCCGCACTTTGCAGTGTTTTATGACGAAGCTGGTGCCATCGGGCGCCGTTACCGGCGCCAGGACGAAGCCGGTACGCCGTTCGGAGTGACGGTCGATTTCGACACCTTGGGCGAGAAAGGCGCAGCATTGGCCGATACGGTGACGGTGCGAGACCGCGACACAATGCGGCAGGAGCGCGTCAAGATTGGCGAGCTGGTGGAGTGGTTGCGTGAACGATTGCGCTAGCCCGGAAACATCACCAGAATGAAGGTTCGGGTGTCTTGCTCGGGTCAGGCGGTGAGATTTCCGGGCCAGGCGGCAGACCCGAACACATTGAAGGCACCCCATCTATGCGGAGTAATAGTCCAGAATTTTGTATGAGCGCTGGCGGTGAGAGCTGACCCGGGTTCAGTTGGGGGCCGTGTGCGATCCGTGTTCCGGCACGGCGCGTTTGCCCGTTACATGGCAGGCGAAGCAGTGTCCATGACCGGCACATGGATGCAGGTGATGGCGCAGGCATGGGTGATGACATCGCTGACGACCAGCGCGGCGATGATGGGGCTTGTGAATTTCACGTCCGGAATTCCAATGCTGGCGCTGTCGTTGGTGGGCGGTGTGGCCGCAGACAGGTTTGACCGACGGCACATCTTGCTGGTCACGCAGGTCGCACAGATATGCCTGGCGATTACTCTGGGGTGGTTGGTTGCCCATGACCTCATCCGAGTGTGGCACGTGTTGGCGGTAGCGTTCATGTTGGGGATTTCCAATTCGTTCGAGATGCCGGCAGCGACCGCCCTGGTTCCGGAATTAGTGCCGAGAAGCGAAGTCGCAGCGGCAATAGCCGTGGAGCGATCGGTTTTCCATGGAACGCGGTTGGTTGGGCCTGCATTGGGCGGATATGTGGTGGCGCGGCTCGGAACCGCTTCAGCGTTCTTTCTGAATGCATGTTCATTCCTTGCTCTCATTGTCGCGATTATGACCATTCGCCCGAAGCGCGAATACAGCGTCGAGGAAGAGAAGGAACGCCGCAGTGGCATCAGACAGGGCATTAGGTACGTGCGGTCCGATCCACCGACACTCGGTATGATTGCGCTAATGGCAGCGACGACGTTCTTCTTGTTTCCTGTGATGGCTGTGATGCTGCCGCTTTATGCGAGAAATGAGCTGCATTTGGGTCCTGACAGAATGGGGTGGCTGATGGGCATCGCGGCCTTGGGCTCGTTTACGGGGTCGGTAGGGCTTTTGGCGGTGCCGCAGGCAAAACGCCGAATACTCATGTTCGGCGGAGTTGCGCTGGCCTCGGCGGCGCTGGCGAGCCTCGGATTGGCCCGTGCGTTCACAATTGCGGCCGGATCGCTTGTTGTGCTGACGTTTGGTGCATCGATGATCATCGGTCTTGCGAACACCATTGTTCAGGAGCGAGCCCCCAGCCCGCTCCGAGGCCGCGTGTCGGCAGTGGCCGGGCTGAGCTTTTTCGGGCTGATGCCGTTTGCGAGCCTTGGGGTGACAAGCGTTGCAGACATAATCGGAATGAGAACCGCGATGCTGGTTTCGTCGGGCCTCTTTGTGTTAACGGGGACAGCGATTCTATCTCGCAAATCTCACCATCCGCCCCCTTCGGATACACCCACGCCTTCAGTCCGATGAGATTCCCGGTCCAAGCGATTCTGCAGACACGGCAGCACGGCGAGGTTGGAGCTGTTCACGTGGCCGGGCTTTGCGCCGGGACAGGGCTCCTTTGCAACCGGACGTGTGCGCGCAGCCATGATTGGAGAGCTTCGAGGTAAAGGTAGATGACCGGTGTGATGTAGAGCGTCAGCAGCTGTGAAACGGCTAGTCCGCCAACCACGGCCAGACCGAGCGGTTTTCGGGCTTCGCCGCCTGCCCCGTAACCGAGCGCTATTGGGAGCGTTCCCATCAACGCGGCCATTGTGGTCATCATGATTGGCCTGAACCGGAGGAGACAACCTTGATGGATTGCCTGTGACGCCGGTAGCCCGTGTCGTTGGGCTTCAATTGCGAAATCGATCATCATGATCGCGTTCTTTTTGACTATCCCGACCAGCATTATCAGCCCAACGAAGGAGTAAAGGTTCAGGTCAACTTGGAACAGCATCAGCGTGACCAGCGCGCCAAATCCAGCCGATGGTAGTCCTGAAAGAATCGTAATGGGATGAATGAAACTTTCGTACAGGACGCCGAGTATGAGGTAGATCACGAGAATGGAAAGAAGAAGCAGTATTCCGAGACCGCGGATCGAGGATTGAAAGACCTGGGCTTGCCCTTGAAATGATGCGCTGATTGTTGCCGGTAATCGCATTTCAGTGAGAACCTTGTTGACTTCATCGACGGCTGTGCCGAGCGATTTGCCCGGAACAAGGTTGAAGGAAATCGTCACGGCCGGAAGTTGTCCGAAATGGCTCACAGTGAGCGGGCCGACTTTCCGTGTGATGCTGGCGAGCGAGTCAAGCCTGACGAGCTTGCCTGAGGATGATCTGACATATAGGCGCCCGAGAGCGGATGGATCGCGCTGAAACTCCGGCAGCAGTTCCATTATTACCCAGTACTGATTGATTGGGGTGTAGATGGTCGAAACCTGACGCGATCCGTAAGCGTCATAAAGCGCGTTTTGGATTTGCTCGACAGTGACCCCGAGAGAGCGCGCCTTGTCGCGGTCGATTTCAACATGAAGTTGCGGGCTGTTGATCTGCAGGTCGCTTGTGACGTCTTGGAACCCAGGCAGTTCAGCGATGGCCACCTGCACCTTTGGCGCCCATTGGTACAGTTCGGACAGGTCGGGGCTCTGGAGGGTAAACTGGTAAAGGCTCTTGCTGAATACGCCGCCAATCCTCAACAAAGGCGGATTTTGCAGGAAGACGTTTATGCCCGGGACCTGGGATAGTTTGGCTCGTAGTTCTTGAATGACCTGGTCAACGTGGGGGCGCCCGCTCGACCGCGGTTTGAGTCTGACCATGATTCTGCCACTGTTGCCTGTTGCGCTGGGGCCGCCTGCGCCAATTGACGAGCTGTAGTTGAGCACGTGTGGGTAATCGTCAAGGATGCGCATGATCGCGAGCTGGTGATCGCGCATTGCCTCGAAGGAAATATCCTGTGCTGCTTCGGTGACAACGAATATCTGGTTGATGTCCTGGCTCGGGAAGAAGCCTTTGGGGATTTTGATGAAAAGCCAGACCGTGCCTGCCAAAACCGCAATAGAAACCGTGACCGTCAACCTTGGATGCCGCAACACCCATTGCAGACTGAGGTCGTAAATCCGGATCAACGCATCAAAGAACCTTTGAGAGACAGCGTATGCGTGGCCATGCTTGATTTCGCCCGGCGGGCGAATGAATCGGCTGCACAGCATGGGCGTCAGTGTAAGCGCAACAAAACCCGAAACGAGAACCGCAGTTGCGATGGTCACAGCGAACTCGTGAAGTAAACGGCCAAGTATGCCCCCCATGAAAAGGACAGGGATGAAAACGGCCGCAAGCGACAGTGTCATTGAGATGATTGTAAAGCCGATCTCGCGCGAGCCGCACAGCGCTGCGGTGAATGTTGGTTCGCCCGACTCGGTGTGCCGCACTATGTTTTCGAGCATGACAATCGCGTCGTCCACAACGAACCCGACTGACAGTGTGAGCGCCATCAGAGAAAGATTGTCCACGCTGTAGCCCAGCAAATACATGACGCTGAAAGTCCCAATGATCGACATCGGAAGCGCAAGGCTCGGAATCATCGTCGCTGACAGGTTCCGCAAGAAGACGAACACCACAAGAACAACAAGGCACACTGTTAGCATGAGCGTGAACTGGACGTCATGGACCGATTCGCGTATCGATTCCGAGCGGTCGAACCTGATCACGAAATCGATTGCTGCCGGCATCTGACTGCGCAATGACGGCATGAGCGCCTTGATGTCATCCACTACGCGGACTGTGTTTTCGCCTGGCTGGCGTTGCACTGCGAGGATGATGCTGCGTGTGTTGTTGTACCAGCCGGCCACCTTGTCGTTCTGGACGCTGTCGATCACGCGCCCCAAGTGTTCGAGTCGGACAGGCTGTCCCTGCCGGTAGGCTACGATCAGCGGCCGATACTCCGAGGCCTTGAAGAGTTGTCCACTGACATCGATCGTGTAAGCCTGATGTCTGCCCTGCAGAGTGCCTGCGGGCATGTTCACGTTCCCTTGGGTGATGGCGGAGCGAACCTCGTCAATGCCGATGCCGCGGCTGGCGAGCTTGTCCGGGTCAAGTTGAACGCGGACGGCGTATGTTTGCGCGCCGTAAACCGACACCTGTGCCACGCCTTTGATCATCGAGATGCGCTGGGCACACAATGTCTGTGCGTATTCATCCACCGCGGACAGCGGTAGCGTGTCCGAGGTCAGCGCCAGATAGAGGATTGGCTGGTCTGCAGGATTGACCTTGCTGTATATGGGGGGCGATGGCATGTCGCGCGGAAGCTGTCTGTTGGCCTTGGCGATTGCAGCCTGGACGTCCTGCGCAGCCGCGTCTATGTCTCGTTCGAGGGAGAACTGAATGGTGATCTGAGTCAATCCCAGCGAACTGATTGAAGATATCGAGTCAACGCCTGCAATTGTGCTGAACTGCCGTTCAAGTGGAGTCGCGACGGTCGCAGCCATCACCTCCGGATTTGCGCCGGGCAAACTCGCGGATACCTGGATCGTAGGGTAATCAACGTTCGGAAGATCGCTGACTGGCAGGTACCGGTAGCTCGTCACGCCAAAGAATAAAATCGCCGACATGACCAAGGTGGTCATTACGGGCCGGCGAATGAATAATTCCGGAACGCTCATCTGGCCTTGGCTTCTGAGGTGGATTGGCCGGCGGCAGGAACACTCTCCTTGTCGCGGCCAGCTCCAAAGTTGTTCTGGGGAATGGACGTGGCGTTTTCGCTCACGCCAGGTTGGCTGGCTGAGTCCGTGGCAGGTGCTGCAACGCCCGCTGGTTCGGACGGCGGTCCTTGGCCTGTTTTTGCCGAAACCGGGTCAGTCAGCTTGACCTTCGACCCCGGCACCAGCCGCAGGTGACCGTCGGTCACGACACTTTCGCCCGGTGAAACTCCTTCGGTCACCACAGTGTATCCGGCCCACATGACGCCGGTGCGCACGGACCGCTTGGCGACAGTTTGATCGCCGTTGACAACGAAGACGAAGTCACCGTTTTGGCTTGCTTGGACGGCTTGGGACGGTACGACGGTTGCGTTCGATAAAGTACCCACCTGCAATGTGACGGAAACAAACTGACCGGGCCACAACTCCTCCTCGCTGTTTTGGCAAACGGCCCTGAGAAGCACCGTCCCGGTTGAAGTGTCAACCTCATTGTTGATCACGGCCAATTGGCCTTTGACAGATCGAGTGCCGGTTTCAGGCAGGGCAATATCGACCTGCAACGGCCCATCCTTCGCTGCGCGTCGTATATCGAGCAGCGATTGTTCCGGTACGGCAAAATCGACGTACACAGGACGTATCTGGTTGATGATCACCAGGGTCGTATCATTGTTTCGCGCCATTGCGCCCTCGTCCACCAGTCTCATGCCGACGCGCCCGCTGATCGGCGCGTGTATTGAGCAGAATGAAAGTTGGAGGTTGGCAAGATCAAGAGCGGCCTTGTCAGCGGCGACCGTGGCGCGGAGCGTGGCAACCTTTGCGCGGTTGGCATCGATCTGCGAAGCAGGAACAGCTTTCGTTCCAGCGAGTTCATCGGTGCGTCGCATCTCGATTTCCGCATTTTCGAGTGACGCCCTGTCACGTTCGAGGATTGCCGCTGCCTGATCTCTGGCAGCCTCGAACGGCCTAGGGTCGATTTGAACCAGCAGGTCCCCTTGGTTTACATGTGCGCCTTGTACGAAGACTATCCTGGCTACCTGGCCGTCCACGCGGGATTTGACGGGCACAGAGGCGTATGCGCGCACCGTGCCAATGGCGCGCAACTCGATCGGCACGTTCCGGCTGGTGGCGACTGCGGCGGTCACCGGCACAGGTTGTCTGGCGCGGTCGCCCCGAGGTTGAGAATCGGATTTGCGACTGCAGCCAACAAGGATCGAAACGCATATTGCGATTAGCATTACGCAGCGACAGGTGCGGCCGTTTCTAATGTGGTGAGGTAACGCGGTGCTGTTCATTTGGTGCTGTTGATGAATAGGCAACAGAATCGTGGTCCCAACCGCCTCCGAGCGCCTTGTACAGGGCCACGAGGTTTTCGCTGATGGCAGTTTGAGATTGAATTAGAGCGTCTTCGTTTTCAAACAGTGCGCGCTCAGCCAGAAGAACATTGACGAACTCACCGAGTCCCTTTGTGTAAAGTTCGTTTGCGAGTTTCAGTGCGCGCCGGCTCGATTCAACCGAACTTTGGAGCAGGTCAAAGCGCTCTTTTTCTCTGGCGTATGACGTCAAAGCGTTTTCCACCTCTTCTATTGCAAGCAACACGGTTTGCTCGAATGCGGCGAGGGATTGTTCCTGTTGAGCTGTCTGGGCGTTGATTTGAGCTCGCAAACGCGGGAACTCCAACAGTCGCCATCGAATGGACGGCCCGGCAGACCACATCTTGCTGTTGGGTGAAACAAGGTTCTCGGTGTCCAGACTCTGATAAGCTGCGGATCCGCTGAGGATGAACTTTGGGAACAACTCGGCGGTTGCCACGCCGATCCTGGCAGTAGCCGCTGCCAACTGGCGTTCGCTGCGACGGACGTCCGGACGCCTGCGCAACAGATCAGCAGGAAGTGTGTCCGGGATTTCAGGTGGAGGCGACGGTATCTGAGCGTCGGACGACAGTTCGCTGACCAGTAAAGACGGCTCCTGTCCGAGCAACACGGCGATGCGGTTTATCGTGCGTCTCAAGGTAGTCTCGAGCGTCGGCAACCTCGACCGTGTCGAGGCTAATAGCGCCTCAGACTGTGCGACGTCGAGTTCGCTCGCAAGACCTTTTTCGAAGCGGAGTTTTGTTATCTCCAACATTTCTTGCTGCACGCGGATGTTTTCCGCTGCGATCGCCAGCCGCCTTTGAGTGCCGCGCAACTCGATATAGTTTCTGCCCAACTCAGCAAGGAGCGAAACCAGAACCGCGCGCAGGTCTTCTTCGACCGCCTGCAAATCCGCGCGCGCAGCTTCCAGTGCCCGACGTTTTCCCCCAAAAAGGTCAATTTCCCACGACGCGTCGAAACCTGCCTGGTAGGTTTCGGTATCAATCAAACGCACAGGGAACGCAAGAGCGTTACGGCTGCGCCGCGCGTTCATGTACGAGGCACTTGCGCCAATTGTCGGTAGAAGGTCGGCGACAGCAGCACCTCGCATGGCACGGGCGACTCGGACACGGGCAGCCGCCATTCGAAGTTCCCGATTCGAGACAATTGCGCGCTGCACCAGCGAGTCAAGGACAGGGTCGTTGAGGTTCTCCCACCACCGCGTCAGCTTCGCGTTGGCCGAGGCCGACACAGTGAGGTTTGTTTCTGTCCACGCCGACGGCACCGACGGACGCGGCGGGTGATAATCCGGCCCCACGCTGCACCCGACAAAAGCGAGCGCAGTTGCCAAGATCGCCACACACCGTAGAAAAGTCATACGAACCTTTGCGACGTTGGTGGACACCCGGCGAAAGCCCGATTCAGAGCAACTCCCGGTAATTTCACTGTACAAGTTCTCATACAAATGCATTCGAACACTTGCCTCGGCATCCCAAATTGTCAGGTCGTCCACGACTCTTGCCCTCAGATTGTTCAAGCACCAGTCTCATCCTCCTGCGCCGCGGGCGGCTACGCTGCCCCGGCCAGTGCGGCCGACAGAGCAGTCTTTGTGCAACCAACGCCGTTGTCTCGAGCGAAGGATTCGATTGCGGCCGCGTCGCACTGGAACTTACGCGATGTATCGAGCGGTACAATTGATTGCATGCGTAACGCCATGTGTCTGACGGACGCCGAGCATAATCGACAACTCAATACAAACAAATGCAATTTCGCGCCCTTGGCCCGGACATCTCACTGCCTGACCTGAACAAGACACCCGAAGCTTAATTCCGGTGAGATTTCCGGGTTAGCCACATCTTAATTGCCCCCACTTTTCGGCATTGCCAATAGCTGACGAGTACAGTCTCTCTGGGGCGCCGGATAAGGCGGGCTGCAGATCCGGGCGTGCTCTCTTGCGATGCTGCGCGCGATTGGACGGCTGTCGCTCTCGGGATTCTCTGGGAGCTGGAGTGGAATGGTGACAGGCCAATCTGATACCGCGACAAAGCCTGACCACTTCACCACGACGCCTTGCCAACACCTTGGCCCCGTTTGACTCCCGGAGTGTGTTGTGCAATTTTACCCCCAAATAGAGGGACAGACACGGTATTTGGGCGCCCGGGGTTCCGACCCGGAGCTGTCTAAGCAGTCGGCCAATGGGAGGCATGGCTGCGTGCCTGTCGCCCTGTTGCAAGGAGAATAACAATACAAATCAAGGAGGTTGTAATGAGACTGCCCAGAATCAAACTTCAGGGTAAAACCGTGGTCTATCACTGCATGTCCAGAATCGTCGGCAAGGAGCATCTGCTGGATCAACTGTGCAAATACAAGCTTGAGGGAT
>JAAYVR010000186.1 GCA_012517065.1 Verrucomicrobiota bacterium | reverse complement strand
GTTGAAAGTGACGTACTACGGCGGCACAACGACGAATGCTCTTGTTGCGTATGACGGCAACGGCAACGTGATGGCGCTGGTGGATGCCTCGAATGGCAACGTGTGCGCTCGGTACGAATACGGTCCGTTTGCCGAGCCGATTCGTGTTTCAGGGCCGATGGCGAAACTGAATCCGATTCGGTTCTCCACCAAATACACAGACAACGAGTTCGGGTTTTTGTACTACGGCTATCGGTATTTCAACCCAAACACCGGGCGGTGGTTGAGTAGGGACCCAATGGAAGAACAGAGTTCTGCAACTCTCTACGGTTGTTGTGCGAACGACCCCGCGAATAGAGTCGATTTTTTCGGACTCTACGATGATTGTTGTTGCGACACGCGCAAGGTAAAGAGGGGAGAGTTGATATTGACGTTGCGTTATCTGAGGGCAAAGAGTTATTGGGAATCGCAGGGTGTCCCGCACAAGGAGGAGGACACAGACCAGTATAGTTGCTGGGAGCTTAACAGCAAGATACTCTCTTTCATCACGCCCGCTCCCCATTGCTGGACCTGTAATTTGGAACGGCGATGGTCAGACCGTGTGGCGTTCAATCGAGACCATTGGGTTGTTGTCTGCATATCCCATCCTATGTGGGGCTTGCCCAAAGAAATCATGTTCGATTACTGGGCCGATCGACCGGAGGCTGAAAGCCCTGACAGATGGTTTAGAGTGCGTTACCCGCAACCGTCAGAAGTGTACTCGAGCTCGAGGTATTCCGATTGTAGTCAGCCAGAAAAGCCGGCCGAGAACTACTTGTGGTTGGACGTTGTTCCTCTGCCAAGTAAGCAGCTGAAATGAAGTGTCTTGCATGCGATAATCAGGATAGCTTCACGCGAACGGAGCTGATGGTGCTGATAGTTGTTTGTGCTGTCGGCATGGCACTTCTGGCGGTTCCGAAGCGCAAAGCATCTCGCATTAGCTGCGCCAATAACCTGCGGATGGATGGCATCGCGATCGCGGAATATGCGGCTGACCACAACCGTCTGCTGCCACACTGTGTGTCAACCAATACCGGAGGATCCCTTGAATACGTGAGTTTGCAGGAAGGTTGTTATCTCCATTTTCGCGCCTTGACTCACTATTTGCCGACACCACTGAGCGTTATATGCCCACAGGACACAAGGCGGGCGGCACCTGATTGGTGCGAGGTATCGAACTGCAATATTTCATACTTCTACGGACTGGACAGCGCCGTGGAACTACCGCGGTCTATGTTAATGGGGGACCGGAACATATCAGCTCAATCACGCACGATTCTGACTCTGCGGTCTTGTGCTACTGCAAGCTGGGTTAAGGGCTTTGGCCTACATGGCGAACAAGGCCATGTATTGTTCGCAGACGGTAGTGTTGAGATGCTCACTTCGCGAGGTTTAGGGGACGTGGTTCGTAGGACAGGCACCGAGACTAATCGGCTAGCCATCCCCTGATTTAGCGATGTGGTAGATTGGCTTCTTCCGGCATTATGGTGGGTAGAGATCGAGCTTTAGCCGCCCGGATTTACCTGGCCGCCGGCGCCACCGACCTGCGCAAGAGTTTCGAGGGCTTAAGTGACCTGGTTGCTCACCAATTGGGTCAAGACCCTCTGAGCGGTCACTTGTTTGTGTTCGCCAATCGCCTGGGGATCAGGATCATGTTGTTGTACTGGGATGGTTATCGGACGTGTCCGATAATGGTGGGACTGGTTTGTGGGTGTGCGCCAAACGACTTTCCAAAGGGACGTTTCACTGGCCGCCCACTGCCCAGAACCAGGGGGGTGGGTTGCAGGTACTGGCCGAGGAACTGACCTTGTTGTTGAGCGGGATCGATCTGGAGCAGAGCCGAGAGCGAGCGTGGTGGCGGCGGGTGGCATAGAGCCAAGAAAATGATTGCAAAGTATTGACAAAATGGATGCTGGCATTGAATATGCTTATATTTATGATTAGATGATGCAATCAACAACCGCCGCCGATCCCGCCCAGGTCCTGGCCAATTTGCAGGCCGAGCTGGTCCGGCTCCGCCGCATCATCGAACTCAAAGACGAACAAATCCGATCGCTTAACTTGCGCTTCTTCGGCCCCAAGAGCGAAAAGCTTTCCAACGCTCAAATGACCCTGATGTTGCAGGAGATCAGCCTGAGCGTCGGCGAGGTCGATCAGGAAGCTCAACGTCTCCAAGCCCAGAAAGACAACCCGCTGCCCCGAGCCAAGCAACCCCGTCCCAATCATCAGGGTCGGGAACGGCTGCCAGAAAGCCTGGAGCGGCGTGAAGAGATTATTCCCTGCTGTCCGGAGGACTGTCGATGTCCCAAGTGCGGCGGGGAACGTCCGATCATTGGCTATGAAACGCGGGAAGAGTTGGTCTGTGAGCCAGCCACCTTTTGGGTGCGAGTGATCAAGCGCGAGAAGCGCGGTTCGCATTGTGAGGAAGAACAAGGGGTGGCCACCGCGCCGGTTCCTGCGCAGATTGTGCCCAAGAGCAAGCTGTCCAGTGAATTCATCATCGAGGCGCTGGTCCGCAAATACCAGGAGCATCTGCCCGTCTATCGGCAGTGCGCCACCTTGGCCGATGATCACGGGATTGAGCTGAGCCGCAAGACGCTCAGCGAGGCGATTCTGACGGCGGGCGCTCTGTTGGCCCCTGTGGTCAAAGCGCAAAAGAAGGAGTTGTTTGCTGGCGGCTACGTGCAGGCCGACGAGACGACGATGCCCCCCCAAACGGGGGAAGGGACCGGTCACAATCATCGGGCCTTCATGTGGGAGTACAGTCGGCCGGGAGGAGTGACGGTGTTTGATTTTCAGATGGGCCGTGGGCGTGCTGGGCCGGCGGAGTTTCTCAAAGGATTTGTAGGCAAGTTGCAGTGCGACGGGTATGGAGCTTACAACGAATTGGGCGAAGGCATCGTGTATGTGGGATGCATGGCGCATGCTCGGCGGGGGTTTGTGGAGGCGGCCAAGTTGGCGCCGTTGGACCCTGTGCCGCGGGAGATTATCGAGCGGTTTGGGCAGTTGTATGCGGTGGAGCAAGAGGCTCGAGAGCAACGGCTCGACCCGGTGCAGCGGTTGGCATTTCGGCAGGCGCAGAGTGTGGCGATGATGGCTGCGCTCAAAGCGCGCCTGGTGGAAGTCCGCGCGCAAATTGCGCCTGGGTGTAAACTGGCGCGGGCATGCGATTACGCCCTGGGTCAATGGAGCCGATTGGAAGAATATCTGCGCGACGGGCTGATCGAGATTGACAACAACTGGTGCGAAGGCGGGATGCGTCCGCTGGTGCTCGGCCGAAAGAATTGGCTGCACATCGGCAGTCCGGAGGCTGGACCGAAAGTGGCTGCGATTGCGTCGATCGTAGAAACCTGCCGACGACTGGAGATCAACTTGCGAGCCTATCTTCGGGACGTGCTGCCTCGCTTGGGCGACTGGCCCATAAACAGAGTCGCAGAGCTGACACCCACAGCCTGGAAGGCGGCGCAGTCCAAGAACACCTAACATCCCCTGATCTTACGTGCTTCGAACCCCCTGGCATAGACGGGGTTTGTAACACGGATACGTCTAAGTGTGGCGGCAAGATTCGCGCTGAATAGATGACGATGCGAACTGCAATCATAGCGGCGTTGCTGCTGGCATGTTGTTGCTATGTCTCGGCGAGAATCGTGAAAACAGTTGGAACGCGATTTTCGTTTTCCGTTCCACTGGAATTAGAAACCGGGGAGATTCGGGCACATCTACCGAGTGGACGATATATCATCGTCTTGTCGACCAACTTCAATGCGAGGACTTTTGGCATGATCCCAAAGGAACGCGATTATTCTGCACAAATAATCATCCAAGTCGAAGCTGAGCGGGGAATCGTCGCACACGGAACCAACGTTCACTACCTGGTCTTCTCGTTGAGCAACGAAGAGGCAGGGGGCTCAGAGTGCGGTACACCCTTCACAAAGGAGAGGAGAAAGAGCAGTTGACGCTGCACCTTGGACACGCCTTCTAGTCCCGATGCAGCGTCAGGCCAACCGCCTGCGCAGGAAGGAACCGGCGGACCTGTTTACACATACACGGCTGGAGGCCGTCTGGCCACACGGGTCTGGAAACGGGGTGTGACCACCACCTACAGTTACAACACCGCCGGGGACCTCCAGACGATTGATTACTCCGACAGCGCGGCGCAGCGGCAATCGGGTAGCTCTAGCCAAACGGTCGCAGCGGTTTCAAGCATCGCCTTTTGTCGCGCCGCGCTGTATGGGCGACTTCGTCGCCAGGCCAAGTATGCTGCGTGAAGCGAAGCGAATATGTGACTCCGGATGCCTCTAGCCCGCATATTTCATACCCTGAGCAGTCTGCGAAACGGGTGTCTTCAAGCAACAAAGGAATATGCGGGCTCTGGGAAACCCGCGCCAAACCGAACAAGTAGTGATATCTTCTACACTGTGTCAGTAGTCGCGTTGCCGAAATCGGCTCCGGAGGGGAGCACGGTGTGAGGTCTGGAAACTGAGATTCTCTTGTTTGGGCGCGGGTTTCTTTGGCCCGGAAATCTCACCGGAATGAAGCTTCGGGTGTCTTGGGCTGGTCAAGCGGTGAGATTTCCGGGCTAGAGAATACGGGGAATTCCGATGGCAGAACAAAGCCTGACCGATGGCACCAAACAATTGGGCAGCCCGCGAAGCGGGATGCTTCCAAATCCGCGCCAAATTCGCGCTTGCGGAGTGCGCTGGTGTCGAAGGGCATCCGGCTGGAACTGGGGAGCGCTAGTCAACGGGCATTTGGCGCGGATTTGGCCTTGAACGTTCCCAACAGCACAGCACAATATCCGACCGTGACTGTGGTGAGCCAGTATGGCGGCGGGCAGACTGAGAGTGGCAAGGTCTTTG
>JAAYVR010000185.1 GCA_012517065.1 Verrucomicrobiota bacterium | reverse complement strand
GGCCGTCCTCGGCCGCATCAACGCGACGACCGATCCTACGACGTGTTTCGATCATGCAAATCCTGCGCCCGAATGTTCACCGGCTGGGGGCGGGCAAGAATGCCCGCGCTCCTGCACGCGTTGGAGAAAACACCGGCGGTCGGGAGCGCGGCCGTCCTCGGCCGCATCAACGTGACGACCGATCGTGCGACCCGTTTCGGTCAGGTAAATCGGACGACCGAACATATACCGGCTGGGGGCAGGCAAGAATGCCCGCGCTCCTGCACGCCTTGGAGAGAACACCGACGGTCGGGATCGCGGCCGTCCTCGGCCGCATCAACGTGACGACCGATCATACGACCCGTTTCGATCAAGCAAACCCGACGACCGAACATATACCGGCTGGGGGCGGGCAAGAATGCCCGCGCTCCTGCACGCGTTGGAGAAACCAACGACGGTCGGGAGCGCGGCGGTCCCCGGCCGTATCAACGTGACGACCGATCATACGACCCGTTTCGATCAAGCAAACCCGACGACCGAACATATACCGGCTGGGGGCGGGCAAGAATGCCCGCGCTCCTGCACGCGTTGGAGAAACCAACGACGGTCGGGAGCGCGGCCGTCCTCGGCCGCATCGACATGACAACCGACCCTACAACCCGTTTTGATCTGGCAAATCCTGCGGCGATTGCAGGCTCTGCTACTGCGTTGGTTGGGATGACGCTGAAGTTGCAAGGTACGTTTTCATCCTTTCAACAAAGTGAGGGAAAGCGACATCGGGTTCCTCGATTTCCGGGTGCCACCGCTTTTCCCACTCGAAGGAATAGAAGCCTTTGTATCCGTGTCGAACGAGCAGTCTGACGGTTTCAGCCAACGGTATTGTGCCGTCGCCAGTCAGAACATACTGCACTGCGCCGGCTTTGGGCTGTGAGTCTTTGAGGTGGGTGTGTTGCACGTAGCGGCCAAGGTGCTCGAGTGTATCCACCGGCTTTTCTGATCCAAAGACCACAGTGTGGTGCACATCCCAAAGAAGGCCAACTGAGCTGGCAGTTGTTCGGCTGAGCACGTCGAGCAGGATCGGTGAATTGCAGAAGTCGCCGTGCGATTCGATTAGGACTGACACGCCGCTGCCTTTTGCGTGTCCGGCGAGTTCGGCCAAGCCGTCGAGCACACGCTTGACCACATCTTGCTTGGGTTCGTTTCGCGGTATTTGGTCGCCGAACACGCGGACGAACGGAGCGCTCAATGATTGAGCAAGGTCGATGAAACGTTTGGCTTCATCGATTTGCCCTTTTCGTTTTGAAGGGTCGGTTTCGTGCAGGCGGGCTGAGGAGCCGAGGCAGCAGATTCTCAGCTCGGCGGCGGCGAGATCGGCTTTGGTTGCCGCGAGCTGCGCTTTGCCGAACTCGTGGTATCCGGTGTCCTCCCAGAAAGTCGGGTAGCCCCACATGGTGGCGTGCAGTCGCAGATCAACGGTCGCCGAGCTCCCTGAAGCAGGCACTGGCACAGCGAATACCATGGCCGATCGCCACCACACGTCCCATGCGATAACATTGTATGTTCCCGCGGGGAGGTTGCTTATTTGGAATCGGCCGAAGACATCCGTGGCTGCAGTGCCGTCGGCAAGCAGAGGCTGAGTTGCGTTGGCGTTAATTGCATACTCGTAATAACCGACCCCGTAAGGATCGCTCGGACTCTTTCGCGCGTACCAATTTGGGTCGCGGAGGTATCCGACCAGGTTTCCTGCAAGGCAATGCAATTGCACTGCCAGCAAGGCGCTCGAGATGCCAGCCAAACGCATGTCGATATCCTGCAGGATTCTTGGAGCCGTAGCAAACCCACTATTTTGCCCTTTGGCCGATACCCAACCCGAAAATCCCACCGGAATGAGGCTTTGGGTGTCCGCTCTTCCTTCGTTTCCAAATTGAGGGGCCATTTGGGAAACACCATTCTTGAGTCAACCGGAGCACTTTTCGGCATTTCTCTCGGTAACACCCATTCTTGAGTCACAACGCGGGTTTGCCAACCGAATGGAGATGCCGACATGGGGACAGACACGTTGTTTGTGCATAGAAACAAAGCGGCAGCAAGCTGCCGCACTCAAAGCGCTTCGTGCCTGCCAACGCGCACTGCATCCGCGGCAGCGCGTGAGAAACCATTGGGATCAGGGCGCTCTTCCTTGCGACAAAGTCGCAGGCCATATTTCCCAGCCCGGCGTGGCTGAAGGTCCGGAAGGGGCAGGAGCCGGGGGACGTTGCCCGTCAGGCGACATTGGTTCCGGCTGCGCCGGGCTGGGAAATATGCGGGCCAGAGGAACAACAGCATTTCGTTTGTCATGCCTTTGCCATTGAGAAACCTGAGAAACGCCCGCCCATGCAAAAAAAACGTTGAACCGTTTGTTTACTGGGGTAAGCTGCAGTTGTTGTTAGAAGCCGTCGAAAACGCAGAATGCCTATCGAATGCCTATGAAAACCAACAACCTGACCCCATTGAAGATCCTTGCTGCGAGCGTTGCTATGGCGTGTGTGTCGGTCGCACAAGTTAATCCGGAAATAATTCTACGCGACACTTTCGATGTGTCGGCTGCCACCACGGATATAAACTTCGAGTACAATTCGCGGCAGACCGGTACTGCTGCGCCGGTGACGTACACCGCCAGTGTGGCTGGAACCCCCGAAGGACTGATTGAACTGGGCATGCCGGAGGCCGCAGGCTGGCTGCGCATAACATCAACGGCCGTGTTGTCCCCTAACCACAATTTTGTGGAAGGCGGCGATTTCACGATCGAGTTCGATCTGGACCCTGGGATAAATGATCCGGGCGGGCCTCTTTCGGGTGACTGGTGTGCGATTGTATTTGGGGCCAGCACGCAGGGGCCGTTTGTCAATGCCAGTGATGGAATGGGCATTCTGTTCCGGAACAGCGGAGACATACAGGTGTTCGACGGAACGACGGCCGTGTATGGTGGAAATGGAGGCGTGTCTATTCCGACGGACCGACCCTTCCACGTGAAGATTCAGGTTAGCACCGCGAACTTCCGTGGCAGTCCGGCTACTGTCAAAATGTTCATTGACGGCCAGCAGGCGATCATTGGAGTCCAACCAGATGGCAGCCATGTGAAGACCACTGGGTTCCGCGCCAATTACATTACTCTCGAGAGCTACGCGTGGCCAGGGCCTTGGGTTGACCTGATTGATAATCTGACGATTACTGCGACGCCGTGCATCAAGGCGGAGCCGGGGTTTGCCACTGCTGTGGCCGGGCTTCAGAGCGACGAAATCACAGTTACAATTCCGCGGCAATTGAACACCGGCAAATCCGCCGAGGTGGTTGTCCAGAGCGCGGACCCGTCGATTGCTGTACCGGTTGGGGCTGATGCTTCCGGTGCGCTGAAACTGGTGTTCGAAGCAGATGGGCAGACCTCGAAGACATTCAAGATCGCAGGGGTAAAGGCCGGCAGCACAACGATCGAGGTTAACGGGCCGGCTGGCACATGTTCGATGGGGCTGGTGCAGGTGAGTGTATCTTCCGGGGTTGGATTGGAAGAACTGGTTTTCAATGACAATTTCAACGTGAGCCAGTGGACTTACGATATCAATTCCGAGAACAATGGGCCACGTCAGACCGGTTCTGCAGCGCCACTTTCATATGTGGAGAATCCGGCCCACGCTTCGGGTGCTGCTGCGGATGAGTTTACCCAGATTTATTCCGACGGCACGTCGAGCAAACTCATGCTGACAGTGAGCGATTTCACGTGGGTGTCGCCGGATTACAATTTCATCGATGGCCCGAACTTCACCATAAGCTTCAAGGTAGATCCCTCAGTTTATGATCCCGCACGCAGCACAGCGGATTGGGCGGCGGTAGTGTTTGGCGCAACCGCATCGGGCATGTGGGTTAACGGGTCTGATGGCATTGGGATTCTGTTCAGGAGCAATGGCGGCTATCAGGTCTTTGATGGCGCTACGCTGGCGTACAACGGAGCCGCGGAGTCGCTGCCAGCGGGCGAGCTTGATGTGCGAATCGAAGTCTCAGCAGTGGATTTCTCCGGCACGTCGCCTGCCACTGTTGCCTTGTTCGTGAACGGGACGCAGGTGAAGATTGCCAACGAGGGAATGACGTACACCAAAGCAGCCGGATTCCGCGGTAATCGAATCACTTTGGAAGGTTATGCGGCTGCTGGCAATTACTGGGCTTATACGTTCGATGATTTCAGGGTGACAGCGATGGCGTGCGTGCATGGCCAGCCGTCACCGCTTGTTTTCGGTCCGGGACAAACAACTGCGAACCTCACTGTGCAAGTTCCGCAGGCGTTTAACAAGGTGAATACTGGCAAAGTACGATTGGTTAGCAGAAACCCGGGCGTGGCTACTTTCACCGCGGCACCTGACGGGGATTTGACGCTGACGTTTGCGGCAGGCGGAGCGGCCAAACAAACGGTTGAAGTAAAGGCTGTCGGTTCAGGAATGACAGCGATCGACATTTACAATGACCAGGGCGTTTGCAATGGCGATCCGATTCAGGTGGTCGTCCGGAGATCGTTCGTCGCGAATCCAAGCTTCGAGAGCAACTACAATGCGACCTGGCCGCACTATGGCAGCGTCGATGAATGGGACCGAACCGGCGGCGGCGGCGTGAATCAGAGCGACGGGCCATTCCATGACAACGGCGCTATTCCGGACAGGGCGCGCATTGCGTTTATGCAGGGCAACGGCGTGATGAGTCAGACGATCACGGGGCTGGTTCCAAACAAACAATATTGGGTGCAGCTCCGGTACAACGTCAGGAATTGCTGCGGCGACCGGACTGTTGGAATGACAGTCAGGTTTGACGGCGTTGATCTTGGAACAGTGGATAACATTACCGCCGTGGGTGGCACTGAGAATTACAGGTCCCGAACCTTTGTGTTCACTCCGACGGCGGATACGGGTCTTCTCGAGATTGCAAGTGCGGTAACAGGCGACGGCACATTGTTGATTGATGCGATTACAATTGTTCAGCGTGACGAAGGCAACGTGATTGTCCAAAACCCGAGTTTTGAGGCGAGTGGCACAATTCCGCAGCCTGGCGTTATAGCTGACCCGCAAAGAATCAGCGGATGGACATCTGAGGGCACTGTGGGCGTAGATTTTGGTGGCGGCGCATACGCTGACAACGGTGCAGTGCCGGACCAGGACCTTGTCGGATTCATTCAAGGCCCGGGCGCATTGAGTCAGACGCTGACCGGCCTGAGCCCGGGACAGACTTACAAGGTTACGTTCTGGTACAACGCAGGTTCGGCTGGCGTGGCGCATCTGAGAGCCACAGCGGGCAATGCAGTGCTTTTCGATGCCGATGTGACAGCCGTTGGCGTTGGTAAGGTTTTCCACAAAGCAACAGCCACTTTTGTGGCTGACTCGGCCAATCCGGTCCTTCGATTCGAGCAGACCGCAGAGGGCACAGCGACGATTCTGCTTGATGACGTTTCTGTTGAAGGTCAGGCGATCAACATTCCATGTCTCGAGTTGAATCTTAGCAACCTTCAGATTGGGGTTGGGCTGGTTGATTCAACCTTGACTGTTTCGGCTTCTCCCGAGTTCGTGGGTGAGAATGGCGCCACTGTCACGGTTAACAGTGATGACCCGGCGACTGTTGGGTTTGGCGATGCAGGCACTTCATCCGTCACACTGAGTTACGTTCCGGGTGGAGATTTGACTCAAGCCGTGTCAGTGAAGGGAATCAAGCGGGGGACCGCGACCCTGCGTTTCACAAACAGCAAGAACGTGTGTTTCAATCGGGACACCATACCCGTTTTGGTGCTGAGTTCGTTCGTGAGGAACCCGAGCTTCGAGGACAACTCGAACACTGTTTGGCCTGGATATGGGCCGTTGGCCTCATGGACTTCTGAGGGGCCGGGCAACACCGGCACCAACAACAGAAACGATGCACCGGCAAACAGGCCGTTCCTCGACAATGGCGCGACGCCTGATCGTGATCAGGTTGGATTCATGCAGGTGGACAAGACAATCCGCCAGTCTGTGGTTGGACTTGCACCGGGCAAAACCTATTGGCTGCAGTTCCATTACAACGCTCGAGGCGCCGCGGCGGGAACAGTGCTCGACCTGAGTGTCAAATTCGACGGGGTCGAGCTGTTGTACATCCCTGATATTCGTGCCGTGGGCGGGACGAATCCGTTCTACTTCGCCCATACGACGTTTGTCCCGAACGCGTCGAGCGGAGTCCTCGAGTTTACGACGACAACGTCCGGTGATGTCACTGTATTGCTGGATGGTGTCAATATTGTGCAACGCGACTCCGGACAGCTCCTCGTAAAGAACCCGAGCTTTGAAGCCAGCGGTATTGTTGCGGCTCCGGGTTACATTGAGGGCGGCATCGCGGGCTGGGAAGCCGGTGGCGGCAAGCGCGGAGTGAACATCTCCGGCGTTGGCCCATTCGCTGACAACGGGGTTAACCCCGACCAGGACAGCGTCCTGTTTCTGCAAGGTCAGGGCACGTACGTGAGCCAGGTGTTGGAAGGACTCACGGCCGGCCAGAACTACACCGTGAGCTTTGCAGTCAACGCGCGCGGCGGCAACACCCCGCACCTGAAAGTGACATTCGATGATCAGGTGTTGGTTGACGAGTCAATCATGCCGGTTGGAGGAACGAATCCTTACGTTGTGAAGTCTGGCGTGTTCAGGGCTAATGGCGAGACCGGCGTGTTGCGATTCGAGCAGACTGCGGCTGGCGATAACACGGTTTTGCTCGATGACGTTAAACTGGTGGCGGGTGGAACGATAGTTGAAAAGGTTCGGTTGAACATCGCGCTTTCGGGGACTGGGGCTCGGATCGCGTGGCCCGCCAGCGCGTCATCTGTGACGTTGATAGCCACTGATGCGCTCGGGGCGCCGTGGCAGGACGTTGTCTCGCCTGTGGTGGTTGAGGGCAACGAACGAGCGGTGTACGTTTCTGTCACATCAGCCATGAGGTTCTTTGCCCTGAGAAAATAGGGCAGACAGGTTCCGTCTCGGTGCACGTTTGATTGTGTGATGAGGCGCCGCGCCCTCTGTGGAGCGGCGCCTCATCCAGTTATTTGAAGGGGCGTCGCCTGAAAACGATCACGCGTGCACTTCAAATAGAGTGACAGACACGATGTTCTGCGTGTTTCGAGTCTTCCGTGGTTCGACGATACGGTAGAAGCCCGTAAAGCCAGGCGGGCGATCGATGAAGACCCGCCCGGGCCGTCATGCCGCTGAGGTTTTCGGGGCAGAGATGTGTGTAGCTGCTTGCGTGCCGGGTCAAGAACGGGCAGCCTTCACGGGCATGGGCCCGTTATTCAAAATCGATAACTTTGTTCCTGAGCTGAAGCAGTTGTTTGCGGAATATTCTCTCGAGGAAAATTCCAGTCTTCGCGTGGGTATAATTGGCCATGGCGATGCTGGTCGTGACGCATTTAGGCTTGCTCCGCTGAATCGGCACGAGGTTTTTCTCACCGATGACAACAAAGTCTGGAAATGGCATGTGGACTCACTGAGCGGGCTGTTTCGTGGAGACAGGGAACCTGTTCAGCCAATCGAGGAATGCGGGTTGTACGACGATGTGTTTCTGATTCTGGAGTGGCATGTGGTTTCGCTGTGCTATGCGATTGGTGATCGATTTGATCATGAGATGCAACAGGTTTATTCCCATTTGCGCCGGCGTCCTGACGGGCGGAGCACAGGACTCACCCACGATTTCATGTGGCAGGTCGCAGCATTTGTTTTGGGGACTCGCCCGTTGAGCCAAGCTGAGTTTGAAGCGATAATGGCGCGGCTTGAGCGGTTGTGCCGGGTATTCGAGTCAGGTCCCAGCAGCAAGAATTACGTTCGCAATCTCTACGAGTTGTTCACGGACAGAGATGATACTGACGATTTGGAGAGGTGGATTAAGTGAGTAGCATATTTGAATGGCGCGTGCATACGCACCCGGCTCCATCTTAATTCCCTTGAGCCCAGTTGGCTACGGATGGCACGGATGACACGGCTGCGTTATTGCAGACGTGAGTCCGCCGCGGCTGCCACTGAACAAATTACTCCTGTAGCCGACGAAGTCAGTCGGCGGAAAGCATTTTACGTAAGACTAAACCTCGGGCGGGTCACGGGATATCGCTGGGTTTCTGCGCAGGTGTTTGGGTTCTGTACCAGTTGATGTTGCGGGTGGCGTACATCGCTGCTGCGAGCATTGCGAACAGAGCAGCGGTTCCGTACAGGAGCGCATAATCCTGCTGGCGCAGGATGATATAGATGTAACCGTAGATGGCGGCCAAACCCAAACCGACAAGCAACGCCCTTCGCACAGCGCCGAGCATGAATGCGCTGTAACCGGCAACGAGCAACGTCGAAGCGGCGGCCCCAACCAGATAGGCCCAACCGAAAGAAATCACTTCGGACAGCGAGAGCAGCGCGAGATAGAACAAGCAGAGCGCAGCTCCTACCAGTGTGTACTGGACCGGATGGACTCGCACCGGCCACCGCACCTCGAAGACGAAAAATGCGGAAAACACAAGGGCAAGAAAAAGAATGCCGTACTTGATTGAGCGCTCGACCAATCTGTAGCTGTCCACGACCGGCACAACAGTCACCCCGAACAACGAATTGCGGAAAGCGTCGCCCTTGAATGGATCTGGGTCTGAATCTGACCATCGTTGTGGATACGCTCGGCCATAGTAGCTCACTTCCCAGTCGGCTTCGAATCCGGCAGGTGTGACCTTGCGGTGTACGGGCAGAAAAGACCCTTGAAAACTCGGATCTGGGAACGACGAGGTCAGGCGGACGCGATTCTGCATGCCGAAGGGGGCGAACCGGAGGCTTTCGCTGCCGTTGACGCTGAACGTGAGCTGGAAGGTGAGTGATTTTGATTTTGCAGTCACCCCCGGCACACGCGCATGCACGACTGGGCCGATTGGGAGGGCTGCCCCGCCGGGCACAAGCGGGATTCGTTCGCCGTTCCACTCGAGCGACAACGTCTGATTTGCGCCTCGCAGGTCGGTGATGGACATCATCAGTACCGCTTCGTCCCACTGCACATCAGCGTCGGCTGCTTTGAGTCCCTCGAACGACGGCGGAGCGAATTGCCCGCTCAGTTTGAGCGATGACCTGAACACGATAGCTTCGTAGATGCTGCGATGCAATCGCTCGGGTTTCAGGTCGCCTTCAACCGCCAGATCTTCCGGCAGGAAGTAGGCCTGTCCAAGGACGCGTTCGGATGTTTCGATTCGTTCAGTTTGACCGGCGACAGATTGTTCTTTCCAGACCTTGACTTGGTGGTAGTAAGGGACAACCAACACGGGGCCGGCTATTGTCTGTGCGTTGCCCCATGTAGAAGTGATGTTTTCGATTGCTTCTCGGTGTCGCATTCTTCTTTCGGAGAGAACACTTCGGATCAGACTCAGTGGCACCAAACCGAGAAGCACAAGACACGTAATGACAATCAGCTTCGTTGCGGCGTTGTTCACCTTTTCCTGAGCCCCCGGTGTTTCCTTTTCAGGCGATGTAACTGAATTCATGGTCTGTTCCTTTCTGCCTGCGCTGCTGGCCGACGAGCGGTCTCGGTGCCCGACGTCCAATGAAATCTGCACTTTGACCGGCATCTCGGTCAGCTCGAGCTGCAGAGCGCCGGTCTTGATGAGCATGAACGTCGGTTATGCGACGCGGCTTGCCAACGAATAGTTATTCACAGCCCGGCGCGAATGAGCGGCGTTCCTGGTGCTGATCCGGGTAGAGCCGGTGGTCTCCCACCGGCTCCCCCACAGACCCGTGCGAGCGGTTTTCCCGCACACGGTTCTTCCGGTTACGGCTTCGCACCGTAGATGCTCTGAACAATGCGCACCGGCGGAAATACAAATGT
>JAAYVR010000184.1 GCA_012517065.1 Verrucomicrobiota bacterium | reverse complement strand
GTTCGGGCGCAGGATTTGTGTGATTGAAACGGGTCGTAGGATCGGTTGTCGGGTTGGTGCGGCCGAGGACGGCCGCGCTCCTAGCGCCGTTGTTGCGTCCAACGCGTTGATAGGAGCGCGGGCATTCTTGCCCGCCCCCAGGCGGTGAATGGTCGGACGCAGGATTTGTGTGATCGAAACGGGTCGTAGGATCGGCCGTCGGGTTGGTGCGGCCGGGGACGGCCGCGCTCCTGGCGCCGTTGTTGCCTGAAACGCGTCGATAGGAGCGCGGGCATTCTTGCCCGCCGACGATCGGTCAAGGTTCGGACGCAGGATTTGTGTGATTGAAACGGGTCGTAGGGTTGGTTGTCGGGTTGGTGCGGCCGGGGACGGCCGCGCTCCCGGGGGCGTTGGAGGTTTGAGCATGGGTGCTGTACACCGGTTCGTTTTTCGCGTTTTTCGCGTGTTTCGTGGTTGATCCAACCACGCTCTGTTTAGCGGCGTTGACGGCAGGAGGTGAAAGACGAGGGAAGACAGGGTGACCGCGGAATAGGCGGAAGTGGTTGAACCGCGGAACACGCGAAATACACGGAAGGGGCCTGCATGGGATGCAGGAAGATGCGGTGCGCATTGGGCAGAAAAATGGGGAGGCAGAAAAATGTGGGGCAGAAAGATTGTGCATGAAACACGGCAACGTTCTAGACCGCGGCGGGCATGTGCTCCGACCCGGTTTTTCTTCCACCCATTTTTCTGCCAATGATGTTTTCGGCTGCTTTAATTTTTTCTGCTAGCACCAAGAGACCGGTGTGAGAGCGGATTTGGTCGCATCCCGCTTTGAGACCGCTGGTTTCGAGTTTTGTAAGAAAAGCTAGTGAGTATTTGAAAGTTGCACGTTGAAAGTTGCACGTTGAGAGTTATCGATTCGGAACGGAGAAAGGGCTGCTGATTAGGGACGTTGAATGGACAGTTGTTAGCGCGGAATGCTCGACGTACAACGTGGAACGTTCAACGCACAACGTACAACGCACAACGTACAACGCACAACGTTCAACGCACAACGTTCAGAGCACAACGTACAACGTGCAACGTGGAACGCTCAACGTTCAACGTACAACGTACAACGCTCAACGTGCAACGTGGAACGTTCAACGTGCAACGTACAACGATCAACGTACAACGCTCACCGTACAACGTGGAGCGCTCAATGCACGACGGGTAGCGTGCATTGTCTGAGGGATGGGGAGACCGATCGTCGTAGGCAATGTGTCGTATGACGCCTGAAATCTGTCCAATGACTGTACCGGAATACGCAGCTTATCAGCGTGACATGGGCGAGCGCGTGATTGAGTCGGACGGGGTTTTTTGGCGTCGAGTACGACCATTCTTTTACAGGCCTGTGGTGCCGTTCGAAGAGTTGAATTCTGTCTCAGTACGTCCGCCGCGTGCTGGGCTTTTGGGCGGATGGCAGTTTGCGGTCAAAGACCACTGCCAAGCGAATTCCCGCATGGCATTTCTGATTTTTCCGGATGCGGCGCAGTATGATTTGGAGCATTTGGACAGATGGCATAGGCGGCAAGTGCGCAAGGCCATAAGCAATTTCGAGGTGCGCAGGGTGACAAACCCCGGTGAGCTCGTTGGTGCGTACGATGCTTACCTTGACTTCTATCGGCGGACTCGGTACGCGTATCGTGCCGACCGAGTGCGGCCAGAGAGGTTTGCGGAATGGGCTGAAGCTGTGTTCAGGCATCCGAAGTCGGTGGTTCTGGCAGCATTTGCACACGGAAAGATCGAGGCGGTGGCGGTTTGCCAGCCTGTCGAAGACACCTTGATTTACGCGGCATTTTTCTCGACCGAGGCTGCATTTGCACTCCAGGTAGGAAGTCTGATGTTGCACGCCGTCCGAACGATTGCCGCACAGGCAAAAGGCATTCAGCAAGTTTTCGCGGGCATGCGCAAGGTGGGTGGGCAGGCGTGCATTGACGAGTTTCATCTCCAACGCGGTTGCAAGGTTGTGGTGAAACCTGCGTGGTGCAGACTGAATCCCATCGCGCGGATTACGCTGCGCTTGCTGTCTCCCCAGCGGTACGCACAATTATTGGGAGTGCCCTGGGAAAAGGACAACGTTCAAGCAGCTTCCTCTAGCCCGCATATTTCCCAGCCCGGCGTAGCCGGAACCAAGGTTGCGGCCGCGAGCGAATGAAGCCATTAGGTCGGGCAAACCCGCGACCCGGTTGAACGTTGCGAGTTGAACGTTTTCACAAAGTGACCAGCTGGGTTGTCTGTTCGGGAACGTCCAACGCTCAACGCACAACGTACAACGTTCAACGGTATTACTGCTAGATGAATGCTCGTGTGAAGGCCGCCTAAAGGCGGGACTCTAACGGCCGCGGGCGGACAATGCCGTTCGCGTGGCAAACCCGCGGCCCGTTGAACGTTGCGAGTTGAACGTTGTACGTTGGACGTTTTCACAAAGTGACCATCTGGGTTGTCTGTTCGGGAACGTCCAACGCTCAACGCACAACGTACAACGTTCAACGGTATTACTGCTCGATGAATGCTCGTTTCAAAGCCGCCTAAAGGCGGGACTCTAACCCGGAAATCTCACCGCCTGACCAGCCCAAGACACCCAAAGCTTCATTCCTGTGAGATTTCCGCGCCAGGCGGATATGCATCGGGCCTTCGGCCCTCTAATCACCGCCGTGCTTCGGCTGTTCCTGCACAAATATGGTGTGAAATACAATGAAGCCAATTTGTGAGGTTGAACATTCGACGCCGATTTGGAATTCACCCCAGACCGGTAGCCGGAGCAGCCACCAAAGCGCCAAAGGCGCGGTCTCATACCAGCGTGGGGCGAAGCCCCACGAAGGGCCCCGCATTACCTTCGACCATCCAAGGGCTGAAAGCCCGACCTATTACACTCCCTTTGGTGTATTCGGCACTGCTGTCTTGGTGAATTTGCGTGGGCATCACGAACTACTTCATTATTCAACTCCTCGGCCTTCAAACGCTTCGGTAACGAACCCAAACTCGCCGGGGCGACGAAGTCGCCCATGACAGCGCGGCGTGACACAGGGCTATGATTGGAAAGCTGCGCAAGTGTCTCACGGGAGTCGTTTGGTTGCGGCAGCGCCGCGCTGCGGCATTCGTGGTCGATCGACTCGATCTTGTGCTCGTTTGAGCTTATTGACCGCGGATGGCGCGGATGACACGGATGTGCAAGAGACGTGCCTGGGATGCAGGAAGAGGCCATGTGCGTCGAGCAGAAAAATGGGGAGGCAGAAAAAGGATGAATGAGATACGCCAACGTTCTCGACCACGCCGGACATGTGATTCGACCTTATTCTTCTGCCACACATTTTTCCGCGAATGAGCGGAATTGTTCAACAGTTGTGCAGTAACTCTCCACAGCCAAGGGCGCTGGTCGGTGGTACGGAGGAGAATTGGGAGAGGTTTCTGCGACAAAGCCCGCGCGGACACTTCCAGCAGTCATTGAGATGGGCAAGGGTGAAAGCATTGGACGGCTGGCGCGGTCAGGTCCATGTATGGCCGAGAGAGGACAATATCAATGGCGGGTTCATGTTACTCCATAAGCGGAGCAGGTTTGGTCCTGTTGGGTTCGTTAACAAGGGACCAGTGTTGGCCGAGGAGACGCCCGAGGCGGTCGCGGGGGCGATCGATGCTGTCTGCCGAACCGCAAAGGAACTGAGATTGCGCGCGTTGGTGGTCCATCCACCGGACGCGAGCGTGATTCAGACCGCAGACATGGTGCGGCATGGTTTTGTGGGGTCGCCTGCGCCGGGCATTGCGGATGCAACGGCGATCGCGACTGTCAAAGGTGGGCGGCCGACAATCGAATCGCATATGAGTCGGACTGCGAAAAAGCATTGTCGCCAAGCCGTCAGACGGGGTGTCCAGGTTCTGGAGGGGAGCCGGCGTGATCTGCCCGTTTTCTTTGGTCTTATGCTTGGAAGCTGCAAGAGGCAAGGGGCACGACCCAATCCGAACCGCGTCGAGGCGTTGGAGGCGTTGTGGGATGCGTTCGACCCTGATGTGCGCCTTTTTTTTGCGCACGCGCGCGGCACGCCAGTGGCCGGTCTTTTGCTCGTGCGTTTTGGACGGCGATGCACGTTTTGGAAGAAGGGTTGGAACGAGGCCGCGCCGGAGTCGCATGCAAATGCTTTGTTGAATTACGAAGCCATGGTCCAAGCAGCAGATTGGGGGTGTGACATCGTTGATTTTGCGGCGTTTGATCGGCGAGCGGCGGAACAGTGGCAAGCAGGCAGTCCAATGGATGATGTTTTGGCCCGGAGCCGGCATGCATTCAATTTGCGATTGGGAGCGAAGCCTGTGCTGCTTCCTCGTGCGCAGGTTTATTTGCCGGGATTGGTGTTTAGGTTGATGATCGGATGTGCATTGAGATGCGGCAGTCTGACGAGGGAACTGGTGCGGCGATTGATGCGGTAAAGTGCAGATTCAGTTGGGTGCCAGATTGCGTGAGTGACGAGGGGAAAGAGTTCGTATTCAGAATCTGTGGGGTAATCTGGAGACCAGAGACCATGGACCTAAGACCATAGACCATAGACCACAGCGCGGCGCATGCGCAGTAGATCTGTTCACTAAACACAGCCGCGCCGGTTAGCAAGCGTGCTTCTGCGTCGCGCCGCGCTGTGTGGGGCGGCTGCGCTGCTGTTGAGAGCGAAGGTCAGCGGTGCAAGGGCAAGCGGAGGACTTCCACGATCTTGCGCGCAATCAGAACGCGGCGTTCATGGCTTACCGACCCTTTCTTTTCCTGGAACCGGTCCTTGGGCAACAAATAAATCTTGTCGCATCGGACCATCGTTTTCCAATCCATGCCGTCGGTTTCCTCCAGAACCTCTTCGGTCGGCTTTGGGCCGCGATTCACTCTGGCTGAAGTGCAGAGCAGTGCGTTGACTTCTTCGATGTCAGGGTTCTGACATGTCTCGTCGTTCGAGAGAATGACAGCAGGATGACGTCGTTCGCGGTCGAAGGGGAATACGAAGATATCCCACTGGTTCATTCGAGGTCCTTGGGTGGGCGGAGGGTTGAAGCCTTGCTCAGAAGGTTATCCTCAAGGATTTCTTCCCGGGAATAACAATTGGCGAAAAAACCAGGCGGGCGAAGTGGGATTGGATCGATGTCCGGCAGATACTGTAGGGCGAACCGCTGGCGGCCACGCACGATATAGACAGGTTCGCCCCGGGCCGCCTTCTCAATCAGGC
The DNA here is from genome assembly GCA_012517065.1 of Verrucomicrobiota bacterium. Classification (GTDB taxonomy): domain Bacteria; phylum Verrucomicrobiota; class Verrucomicrobiia; order Limisphaerales; family J093; genus JAAYVR01. Next base: position 2,881 of record JAAYVR010000184.1, on the reverse strand, counting down.
GGCCGAGATATGTCTTGGCATGACTGAGGGCAAAGGTCGTGGAGCTTGGATCGAACCGCCAGCGGCGTGTTCGTGCGTGCTTTGTAGTGCGCATGGGCTGAATGTAGGCTATATGCAGCCTGTCGTCAACCACGAAATATCCCTGATACGCGGAGGGTGGGGGATGTGAGATCACAGACCACAGCGCGGCGCAGTCGCGCTTCGATGGTTTCTTCAGCAGAATTGCCATGGTTGCCGGGCATGGCGTTGTCTCCCGCCGCGCTGTCTGGGGCGGCTTCGCCGCCCTTTCGTCCTGTATTGTTTCTTACGGCTGTCACCGAACAACCACGGGCTCATGTGTAATTCTATATCCGTGTCATCCGCGCCATCCGTGGTCAAAACGCCGAAGCACGATAAGATGGAGTCGAGCGACCACGGATTTCACGGATTCCACGGATTTCCAACATACTTGGACAGACACGTAGTTTTCGTCGTCAACCGGTCAACGTCGGGGGGCCTATTTGTGTTACCGAGACCAGTGCAAGATCAGTTGTCGGATTGATGCGGCCGAGGACGGCCGCGCTCCCGAGGCCGTTGCTTTTTCGAGCGCGTGGAGGAGCGCGGCGATTCTTCGCCGCCACCAGCCGGTGAATGGGCGGGCGCAGGATTTGTGTGATTGAAGCGGGTCGTAGGATCGGTTGTCGGGTTGATGCGGCCGGGGACGGCCGCGCTCCCGAGGGCGGTGCCGGGGCGCGCTGACGCGTGTGGAGTCGAACAGCGAAATGGCTTGGTTCAGGCACTTTTCTGCATTGGCCTCCTAATGACATGATCTATGGAACATAAAATCATCACATTAGCTGCGGTATCGACGGCGTCGATGTTAACTGGATTGCCAAATGCGACCGCGCAAGAGAAGACGGCGCCGGTCGCTACACCCGCACCTGCGGCGCGCGTCAGCGCAAGCAGCCTGTCAACCGGCACGCCAGTTACTTACCAGGGCGCGCCCGGAATTGAACCCGAGATCACAGGGATCGCAGGCCTGTTCAAGTGGGGGCCGATCGAAGGGCATCCGCACCTGACGTATCGATTCAGCTACGGCGATGGTATTCAGGCCCGGCCCGGGGCGACGTACAAGACAGCCATCAACGAGTTTTCGCCCGGCATTGCGTTCAGGCTCGGTGACAGGTGGCGACTTGATTACACGCCCACGCTCAGGTTTTATTCGAGCGACCGGTTCAGAGACAGCACTGATCATCGGGTGTCGTTTGGCGGTGTCGTGCCGTACGGCGATTGGGTGTTCGGATTGCAGCAGTCGTACGCGGCGACGTCCGGGACATTGGTTGAAACCGCAAGACAAACCGATCAGGAGAGTTTTAGCACCGGCTTGGACGCGTCGTATCGGCTCGGGACAAAGACTTCGCTGGATTTTGGTGTTAATCAGAATGTCCGGATTGCGTCGGAGTATCCGGATGTTTGGGAGTGGTCCACAATGGAGTGGATCGGATACGAGTTCAACAAGCGGTTGTCGGGCGGGCTGGGTGTAGGAGCCGGGTACGCTGATCTCGAGTATGGGACGGACATGACGTACGAACAAGTGCAAGCGCGCGTCGTGTGGCGTCCGACGGACAAGGTGAGTTTGGAAGGACACGGCGGCCCGGAGATACGACAGTTTCTGGACAGTGATTTGTCGGATCAGGTGTCGCCAGTGTTTGGGGGCAGTGTGATTTACAGACCGTTTGACGTGACGACGTTGTCAGTGGGATTTAACAGAAGCGTGAGCGCGTCGTATTTTCAGAATCAGGTGACGGAAGGAGCGAGCGTGACTGCGGGTTTGCGTCAGCGGTTGCTTGGAAAGATGGATCTGAGTGTTGGCGGCGGGTATCGATGGACAGATTACAAAGCAACGGTGGGTGAATGGGCTACGAGCAGATCTGATGAAGGCTGGAATGCGTCGGTCGAGCTTGGCATAGGGTTTCTCAAGCGGGGTCGGTTTGCGGTGTTTTATCATCACAGCGAGAACAGTTCGGATGCGCTGGGTTACACGTACACGAGTGATCAGTTTGGGTTTATGGTCAGTTATGGGTGGTAGAAGGGGGGAGTGGAGAGCAGAGACCAGAGACCGGAGACCAGAGACCCAAGACCAAAGACCAGAGACTATGGACCGAGGACCAAGGACCGGGGATAGGTGATGCGTGAAGCGTGAGACGTGATACGTGAGGCGTGATGTCGGGGGCTGGCTTTTCGGGGGAACAGTTTCATGAAACTGGGCATGAGCACTGTTCGGTGAACTGGCTGTGTTCCGCGTAAACGCGGAACTCTGGCGGCGGTGGGTCGGTCCACGCCCAGGGCGGTGGCACGCCCGCGGCTGTTAGAGTGCCGCCTTTAGGCGGAACAGTTTCATGAAACTGGGCATGAGCACTGTTCAGTGAACTGGTTGTGTTCCGCGTAAACGCGGAACTCTGGCGGCGATGGGTCGGTCCACGCCCAGGGCGATGCTATGCCCGCGGCTGTTAGAGTGCCGCCTTTAGGCGGCTTTGAAAAGAGCATTCATCGAGCAGTAAAACCTCTGAACGTTGAACGTTGAGCGTTGTACGTTCAACGTTCTCAAATACTTAATCGTCGGTAAACGTGCATGACCCGGGCTTTCAGCCCTTATTGATACTGATCTGGCGCCTGTGACCTGGGCCGTTGGCCCAGGCTGGTATGGCGCCGGGCCTTCGGCCCTCGAGTCATTGGTCCAGGATCACCAACGGTCTGGAACAAAGTCACGGGTGTGCATGGCTGAAACAATCAACTACGCTGCCATGCACAATGGGGTTGTCTTGGTCGGTCATGGAAGCGCCAAAGGCGCGGTCCATACCAGCGTGGGGCGAAGCCCCACGACAAGGGCCATCTCGAGATC
>JAAYVR010000183.1 GCA_012517065.1 Verrucomicrobiota bacterium | reverse complement strand
TCGCGCCTGCCAACGCCTACTGCATCCGCAGCCGTTCGAGTCCCGCCTTTAGGCGGCTTTGAAACCAGCATTCATCGAGCAGTAATACCGTTGAACGTTGAACGTTGTACGTTGCACGTTAAACGTTTTCAAACACTTATGTGGCCGGGCCTTCGGCCCTCGAGTTATTGGTCCACGAACACCAACGGTCTGGAACACAGTCAGGGGCGTTCATGGCTGAAACAATCAACTACGCAGGCATGGACAAAACGCTTGTCTTGGTCGGTCATCGAAGCGCCAAAGGCGCGGTCCATACCAGCGTGGGGCGAAGCCCCACGACAAGGACCTTTTCCACATCACTTCCCACAATCCAAGGGCTGAAAGCCCGGACTATCCCAGCACCGTTTTCGTGTGTTTCGTGTGTTTCGTGGTTGGCACAGTGCCCATCCAAGCCCATTCGCCCGGACTTCTCATCGGGATGAATCCTCGGGTTTCGTGGTCTGGTCAGGTGGTGAGGTTTGCGGGCTGGACAGAATAGTCTCATGCAACCGAGCGGATTTGGGAAGGAGCGACCGATGGTTTGGTTGGTTGTAACCACGAAAAACGCGGAATACGCGAAAGGGGTTTTGCGGATGACGCGGCATGGGGACAAACAGGTTATTGGCGCATGAAAACAAAGCGGCAGCAAGCTGCCGCACTCCAAACGCTTCGCGCCCGCCAACGCCCACTGCATCCCCGGCAGCGCCTGAAAAACCATCGGGATCAGCGGTGCAAGGCAACGGGGCCAAATGGTGACAGACACTTAGTTTGTTTATAGACCACTTTGCATAACTTTGCACAGCTTTGCATAGTTTTGCATAGTGTGCTCAAAATAAAGGTCTTCTCTTGCATTGACACTTTGCAAGGCTTTGCACAGTATAGAAGCATCTAATGGCATAAACTCCCGCAAACCACACTTGAGAAAACGTGGCTTCGATTTGTGTCGCCCCGTCGCTATCAAGCCAGACGGCAGACGCGTCCAAAGCCCAAATTGGTCCGTCAGATTCCAACACCAGGGCAAACGTACCTGCCGATCTCTCCATACCCCAGATTACCGGCTCGCCCTCCAAAGAGCTAAACAGTTGGTTTCTTCTGTCCGTCAACACGGCTGGGAAGGTAACAGCATCGTCCCAGCCCAACACGCCGCCATGACAATCGAAGAGTTGTTGGACAGGTTCCAAAAAGCTGCAGTTGCCAGAGGTCTTCGGCCAAAATCAATCAGTCGGATTGTGCCTGTGGGTGATCCTGTGCGGGAAGTGTTGGAATCGTCGCGTGGAACAGGGCCTGTGATCGAGAGTAATCCGAAGTTGGTGCATCAGCAGCTTTGCAGTTGGCTTCGGGGGAAGGGAGTGAAGGACAGCAAACCGATTCATTATTTGCGTAAATGTTATGGGTCTTTGGCGGTTGCGGATCACGGGATATTCATTGCGTCGAAGCTACTTGGTCATGCAGACATTGGACTTACAGTCAGGACATACGCGGGACAGGTCGATAAACTGCCTGCGGTGAGGTTTTGAAGCGCGAGAAGAAGACAGCTCGGAAGACACGACGCGGGTTTAGGAATAAAAGTTTCGTCGCGGAGGCGTTCGACTGTTGTTCGACAAAGATCGCCAATTGAATCTGCAGGCGCGGGTGGCCGACTAACTGTCCGCGCGGCCTGAGCGGTGCTAAATTCCTTCGCACCGTTTGGTCGGACACCGGCTGGCTCTCAAGGATTCTTGCGACTGCATTTAAGCCACTGTCGGGACATTCGACTCAATACTCCTGTGCCACGCGAGCAGGCGAGACAGAGCATCAACGACGTGAGAGCACTACTCAAAGCGGCTGCCCGACACACTACGGGCCACAACAGGCTTTTTTCCACCGTCTCATGGGTGAAGGACAGCCAAGCTATCGGCAGCATCGGCGGCACGAGGAGGAAAGCGACCATCCAAAGCCGTGAAAGTTTCAGCGCCCAAGTTTTTCGAGCATCGCGCCACAAGAAGTGGATTGCGAACATCGCAACCAGCCAGATGAATGCATCAACCTTCCAATCCATAGGGTCACTTGCCACAGAAATTGGAGAGGGCAGAAACATCCATCCCGACAACAAAGGCTATCACCTTTGCTGTCGCTTCTTCCGTGGCTTCTGCCATGCCAGCCAAGCAACCGGCAATACCCGAACCAGACACCGTGAGCCATACGCAAGGATCTTTGTAATTTAGGCTGCCCAAACATGCCTGTTCCGCAATAGAACCAAGCACTCCGCAAAGACACGACCCTGCGATGCAGAAGTTCGGCAGGCTGGCGCAGATAGCTCCTGAACAACACCCGCTAACTGCTCCCCCGAGTGCGCCGCATTTAACTCCCTTCCAGCCTCCTCCCATACCTCCGGTTGCGCCTCCAATACCGCCCCAAACGCAACCAACAGCGCAGCCAGCGAGCCATGGTGCGACATTGCCATCCGGGTCATAGGACAGAATTGGATCATTTTGAACAAGAACATACAGCGGAACTACGAAACTATCCTTATCCCGAGGCCCAAAACCAAAAGTCGGGTTCAGGGACGTCAGCTTGCTTCCGTAATAACGATTCTGAAGCAGCATGCGCCTCGCCTCTGGTGACGCCGGCAAGACGCGCTTGATAAGGTCAACGTCCTTCGTCTCAAACATCATTACTACCGCTCCCAGTTCCCCGATGGGATCCCTGCTCAGCCACCTTCCCGTGCTCGGATTGTAAAATCGATACCCGTAATACAAGAACCCCGACTCATCATCAGTGTACTTGGTTGAGAACCGAAGCGGATTCAGCTTCGAGATCGGCCCCGAAATTCGAATCGGCTCGGCAAATGGGCCGTATTCGTAATGAGCACACACGCTGCCATTCGAGGCATCAACCAGCGCCATCACGTTCCCGTTGCCGTCGTAGGCCGCGAAGGCGTTTGTGGTTGAACCACCGTAATACGTGACCTTCAGCAGCCCGCCCACACCACCGGCGCCTTGCATCGTTCCGCTCAGGTCGGCGCCCCACACGTACGTCCGTACTTTCGCATTGCTCGCGTTGGCGTTCAGTTCAGCAACAAGATTCCAACCGTCGTACAGAAAGATGGTGTCGGAAAGTTCACTGCCCTGGCCATCGTCACGGTCGTTGAAGACCGTCTGCCGAATTCGCCGCCCTTGGTGGTCGTACTCCAATTCAATTCGCCGGTCCCTTCCTGCGCGGGCGGTTGGCCAGAGGCCGCATCTGGATAATCCTTCGACTTGAGCCAGCCGCGATTCTGTGCGGCCTACAAGCGCGCCTACACGCCGGCTGAAGTGGCGACGTGCAGGCGGGTCGAACTTGCGGAAGCGTTCTGGGTTGGCACACGTCGCGGATGAGCCGCGCCATTTCCCGGTAAAAGCGCACCCCCAGATTAGGAGCGATCTCAGTGTAATAGCGAACGGCCTCGGCAAACTCGGCGTCCGCTTCCGGATGGATCGTGTGTCTCACAACCCGGCGATCTTGCGAATGCGGGCCAGCGATTCGTCCACGGGAATGCCCTGCACCTTACCGGCTTCGATCTCCTCGATACGCCGGTCGATCTCGGTTTTCCAAGCGGCTTCTACATCCGAATCTATGCCTCCATGTCGCTCCAGCAAGATGCGGTCAACCAACTCGGCCACAACATCGGCGGGCAGGTGGCGCGTTTCCTCAACGATTTGTTCCAATGTCATTGGCACAGCCCAGAAGATACACGAATCAACGTCGCGATTCAACGTCAGATTGCCGGTCGGGTAGTCGCGCGGTCGGATGGCAGCGGGCGTCAACTCTTCTCTGCCGCGCCCCAAGCCGGGCAATAGGGTCAAGTCATAACAATTGATTCTGGTGGGAAAAGCAATGGGGTTGCGTCTAAGCATTTGATATTCCGCGTCTCAGCATGCCAGCAAACTGCCTACGCGCCGGATCAGACTCAAGCACCTGCCGAGTGCCCGCGATTCATCACATGAGACCACACGTCGGGAACATCGATCCGACGCGGTCTCGCTACAGCACACGGGGACAACGGCACCTGCATCCATTTGTCAACTGTTTAGATGTGAGAATCACCTGGAGGTTTTAGGCGAGCTTCGGTTGAGGCATGATTTCGCTTGGACCGAATCCAAGCGAAAGGGAAAACATGCAAACAACCGACGCTCAGAGTGGATTGTCCTGCGGCGCTGACCTGCACGAAAACAACGTTTTTCTGGTGTTGTGCGATGAGGAAGGTAAGCGGATGATGCAACGGTGAGTGGAATCGAACCTTGGGGCGGTGAACAGGGCGCTGGAGCCGTATTGTGACCGGGTCAAGCAGGTGGCTGTGGAATCGACGGACAACTGGTATTGGTTTGTGGACGGACTGCGCGGCGCGTCCTCAAGCGCGTATTCCAACCACTTGTCCAAATACGCAGACCGCGTTCGCCATATCACCATCCGGCTCACCCCAAGCACTTGGCAGATTTGCTTGTCGCTCAGTCCCTTGTCCAAGGCCGCCAGAACATGAGCGCGAGTAACTTCCCGTGCTGAGTGCTTGCCTGAAAACCTGTAGCCGTCGAGCCGCTGCCGGTCATCGTCCGTGACATGCAAAGTAATGCGTCGCACAACGCCGCAATAACACGTAACGTGACTTCAGTGTCAAGATACTAGGCCGGTGCCGACCTACCACAGGAGTCGTGTCCCACCAGACCCGCTTGCCGCTCACCACCTGGTTCCGATCATCATACTGGTAGTTCCAGGCCAAACTGTCGGCCAATTTGGCCCGTGTCCGACGGTCCACGTTGTCGTACTCGTACTCGAACGACCACAGCGCCGGACCGCTCGACCCCAGCCCGGTGCCCGTGAGCCGGAGCCGGTACCCGCAGTCCCAAATCTTGCTGCTGGTCATCACGGTTGAACCGTTGCTCTTGGCGGTGATCTTCTCCACAAGATCAGAATTAGCCAGATACTGGTAACTAACGCTGTTTGTGACCGATGTCCCGGCCCCGCTGCTGTGCCACGTGCGCGCTTCTGACAACCGGCCCGTCTCGGGGTCGAACACATATTCAGTGGTGACCTGGTACGGGTTTTCAAACTGTCCGTCCATCACCACACGATCCCGACCATAAACCGGATCAATCCGATTGGTCAACTATGGAACTCAAAGTGGACCACACGGAGCCGAACTCGCCCGCGAACATACAACCGTTCCCATTCTGTTTCATCGATGCGGCCTTGACCCCGTCCGCAGGACGTCTGCGGGGTTCAGTCTTTGGATCGAAAGCTGCGACCTCCGCTCGAGACGCCAACGTTACCAGGAGGTGGGGGGACTCTTGTTCGTCTCACAAAGACGGCGTCGAGCAAGCATGTCGGCCCCAAAAGCCACCACACTAGGCAGGCAGCAGCTAGGCCAGCAAACACATTCAGAACAGCCTGATATTCAGCAGTCATTTCGTGACCCCAAATCCAACCAGTGACATATTCCATGAAACCAAACCGCGTACTAACTCGCTGTACGCAGTAGCCGGCGAGCATGCCAAGGCAGGCCCACACTAAGAAAGCCACTGCCCGCATCATTTTGGAATGAGGTGTCACGGCTCTTCCTCTCCCGAGTTCAACCTATGAATGTATCTGCCAATCTGATTCTGGCCTTCTTCCTTTGCCCGCTCCATGGCGCCGAAATAGACCTCTCCGACTCCTATGCCCATCGTGGCCGAAGCTGTGACTGTCAGGTCGATGATGAACTCGTCCAAGTCCGCGCCACGCGCCGCTGCGTTCTTGACCACAAGTCCGCCGAGGAGAACACTACCAGCGCCCGCGCCTCCCACTAGCAATGCCTCGCTCGGAGTGAGGCTGAAACGGTAGTTATTGGCAGCGATGGAAATGTAAGTCGCTGTTCCAGCCGAAAAGGAAGACGATGCGACGGAGATTAGTGAGGCAGGCAATCCAGAAGCTTCCAACACTGCGCCAAATCCAATGCCACCAAGCGCTCCCAAGCCACCCGCACCCATGCCGCAGAAGAGTCCTTCAAGTTTCATGCCTTTCGGAGCCAGAAGCCAGCCAACAAATCCTCCGAATCCGGAAGATACTCCGACTGTTTTGACCGTGCTCGCTAGTGTGAACTCTCTTCCGTCTGAGTCCACTCCGTTCGGCGCTGTGTTCAAGCAAAACGCGTATGCATTTCGCAAGCCACGCTCCTCGATCGGATCCCTGCTGATCCATCTGCCCAAGTTCGGCGAGTAGTAGCGGTAGCCGTAATAGACCAAGTCGGTCTCCTCATCCCAGTACTTGGTGCTCCAGCGGAAGGGATTCGATCGGGCGAATGCCCCGGTCACCCGAATCGGTTCGCCGAATGGACCATACTCGTACCGGGCACTCACTGTGCCGTCGGATTTCACCAATCCCACAATGTTACCGTTGCCGTCAAACACGGTGAAATGACGGCCCGGCGGCCAGCCCGAATGGTCCGCCACCTCAACTAATCCGCCAATCCCAGCAGCACCATCAATTTCCCCGCTCAGGTCCAATCCCCACCCGCAACTCCGAATCAGTGCGTTGTTGCTGTTCAACTCTGCCACGGGGCGCCAGCCGCCTGCCTGGCCGTCTCCGCCCGTCGGAGCGACGGCAGATAAATCATACACAAGCCGTGTCAGGTTCGTCGTCAGATAAATGCTCCCGTTCCAGTTGGTCAACACGGCCTTGCTCAGGCGCCGACCCTGCCAGTCGTACCCAAACTCCAATCGCACCCTCGGCACTTCTTGCGCCGCCGCACTCGCCAAAACCTCCATTGCCTTGAGCCGATTCTCCCCATCCCACCAATACGCCCAAATCGTGTCGTTGGTCAGATTCCCGTCGGCGTCATGGCTGAATGTCTGCCCTGCACCCGGTACCAGCAGCCAACCGGTCACTGTCGCCGTCTGATTGCTCAACGTGACACTGTTGGTCACGCCCTGCCACACCGGACCGCTGCCGTTGCTCACCGCCAACTGTTTCCAGTAGTACTCGATCCGCCGGCAATCGGCTGGCTGACCGTTCACGGAAACATTCGTTGCACTGGCCGTCGCCGCACCGATCACATCCACGTAGCCGGGCACGCCCCGACCGGTGATCTGGTTGAGCGCGTTATTGGTGTAATTGGCCATGCGCAGGTTCACCCCGTTTCCGTCGCCCCCGACCTTGGTCGAAGTCCGATTCCCGATCGGATCGTAACTGTATTCGAACTGTTGCCCGGCCACAGGGGTCGTATCCCACCAAACCCGTTTGCCACTGACCACCTGGTTCCGATCGTCGTACTGGTAGTTCCAAGCCGAACTGTCGGCCAATTTGGCCCGTGTCCGACGCTCCACGTTGTCGTACTCGTACTCGAATGACCACAGCGCCGGACCGCTCGACCCCAGCCCGCTGCCCGTGCTCCGGAGCCGGTACCCGTAGTCCCAAATCTTGCTGCTGGTCATGAGGGGCGAACCTTTGCTCTTGGCGCTTCGACCTCGCCCTTCTTACTACAGAGCTTCCTTTCCTTCAACTTGCGATCAACGTAACGGAGCGCAAACCAATACGGGCCGAAGATCAAGAACAGGCATAGCGCGAAATAGCCAACGATGAGCAACAAACCTCCCGCCGATCCGGCCAGCGGGTCAACCGCATCTGCAAATTTGCGCAGACGTTCCGGACCGACAACTGCGAAAGACCACTTTACGAGTCGCATAGAGAGCGCCAAGTAAGCCGTGGCACACATCCAGAGGGTAGCACAGGCCGCGGGCAAGATGAACCACCAGCGCACTCCTTCTGCAGGTTTTTCTGGTTTAGCCTTCATCTAAGGCGAACGCTCGGAACCCGTTTCACCGGTGCTAATCAGCGCTCCAGGCTCCATACCCCACACTTCCATGAGCTCTTCCATTCGCCTGCACTGAGGGGTGCCAGCGCCAAAAAAGCACACAATCCTCCAACCACCTGTGATCTATTCATGGCAACCGCTTCCGGTTTGTGTGGTCTGGCGCAGCGGGCTATTGGGACGGGCCGGGCAGCCAGTCTCAATGCGGCGTTGGCCGGATCAACAATTACAGTTTCGCTTGTACACTACCCCCGCCACCGCTATCAAGCACAAAGTTTTCAGGTGTCGTGCAGTTTTCAAAACGAGACAAATTGGGAGAGATTGTAGTTAGCAAAAGGAGACGAGGTCATTTTGGAAGGTTTGTGAAGAGGATGACCGGCTTGGTGTTGGGATGGGGTTGTGAGGCCAGGATGGAGTGATTTCC
>JAAYVR010000182.1 GCA_012517065.1 Verrucomicrobiota bacterium | reverse complement strand
TGAACGTTGAGCGTTGAGCGTTATCGAAAGGGCAACCAGACCGGGCCACGGATCGGGAACGTTCAACGCGCAACGTACAACGTACAACTTTCAACGAGATGAAAAAAAGGGCGTATGGTATGGCGGCATGAGGGGTGACAAACAGTGAGTCTTTCCCACAAACTGTCGTGCAGGGCTACATGAATCTTGGCGTGCTAAACTTGAAAAAGCGCTGAAGCAAAATCGGCGGCATTGAAAGGCTGGAGGTCATCGATTTGCTCGCCAACGCCAATGAATTTCACCGGGAGAGCGAGTTCTTTGTGAATCGCTACAACCATGCCGCCGCGGCTTGTTCCGTCGAGTTTGGTGATAACGAGCCCTGTGACCGAAACTGCCTTGTGGAACTCGCGCGCCTGGTTGAGTGCGTTCATGCCGGTGGTTGCGTCAATAACGAGCAGGACCTCGTGCGGCGCGCCTTGGAGTTTTTTGCCCATGACACGGTGCACTTTTTGAAGTTCCTGCATGAGGTTGTTTTTCGTATGCAATCGGCCTGCGGTGTCCACAAACAGATAATCTGCTCCTCGCGCCATGGCGGCAGTGACAGCGTCATGCGCAACAGACGCAGGGTCGGCGTTGTAGGTACCTGCCACCACGGGAACGTCGAGGCGTTGCCCCCACAATTTGAGCTGTTCGATTGCAGCGGCGCGGAATGTGTCGCACGCGGCGAGCATCGGTTTTTGGCCGCGTTTTTTCACATATTCAGCGAGTTTTGCGCAGGTCGTGGTCTTGCCTGTTCCGTTAACGCCCACAACAGACACGACCGTCAGTCCTGACTCTGCGCGGGCGAGGTCGGTGCTGTGGTTGGACAAGCTGCGTTCGACGATATCGCGTGCGATGCTCAGGACGTCGGCGCCCTGATTTCCCTTGGACTCATAAGCTTCTTTGACCGAATTGACGATCTGCGCTGTTACCGCTCGGCCGATGTCAGCTCCGAGGAGGGCAGCTTCCAATTGTTCGAGCGTTGTTCCTGTGAGGCGTGGTGAACCGGTGACGATGCGCCGTATTTCATGTACGAGGCGCGAATGAGTTTTGCCAAGGCCTTCTTTGAGTTTCTGAAAAAGTCCCATTCTTTACAAACCTGCTACTTCAAAATTGCTGTATCGGCGATGGGCAAATCTCCATCGCTGTTGTTCTCTCGGCCTTGCTGGCCGGAGGCGGACTGCCGGTTCCGAGCTGAATCCGCCAGTTTCTGAAAACAATCGTGGGGCAAGCGCACCGTGCCAATTGTGGCTTTGCCCTTGTTAAGTCCGTGACAATCGGAACCGCCGGTTATCAGCAACCCATGCTGTTTTGCGATGGCGGTGTAATGCGCCGCCATGCCCGGGGAGTGCTTGGGATGAAAGCATTCCAAGCCGTCGATGCCTGCGTCAACAAGGAAAGGGATCATGCGATCGGCCCTGTTCAGGCCGGGATGGGCAAGGACTGCCAGCCCGCCGGCCTGGTGGACCAACTGAATGCCATTTGGCGTTTGCACTTTCCATTTTGGGACCCAGGCTGGTCTGTGTTTCTTCAGAAACCTTTCGAATGCCTCCTCGTGATTCGAGCAAAATCCTTGCTGAACAAGCGCGCGGGCAACGTGAGGTCGGCCGGGCGAATGGCAATTTGCCAGTTCTAAAACCATCTGGAGATGCAATGAGATTCCGAGGTCATTGAGCCGGGCGACCATTTCCCTGACGCGCTGTTGTCTGGCGGCCTGGAATTTTGCGAGTTGCGACAGGAGGTCACTGTTTGTTGGGTCGATGAAGTATCCGAGAATGTGGAGTTCTTCTCCATCCAACTCGGTGGTCATTTCAACGCCAGGGGCAAATGCGATACCGTGTTTCGAGCACGCTTCGGACATTCTGGCGCATCCCTCGACAGTGTCATGGTCTGTAAGACCCAGAGCATTGAGATTGTGAAGCTGCGCCTGTTCGACCAGTTGTTCAGGCGTCCACGTCCCGTCCGAGAAACAAGAATGCAAATGCAAGTCAGCAAACATGTCTTAATCTTTCACGATTCGCGCCGGCCGCAAGATTTCGGTGCGGATTTTGTCCAGAATCCCGTTTACGAAACCGCCGCTGTCTTCGGTGGAATACTTTTTGGCTATGTCCACTGCTTCGTTGATGCTTACGACGGGTGGAATATCTTCGCGGTAGAGCATTTCATAAATGGCGATGCGCAGGATGTTCCGATCAACCACAGCCATGCGGCACAAATCCCAGTTCTTGGCGTGCTTTGTGATGAGGGCATCTATTTTGCCACGATGCTGCCATGCGCCGCGAATCAGGTCATTGGCAAAGGCCCGGATTACATCTTGGTCGGGTGTTTGAAGAGGGGCTTCTGCCGGCTTGTCGCGGGTTTGACTGGTTTGTTCTTTGCCGGTTGCCGCTGTTTGCTGGGATTCCCAAAACAACGTCAATGCCGCCTCGAAATCCTCTGGCGGATTTATGTCACACTGAAACAAAAACTGTAATGCACGTTCGCGTGCTTCACGCCTCGTACCCATGTGGCCAGCATGTGCAGCGCGGCCGTTTCTGGCAAAGAAAAAAACTGCTGTTCGATCTTATTGTTTCGGAGCAAAATGAAGCCGGTACTCTTCCGACAACAACATATTACTGTCCAATGAACAGCGTTCTATTCAGAAGACTCCGTCTGTGTGGCCTTTGCGTTTTGACTGCTGCCATTGCTGTTGCGGTTCAAAGTGCGCATGCTTCTTCGGCGCCGGTGCGGGCATGGCGCGGGCAAATCGAGCTTCCGACGTACCCATGGTCGGGTGTCACGCATCCGTATTTTCGCGGGACTGATAGGCTGAACATCTACCCATATCCAATGCTCGATTTTTTGAGCCGTGACCGGACCAATCGTGCATATCGCACTGTGGTGCTCGAGAACGATTGTCTTCGGATTACGTTCCTGCCGGATCTTGGGGGCCGTGTGCATGAAGTGATCGACAAGACGACCGGTCAGCCAATGTTCTATGTCAATCACGTGATTAAACCCGCGCTGATAGGGCAGTGCGGAGCTTGGATATCCGGCGGGATCGAATGGAATACGGGGCCGCAAGGTCACACCGTCGGCTGCATGCAGCCCGTTGATTTCGTAATTCTGCCGCCTGCCAAAGATGGCTCACAGTCCGTTGCCATAGGCGAAACAGAGCGAATATATGGAACGAAATGGACCGTCGTCGTGACACTCAGACCTGGCCGCTCGTTTATCGAGGAGCGCATTCGCATGTACAATCCGACCGACAGCATTCGGCCATACTACTTCTGGAACTGCACTGCAGTGCTTAATACAAAGGGGTTCAGGTTCATTTACCCCATGACGCTTGGGACCGACCACGGTGCCGAACGGTTCTTCAACTGGCCAATTCATGAGGGCAAAGACCTCACTCGCGGCACAAATTACCAAGATGCCGCCTCGATCTTTGCGTGGGAATGCGACAAGGACTTTTTCGGTTCCTACAATGATGATCTTGACCGCGGCGTTGTTGCGTGCGCCAATCACCATGTTTTGCCAGGCAAGAAAGCGTGGACGTGGGGGTGGGGCGGTTACGGCACGATGCATCAGGCAGACCTTACCGACACTGACGGCCCGTACAACGAGGTTCAAACCGGCCCGCTGACGACTCAGGCGGACGTCGGCAGACTTGATCCGTGTGAAGCAATTTCATGGCAGGAATGGTGGTACCCAATCCACGGGATTGGCGGTTTTGACTTTGCCAACACAAATCTCGCCGCAAGCGTGAAGCTCGAGAATGGCAGACTTGTTCTCAAAATGCTCGGCACGGGTGAATGGCCCAATGCACTCGTGCGCGTCAGCGACGACCGACAGGTGTTGCTCAATCAGATCGCAAGGATTGATCAAAAACGCCCGGCCGACGTGACGGCCGACATCAAAGATGCAAAGCGCCTTCTCATCCGCATCACGACAGACGGAACAACTCTTGCGGAATGGGTGTTTCCATTGGACCTGCCCGCAAGGACTCCACCGCCGCGCAAAAAAGCCGCGGAAACACCTGCGGAACTTGTGGTATCGGCATGGCAGCACTTTTTGTTGGCGCGTTTTGATGATGCCGAACGTGATTTCAAAAAGGCGCTCGAAAAAGACCCTCAGTGCTACGACGCTCTTGTTGGATTGGCGAACATCGAGATGGACCGCGCACCTGCGCGTGCGGCAGATTACGCACGTGCCGCAATTGCTGTTGATCCCAACTCTGGCCGGGCGCAATACGCGCTGGCCGCGGCAGAGCACAGACTGGACCTTGAAGGGCGTTCTCCAGACGATGCCAAACAGCACTTCAAGACAGCACTTGATGCGGCGTGGAAAGCCACGTGCGACCCGCTAACTGCAATCCCGGCACGCGCACTTGTGGCGAGGCTGCTGATCAGAGATTCGAAGGTAGCAGAAGCAGCGCAGGTACTTGGCGAACCCGGGCCATGGCAGGCTGATCCTGTCTGCCGTGGGCTTTTGGCATACTGCTTGAGCGCCCGGGTCGCGGGAAATGGAACAAAGACCAAACTTTCAGATTCGCTTGCGCGGCAGAACCTCGAGGTTGACCCGCTTGATTTGTTTTCCCGCCTTGTCCTTGCATTAAACAAGGACACCGAACCGATTGTTTCTTTCGTTGTGCCTGAAGGCACGGACCGCAAATCCGTAGTGAACCTGATCGCTCAAGTGCGCGACATCGGCGGCCGGGCAATTCTGTCGTCGTTGGCTATCGATGGAATGAGTGAAGACGGGCGCGAACGAACCGCCTCAGAATCCCCCGCGCGAGGCCCAAAGAGACGTCAGAACAGCGTTTCTGTGATGGACCGCTATGACGCATTGATGGCTGAGGATTGGCCATGGCGTTACACGGATTTGCCGGAGCTTTACGCGAAGTACAATGCAAACTCGCGCGACGGAAAACTTGCGCTTTCTCTTGGGCATCTTCTGTTTCACCTCGGGCGCCATGATGCGGCACGCGAGATGTGGAAGAAGGCCGATGAACTCGGTGTTGAACCCGCCATAGCAAATCGCGCTCTCGGGATGGCCGCTCTTACGCTCGACAACAATCTTGACTCTGCGCTCATGTATCTCACCAAGGCACATGAAGCTGATCCGAAAGACGCGATCATCGCGCGTGACCTCAGCAGAGTTCTGCACCGCATCGCCGACGCCTCTGATTCGCCAGAACGCAAAAAGGAAGCGTGGCAGCGCGCCCGCGACAGTCTCCAGTCGGCATTTGAACAGGGCAAAGGACGATCTGATTTTGTAGCGCTTCTTGCGAGGTCGCTCATGCGGCTTGGCGATTACCCGGCAACAGCCAAGCTGCTTGATTCTGTTCGCATAACGATCTGGGAAGGCGCGCGCGAAGCACACGATCTGTTCGAAGAAGCGCATCTTGCGCTTGGCGAAGAACACCTGCAGGCAGGCCGTGCTGCCGAGGCGCTTGCGGAGTTCAACCGAGCGCTCGAGTACCCGGCAAACCTTGCCACGGGGCGACTCGAGAATGCGCGCGAGGCGCACATTCATTATCTCAGAGGCAAAGCGCTTGCTGCTCTCGGCAAACGCGACGAGGCAATCGCAGCTTGGAAACTGGCTGCAGAAGAACCGCCCTCAGGCGACCCGAAGAAAGAGCGAGCGCGGGAAAACGCACGGAAGGAACTGGATGCCTTACATTGAGGGAAGGTTTCTTTCAAGGCGGGACTCTAACGGCCGTGGGCGGACAAAGCATTCGGGTGGCAAAACCGCGGCCCGCTTGAACGTTGTGAGTTGAACGTTGTACGTTGAAAGTTTTCATGGGTTTGTCAGCTTGGTCGTCTTCTTGGGAACGTTCAACGTACAACGCTCAACGTGCAACGTTCAGAGGTATTACTGCTCGATGAATGCTCGTTTCAAAGCCGCCTAAAGGCGGGACTCTAACGGCCGTGGGCGGACAACGCCACTCGGTTGGCAAACCCGCGGCCCGGTTGAACGTTGTAAGTTGAACGTTGCACGTTGAGAGTTTTCATGGGTGGATCAGCTTCGTCGTCTTGTTGAGAACGTTCAACGTGCAACGTACAACGTTCAACGTTCAGAGGTATTACAGCTCGATGAATGCTCGTTTCAAAGCCGCCTAAAGGCGGGACTCGAACGGTGCCGGGCGTGGCGGCCCCCAAACGTGTGGGATAACCCATCGCTGTTCGCGTCGTCTGGCCCGCCTCCCTAATGATAGGCTTTGTCTAACTGCTGAAATCGCTTGTAAACAGGTGACGTGGGCTTGATCCGCGATCGAATGCCGTCCAACACGCGGCGTGCTTCAGCCTGGTTCGTCCGACCGACAAGAACCACATAATCCATTTCGATATCCGCAAGGCGCGGGTCCCGAATCTGGCCTCTGTGCTGGTACAGCCACCTTGCAAGGGTTTCCGCACCTCCGCGCTTGGCGTCTTCGTACCCGCTTTCCAGTTCGGCCGACATCCCGGGCAGTTTGCCAGGCGCAGGACCTGATTCACCGCGCTCTTCAGCTTTCATCGCGGACATTTTCTGGTTTATGTACGACCAGAAATGCCACCCGCCCCATGCAATCAGGGCAATCAGCAAAACTGTTAGGAAAAATTTCATCACTCAGAAATGCGCCGCACTCTTGCCCCAAGCTTTCGCAACTTCGCATCTATCATTTCATAGCCGCGGTCAAGATGATAAATACGCCGCACCCGTGTCCGACCCTGTGCCACAAGACCAGCGATGACAAGCGCCGCTGAGGCTCGAAGGTCGCTGGCCATCACGGGCGCACCCCGCAATGGCGTGGGTCCCTTGACAACGGCGCTCGGCCCCTCGATCGCAATGTTCGCCCCCAACCGTGCCAGCTCGCTCACATGCATGAAACGCGACTCGAATATCCGCTCTGTGATGATGCTGACACCGTCTGCCTGGGTCATCAGAACCGTCATTTGCGCCTGCGCGTCAGTCGGGAATCCCGCGTACGGCTGAGTCGTTATGTCGCTTGGACGAAACGGACCCGCAGCCCTGACGGTCAGGCTCTCGCCGTTCTCGAAAATTTCGACACCCACTTCCATGAGCTTGTCCAACACCGACCTCAAATGCTCGGGGCGGACATGCGTAAGGGTGACTTCGCCTTTTGTTGCAGCGGCTGCTATGGCAAAAGTAGCCGCCTCGATTCTGTCCGGTATAACCTCGTGAGTCGCCCCATGCAGTTCTTTGACGCCGGTGACTGTGATTGTGGGACTTCCTGCACCGGCGATTTTGGCGCCCATCGCGTTCAGGAAGTTGGCCAGATCAACCACCTCGGGTTCGCATGCGGCACTGTCGATCACGGTTGTCCCCTCGGCCAGCGCTGCGGCCATCATCACGTTCGCCGTGCCGAGCACAGTCGGGCCAGCTCGGCCACCGAGGAAGATCGGCGCGCCGCGCAATTTCTCCGCGCGCGCGCAAACATAACCGCCGTCAATCGTGATTTCGGCCCCAAGCGCGCGCATGCCCTTCAGATGCAGATCAATTGGGCGCGGCCCGATTACGCAACCCCCCGGATATGAAACCTGCGCATGACCAAGCCTCGCCAACAACGGCCCAAGAATGCAGACCGAAGCGCGCATCTTCCGCACAAGATCATAATCGGCAAACCCGCGAATCCGTGATGCTTGAATTGTGACAGAACCGCCGTTGAACCGAACGCTGGCCCCAAGCGAAGTCAGAATCCGCCCCATGAACGCAACGTCGCTCAACCTCGGAATCCCGCGAATCACGCAAGGTTCACGTGTTAATATGGCGGCAGCCATTAACGGCAACGCCGCATTTTTGGCACCGCTTATGCGCACCTGCCCCTCGAGAGGCCGCCCGCCATCTATCACCAATGCATACATTTTGTTTTCACCACTCCAGCCAATCTCACACGGTTAACACCGCCGCGCAACCAGTATCCGAGGGCACCCGTGATCGTCAACCTTCACATCTTCAACATTCCATCCTGCGGAACCGAAAATCCCACGCACAAGCTCGGCCTGCCCGTCGCCGAACTCGATCATCAGCCGCCCCTCCGGACTAATGTAATCAGCCGCTTCAACGGCCAGTCGCTGTATGAAACCAAGCCCATCAGCTCCACCGTCCAACGCTATTCGAGGATCATAATCCCTTACCTCGGGTTGAAGCCGCGAAATCTCTTCTGTCGGAATATACGGCGGATTGCTCACGATAAGATCAAATCGCGTTCCTTTCGATATTGCCGAAAAAGCGTCGCCACAGACAAAGGTTATCCGATCCTCGACGCCGTGCCGGGCGGCGTTTGATCGCGCAACAACCAGCGCCGCCTCGGAAATATCAACCGCCGTAAGCCTGGCAGCCGGACAGCGCAATGCCAATGCAATCGCAAGACAGCCGCTCCCAGTCCCAACGTCCAGGACCGCCGGCGATTCAATCCCCGATTGATCGAGCCAAATCCAACACTGCTCCGCAAGCAGCTCCGTCTCCGGGCGCGGAATAAAAACGTTGCGGTTCACGGCAATCTCATACCCGCAGAACGAAACCGTTCCCACCAAATGCTGCAAAGGCTCGCGGTTCCCACGCCGCATCACCAGCTCCCTCAGTGTCGCCAACTCGGCTTCTGTCAGCTCCCGATCGAAGCTCAGATACAGCTTCAGCCGGGGCATCCGAAGCACATGCGCCAGCAAGAGCTCGATCTGCAATCGCGGCGATTCAACGCCCTTTCGCGCCAGAAACTCTGTACTTTTCTGGATAACTTCCAGCACCGTC
Organism: Verrucomicrobiota bacterium; assembly: GCA_012517065.1. GTDB lineage: Bacteria > Verrucomicrobiota > Verrucomicrobiia > Limisphaerales > J093 > JAAYVR01. The sequence goes on along the minus strand of JAAYVR010000182.1, from coordinate 4,548 downwards.
ACGCCCCAAGAGTATCCACCGACATTGCGCAGCAAAGAAAAAACCGGTGCGCGCTGACTAATGTAACGTTGAATGAAATTAAGGCACGGCATCTGGCCGCTGGCGCGCCAAAATCAGAACTTCGAGCTTGGCAAGGCGCTGAGCAAGGCAAGGCCCCTTCGGGCGTATTGGCACAACAGCGTGATTGGTCTGAAGCGAAGCCTGGGCTAGCCCGGGAATCTCACCGCTTGACCAGCCCAAGACACCCAAAGCTTCATTCCGGTGAGATGTCCGTGGCCCGCATATTCCTTGGTTGCCTGCAGGCACCCGTTTCGCAGACTGCTCAGGGTATAAAATATGCGGGCTATGGAGGTATCAGCGTGAGCTGCTCTTGGCGGTGATCTCGAGCATGCGTTGAATGGGGATTCTGGCGCGCTCGATGATTTCCGGTGAAAGTTCGACGCGCGGGCTGAGGTTCAACATGCAGTCGCGCAGTTTTTCGAGCGTGTTGAGTTTCATGTATTTGCACTCGCTGCACCGGCATCGGTCAGTTGGCATACGCATGGGATCGTATATGGGTGGCGCGATAAATTCTTTGCCGGGGCATTCTTTTCTGAGGCGGTGCAGGATGCCTGACTCGGTAACGATGATGAATCTGCGCGCGGGATTGGCCGTGCAGTACTTGATCATTTTCTCGGTTGAACAGACTTCGTCGGCGATGTCGCGCACTTCGCGCAGGCATTCGGGGTGAACAACGATTTTGGCATCTGGAAAACGCTCACGGAGCGCCAGGATGCCGTCTCGCTGGAACTCGACGTGTGCGTAGCAGTTGCCTTTCCACAGGGTCATTTTGCGGCCAGTGAGCTCTGAAACCCACGCGCCCAAGTTCTCGTCCGGCACGAACAGGATGTCGCGATCGGGCGGAGCGGCGTTAACGATCTGGACTGCGTTTCCGCTTGTGCAGATTACGTCGCTGATTGCTTTGACGGCGGCGCTGCAGTTGATGTAGGCGATGGTGTAGAAATTCGGGTTTGTTTGTTGAAGCGCGCGCAACTGGTCCGGCGGACAGCTTTCCTCGAGGGAGCAACCTGCGTCCTTGTCAGGCAATACAACGGTCTTGGCGGGATTGAGAATCTTTGCGGTTTCGGCCATGAAATGTACGCCGCAGAAGACGATGACATCGGCCGCGGTTTTTGCTGCTTGTTGGGACAGGCCGAGGGAATCGCCGACGAAATCGGCGAGGTCTTGGATTTCTGGTACCTGGTAATTATGTGCGAGGATGACCGCGTTAAGCCTGCTTTTCAGCGCGCGTATTTCATCGGAGAGCGCGCGGACACGGTTCGCATCTGACTTGGTGCTGTTGCTATTTGAAAGCGCTTGCATTGTATCGAACGATGTTCTTTCTCATGGCAGAAAGTAGGCCTTGTGATGGTGCAAGTCAACGAGCCCGACTCGGTTCGATTACAGGCGCATCAAACCGGATTGAAGATTCTCACGGGCGATGGGTGTGATGGGTGTATTTGGTCGGTCGGCCGATGGGATTTCCGGGTTATGGGGGGCCTTCGGTTTGGAGTTTGCGGAATGCTTCTTCGCCGAGGACCTTGCGTATCGAGTTGAGACGTTCCTTGTCGGCCTCTGTGAGGTGGAGAGCCTGTTCGTCCGGGGTGAGGGTGTTATCTGCGAGGATGCGGCGTCTTTCCAGCTCAGTTTCGCGGTCGATGTTATAGAGTGTGACGACGGCTTCTGGTGGGGCACCTATTCTGAGTGCGGTTTCTTTGGCGCGCTGGAAAAGCGGATCTTGATTCAGCTTGTAGAGCCGGTAGCGGTCGGGGCCGAGAGTTTCTGCTATTTTAGTTTCGCGGAGGGCTTCGAGCTCCTGACGGCGGCGGAGACTGGCGGGGTCTGTTGAGTTCGCAATGCTGATGAGTTCCTGATCGATGGCGTCTGCTGCGCGGAACAATTGCCGAAACTCGTCTGGGGACGGGTCGAAATCCTTGAGTGCGCCGCGCAGTTTCTCCGCGGTGTCGGAGTAGCGGAGCAAGTATTCCTCGAGCTGCTGTGGAGAGAGGACACGCGCGAGTTCGTCGCGAGTTTCCTTGCGGAGCTGAGCGAGCTTTGCTGGGTCAGGGGGCACACCTTGTTCAATTGCCTCTTGGAGGTATGCTTGTTCGCGGTTCTTGGCATCCAGTTCGATTTGGCGAACGGCGTGTTTTGTTTCTAGTGGGAGGTCGCCCAGAAGGGGACCGTCAAGGGTGGTCGGGCTATCCGGATATTCGGTCAACAGGTTGCCTGAGAGTTCCCATCCGGGACCGAGGAGTCGGGTTAAGAGGGCGCGCCGTTCTGTTTCGAGGGCGTGACGTTGAGCTGCGGCCTTTGCGATACGGTCGGGATCGGGCTGGGACCGCCACCATTCGTGAGCTGGGTTGAACAACTCTGTGGCTTTGCGGCGGGCGAATAGCTCATTTACATCGGCGACGATGATATCGCGAATGGTTTGCTCGGGGCAACCGATTGCTCTGAGGTTCTGCACGTAGGTGGCGTAGTCATCTGATTCTATGTCGCGCCAGGTCAGGAATTGGGGGCGGACGATTATGTTGGTCCGGATTGGACGCAGGATGTTGGTTGCGAGCGTGCGGATTGGGGCCAACTCGCGGCGCAGGACAGTTTGAGGTGGATTCGAGCGCAATCGTTCCCACGTGAGAAAGGCGTTTATTGCCAAAGACACCACGAGCAGACTGGCCAGGACTTTTAATCGCATAAGACTTTCCGCCAGTGGGCACGCATGGTCCAATTGCAAGTTAAGTTTCTTTCAACATTGAAATGAACAAGCGCGCGGCATTGGACAGCACCTTGTGCTTTTTGACTATGATTGCCTGCGGGCGCTCGAGTTCTGCATCTTCGACATTTACGGCGGTGATTGTTTGTTTGGCGACTTCTTGGCTGACGGTGTTCATGGGGACGATCGCTATGCCGGCGTCGATCTCGACAGCGCGTTTTACCGTCTCGACGTTGTCCAGTTCCATTACGATTTTGACTTGGACATTGTGTTCGCGGAGAACCCGATCAATTGCTTTTCGGGTCGGAACACCAGCTTCAAAGGCAATGAACTTCTGGCCGTTGATGGCGTTGAGCTTCACCTTTTGGTGTTGTGCAAGCGCATGTTGCGGGTGGCAGATGATCACCATTGGCTCCCGATTCCATGCGGTGATGTCGATTTTCGGGTCGCGAGCGGGGCAGGCGACCAGTCCCATATCGACCGCGTTGCCGAGAACGTCTTCGTACACTTGTTCAGGACGTCTGTACTCGACGTGCACATTCACGTTCGGGTACGTTTTGAGGTAACGCTTGACATACGGCGGCAGGCTGTGCAATCCGATGCTGTAAATGGTTGAAATCCTGACTGTTCCAGCGATGACACCTTTCAGGTCCTGGATTTGGCAGCGCATTGTTTCGAATCTTTGGATGATTTCTTTTGCCGCCTGATAAAGGACCTGGCCTTCCTGCGTGAGACGGAAACGCTTTTTGCTGCGTTCGATCAGGAGGGTATTGAACTGTCGTTCCAAGGTGCTGATCTGTTGGCTGACGGCAGATTGCGTTATCTGGTTGATCTGGGCGGCTTTGGTGAAACTCTCCGTTTCTGCTAAATCACAGAAAACCTTGAGACTCTCAATTTGCATGAGAAAAATTGAATCTGATTTTTAAATATTGTCAATGTTGCACCATGGCGCAGCAGTGGTGTGAGATACATGCTCCGTCTGGACAGGGCAGAAAGATCGAGGAGCAGGAACATAATTGTTTGTCGAAGCGGGGGGCAGAAATATCTTTGGCAGAAACATGGTTGGCAGAAAGATCGGGGGCAGAAAGATGTGAGGCAAAAACATGGGTGGCAAAAACATGGGTGGCAAAAACATGGGTGGCAAAAACATGGGGTTGGGGCGAATGTTTGGCATGGTCAGAGGCGATGCGGACGTGCCAGCCAGTGCTGTCAAGAGCAGCCGAGGCGTTTCTGACGGCCCAAGCAAACGACACGGCTCCAATAGGCGAGGCGACTGATAGGTTTCTTTGCCGATGGAACCGATGGCCGCGGATTGGCCATGTTCACCCCGCATGTTTCCTAAACAGGTATTTTCGAAGGGCTATCTCAATATATTAAAAACCCCTTCATATTCGGGAGCATTCTCAGGCTGCGAGTTTGGCCAGTTTCTCCGTATCTGCTTTTCTGGCCGCCAGTGAGGTTGTCACCACGGTGCGAGCTTTTGGGGTGAGTCGGATAAAGTGACAGGCTCGTTGTATGGGCATAGGAACAAAGCGGCAGCAAGCTGCCGCACTCCAAACGCTTCGCGCCTACCACCGCCCACTGCATCCGCGGCGGCACGTGCGAAACCATTGGGATCAGGGGCAGGATCGAATGAGGCCATATGGGGACAGACACGTTGTTTGGGCATTCCGGCCGGTGGATGTTCGGGCACCGCATTTGCTTGAACGAAACTGGCCGTAAGATCGGTCATCAGGTTGATGCGGCCGGGGACGGCCGCGCTCCCGAAGCCGTTGCCTGCTCCAGCGCGCTGC